>JBDLQX010000129.1:0-4546 GCA_039800345.1 Pseudomonadota bacterium | reverse complement strand
TGCCTGTTTTTCCGGGAGATCGGGTAAGGACACCATCGTCTTTGAAGGCATCGCGCCTATTACTGTCTCGCCCAAGCAGAGCTTCCCAGATTCTTCCCGCCTAGCGGTGCTCACTGCGGGGCGCGGTGATCAATTTTCAAACCAAGACAAAGACCGGGGCCACAGGCTCTTTGGCTACCACCTCATGCGCGTTTTAATTGAAGAGGGCCCCAAGATTGAGGTTGCCCAACTGCATCAGCGACTGCGCGACCGCGTCTTAGATGACTCACGTCGTATCGGTCCTGAGTTCGAACAGGAGCCAGAGCTACAGGGCAATGGCCGCTTGTCTGTACTGAACTAATCAATCTAGTTTAATCACCCACCACCTGGCGGTGCTGAATGCGGTGCAGCCCGCATCGCCCGCCGCCGATGCAAAATCAGCCAGAGCCCCGCGCAGACGATTACCCCCATGCCCATCAGCGCAATAGCATCGGGTAGCTGTGCGAAGAGCAGCCAGCCAATCGCGATCGCCCAGATCATCTGCAGGTAGACAAAGGGCGTGAGGCTTGCCGGCGGCGCGCGGTAGAACGACAGAATAATGAGCAGGTGGCCCAGTCCACCGAGCACCCCTGTCATTCCCAGAAGGATCATGGCGGTGGTGGAGAGCGTTTCTGGAAAGCCATAGAAGACAAGCAGCACCGATGAGACGATGGCGCCCACCAATGGGGTATAGAAAAAGGTGGTGTAGGCCGAGTCGACCGTGAGCTTACGGGTCAGCAGCTGGTAACCCGCATTCACGAGTGCCATCGCAATAAGAAGCAGCGCTGCCGGATGAAAGACGTCCGTACCTGGCCGCACAATCAAGAGCACTCCCGAAAAGCCTACCGCAGCGATCCATTTGTCGCTCTTGGCAACGGGCTCTCCGAGCACCTTCCAGGAAAAAAGAGCCACCCAGATCGGTGCGGTGAAGGCAAGGGCAGAAGCCTCTGCCAAGGGCAGCCATTGGACGCCGGCAAAGAAGAGCAGGGTGGTTAATGCCATGAGCGTTGAACGAATCATCTGCAGCCCGGGTCGCGCGGTCTGGTAAAACCGGGGGCCCGCGTACGCGTAAGCAATGGGCAGTGAGAGCACCAGATGCCCCACGTAGCGTGACCAGACAAGCAACAAGAGGCCCGAATCGGTGAGAACCAGCTTCCCCACCCCATCCAGCCCCGAGAGGCAGAGACCTGAGGCAACAAACAACAAAAGGGCAAGCCGAAGCTGAGGCGAATGGGACACGGGGCTGAGGGGGAGAAGGGGGACTGGCCGCGACGCGCCTAGCGCATCAACGGGACATCTGGGCGGGTAGCCACTGGACAATGCCGGGGAACTGATAAATTAACAGCACCGCTATGACCATTAAGAGAAACATGGGAAAGGTCACACGGGCGATGTACCCCAGAGGGCGGCCGGTCATTCCTTGAAGCACAAAGAGATTAAAGCCCACCGGTGGGGTGATCTGGGCCATCTCCACCACGATGACCAGAAAGATACCGAACCAGATGAGATCGATACCCGCCGCCGATACGGTAGGGAGAATCACGCCCATGGTGAGCACAATCATCGAGATGCCGTCCAAGAAGCATCCCAACAAGATGTAAAAAGCCATGATCACCAGAATGAGTTCAAACCGAGACAACCCCATGCCCGCTATCGCTTCGGCCAGAAAACGCGGCAGCCCGATATAGCCCATGGCCAGCGTTAAAAACGCCGCGCCCGCCAAAATAAAGGCGATCATGCAGTAGAGGCGGGTGGCCCCCATGAAGGCATCGACCAGGGTCTTGCGGCTCAAAACGCCTTGGGCCGCAGCGATAATCAACGCGCCGACCACACCAACGGCAGCCGCCTCGGTGGCGGTTGCTATGCCGAAGTAGATGGTACCCAAGACCCCCGCGATCAGCGCAATGATGGGGGCGAGCCGAAAGAGTGAGGTGAATTTTTCAATGAGGCTCTGCGAGGTATCTTCGCGCGGCACCGCATTCGGCGAGAGCAGCGCCCAGCCGGCGATATAGCCGGAGAAGAGGGCTGCAAGCAGGAGGCCTGGCAGCAGGCCCGCAATAAAGAGCTTGGCGATAGAGACCTCGGCCGTCACCCCGTAGACGATCATGATGATGGAGGGCGGAATCAAAAGGCCAAGCGTTCCCGCGCCGGCGAGACTTCCAATGACCATGCTCTCCGGATAACCTCGAGACTTCAGCTCCGGCAGGGTGATCTTTCCAATCGTGGCGCAGGTGGCCGCGCTCGATCCCGATACCGCAGCAAAGATGGTGCAGCCCAGAACATTCGTGTGCAGTAGCCGGCCCGGAATACTCCCCAGCCACGGCGCGAGCCCCTTGAACATGTCTTCAGACAGACGCGTGCGAAAGAGAATTTCACCCATCAGAATAAAAAGTGGCAGCGCGGTGAGGGTCCAGCTTGAGGACGCACCCCAGATCGTGACCGCCATGGCGTCACCGGCAGGCCGGGCAGAGAAGAGCACCATGCCTATCCAGGCTACCCCTGCGAGCGTCAGACCAACCCAGACCCCACTGGCGAGAATCAGAAAGAGGCTGAGGATCAGCAGCCCCGCCATGCCGAACTCAGTCATGGCTGAATTCCTGTGTTAGCGCTGGGGCCACAAAGGGTTTACCGCGCAGATGGCAGAGGAGGGCATCGAACACAGCCACCGCAAAGAGTACGGCCCCTAGGGCCATCGCTGTCTGAGGAATCCAGAGCGGTGTTGCATCCATGGAGGTGGAGACATCTTTGAAGACATAAGACTGCCAGGTAAGGCGCAGGCTGAAGAAGGCCAGAAGAAGGGAGAGAAGACTGCTCGCAGCCAGCGCCCAGAGCTCAATCCAGAACCGCGCTCGGCCCTTTGCTAGGCCTAAAAAGAGCGTCACCCGAATATGTTCGTTACGCTTGAATGTGTGGGCCAAACCGAGAAACGCACAGGCGGCCATAAAGTAGCCCGCATACCCGTCAATACCGGAGACCTGAAAGTCAAACTCCCTGCTGGCAATCGTGACAAGCACGGTGACCAGCAGGGCAGCCATACACAGCGCGGCGAGAATGCCCGCGCCGTCATAGAGTCGATCGAGAAAACGTCGCATCAACGCCGATAGGCATTGATCATGTCTTGGCCCTCGGCCCCGGCGTTCTTCAACCACTCCTCAAGCAGCGTTGCACCCACTTTCTGCATGTCGGCGCGCAACTGGGCAGAAGGCGGCTCGACCTTCATGCCATTGGCCTTGAGCGCAGCGGTGGTGTCGGTCATCACCTTCTGCGAATTGGCCCAACCCTGCTTTTCTGCTTCGGCTGCAGCCTTTAGTACCGCATCGCGTGTCGCGGCATCGAGGCTGTCAAAGGCTTTCTTATTCACCAATACCGCATTCTTGGGAAGCCAGGCCTGCACGTCGTAGTAGTGGGACATCTGCTCCCACATCTTGGTATCGACCCCGGTTGCGCCAGAGGTCATGGTGGCCTCAATTACCCCCGTGGCCATGGCCTGGCTCAGCTCTGCCTGCTGCACAGTAACAGGCTGCGCGCCGACGAGTTCCGCAATACGGCCCGTTGCGGGGCTGTAGGCACGCCACTTAATACCCTTGAGGTCGGCAGCCGAGTTGATGGGCTTCTTGCTGTAAATGCCTTGCGGAGGCCAGGGCACCGAATACAGCAGCATGACGCCCTGCTCAGCAAGCTTCTTCTCTAGCAGAGGCTTCTGAGCACGGTAGAGCTTCTGAGCCGTGTCGTAACCGGTGGCGAGAAATGGAATGCCATCGGCACCAAAAATCTGGGCCTCATTCTGGAAGTTCACCAGCAAGACCTCACCGGCCTGCACCTGTGAACCGCGAACGGCACGCAGGATCTCCGGCGCTTTAAAGAGAGAAGCACCAGAATGCACGGTGATCTTGAGTTTTCCGCCGGAGGCCTTGTCAACCTCGGAGGCAAACTGATTGAGAAGCTGGGTGTGGAAGTTGCCCGGTGGGTAGGCTGAGGCGAGATCCCACTTGGTCTGCGCAGCTACGGGAAGGGTGGCAGAGAAAAGCGTCGCCGATAGGGCGAGTCCAAAGAGTCTGCGGTTCATGGTTGGTCTCCGAAGGAAAAGGATAAAGAAAACACGAATAGCTTACATGGTCTCGATACGAATCTTCTGTGCTGTGAATTCGGCATAGAGCCGCTGGGCGAAGGCCACAGCCTCTGGCTGATCGCCATGGAGACAGACGGTATCGGCCTCTAAGGGAATACGAGACCCATCTACCGCCAGGCAGACCCCTTCGCGCACCATGCGCAGCACGTGGTTCATGGATTCCTCTACATCGGTAATCAGTGCGCGCGGGTCACGGCGCGAGACAAGCGCGCCGGAGGGTTCATAGCGGCGATCGGCAAAGACCTCGCAGGCTACTCGCAGGCCAGCCTCTCGGGCGACTGCCTCGGTGGTACTGCCCGACAAGACATAGAGCACTAGGTTATCGCCAAGCGACCGGGTGGCCGCAACGATGGCTTTGGACAGGGCAAGGTCTTGGGCGGCCATGTTGTAGAGCGCCCC
>JBDLQX010000128.1:0-6258 GCA_039800345.1 Pseudomonadota bacterium | reverse complement strand
TAAGCGAGCAAAGCGCCATGACCACCAGCCAGTTTATGGAGCAGGTGCGCTACATCAAGGCTATGGAGCAGGAGCTGGCCTCAAGCATTACCCAGATCGCCACGATCCAGTCGGCTCGGGTACACCTCGCCCTGCCTAAGCAGAGTGTCTTTGTGCGCGACCGCGCAGAGCCCAAGGCCTCGGTGGTGGTGACACCACAGCAGGGCCGTATTGTGAGCCGTAACCAGGTCGATGCCATTGTGCATCTTGTGTCTTCGAGCATCCCGTATATGGCCGCTACCAATGTCTCGGTGGTGGATAACTTCGGCAACCTCCTCACTCAACGGCCTGAGAACACGCCCTTGGGGCTTACCGATGCGCAACTCAACCACAAGCAAAAGGTAGAAGAAACCTACCGTGCCCGCGTGATGGAGATTCTTGCCCCGATTGTGGGCGAGGCCAATGTGCGCACCCAGGTAGATGTCACGCTCGACTTCACTGAGAGCGAAGTGGCTGTTGAAGATTTTGACAATACTAAGACGGGACCTAAGACCCGGTCGGAAGTCTTGGCCGAAGACCGTTCACAGCGCCTCACGGCCGAAGGGATTCCCGGCTCGATTACCAATACGCCTCCCCCACCGGTGGTGAACACCGACCAGACCGGTGCAAGCGCGGATGATGCGTTACAAGAAAACACCACGCTCAGTAAACGCGCGACCCGTAACTACGAGATTGATAAGACGGTGCGCTACATCAAGAACCCCACAGGTTCCATTACCCGGGTGAGCGTGGCGGTGGTGATTAACGAGAAGGGCTTTCCGTATGGGCCCAAGCCTGCTGCTCCCGCAGTTACTGCGAATGGGGCCAATGGCGAAGGCGCAGCCGAGGCTGCCGCGCAGGCAGCTGCGCTGGCCGCCCTGCACGGCTACAGTCAGGGTGAACTTGATCGGCTTACCAATCTGGTGCGCGGCGTGGTCGGCTTTCAAGAGGGCCGGGGCGATATGGTCACCCTGATGCCCGCCCAATTTGCCCCCACCGAGCCGCCCAAAGAGTGGTTCCAAGACGAAGACCTGATGACCTCGGTAAAAATCCTCATCACCACGCTCATCTTCCTGGTGATCCTGGTGACGATTATTCGACCGGTGGTGAATCAGATGACCGGTCAGACCATGACCCCACGCGATATTGCCCGCATGGAGCGGCAGGCGGCCCGACAGGCCAAGGCCGAGGCGGAGGCCAAGCTTGCGGCCGAGATGGCGGCCAAGGCCGAGGAAGAGGCTAAGAAGGCGGCCGAGGAGCTTGCCAAGGTGCCGCTGGGCCCGGATGGACTGCCGCTGCCTGTCGTCTTGGGCGCCGATGGTAGGCCCGTATTGGGCCAAGATGGTCGCCCGATTCTCGCGGGCCCCGATGGTCAGCCCCTACCTGAGGGCGCTACTGGCCTCCCGACCGAACTCTCACAGGAAGAAATGGGCATGATTGAACTTGAAGAAGGCGAGTCATTGGAAGATATTAAGGCGAAGTTAAAGCCCAAGAAGTCTTCGATTTCGATCGATATGCTCAACACCGCGAACTCTTATGACGATAAGGTGGCCTTGATTCGGTTCCTGGTCTCTGAGGACTCGGGCCGGGTGGCCACGGTGATGAAGAACCTGATTAAGCCGGCTTAAAAAGAAAATCACACGGAGTCTGTCATGGCTGATAAAGACGAAGTTGCAAAGCTCCCTGCCCCGGCCGGTGGCCCGTCAGGCCCCGAGGCGGTCTCGGAGGCGGTTCAGCAGGAGCTTGCGGAGCTCACCACTACCGAGCGCGCGGCGGTGCTCATGCTGCTCTTAGGTGAGCAGCAGGCCGCAGACATTATTAAGTACATGAGCCCCAAAGAGGTTCAGGCCATTGGTGCGGCCATGACCGCGGTGCAAGACCTCTCGCAAGAGGCGGTGAGCATTGTGCTGGATGACTTCATCAACACCATTAAGAAGCAGACAAGCCTGGGCCTTGGTAGTTCTGACTATGTGGAAAATGTATTGAAGCGGGCTTTGGGTGAAGACAAGGCCGCCTCGATTTTGAGCCGCATCATGCCCGGGGCGTCGAGCAAGGGCCTAGAGATTCTGCGCTGGATGGATGCCCGCTCGATTTCTGACATGATTCGTGCCGAGCACCCCCAGGTGATTGCGATTATTTTGTCGGTCTGTGATTTTGATGTGGCCGCCGATGTGCTCGCGTTTCTTTCGCCCGATATTCGGCCTGAAGTACTGCGGCGGGTGGCGTCTCTTGAGACCGTGCAGCCCTCGGCTATGCAGGAGCTTGAGAAGATCATGAAGGAGCAGTTCTCGAAGAGTTCGTCTGCGAAGTCCTCAAGCTTTGGTGGCGTGAAGGCCGCCGCAAAGATTATGAACTTCACCAAGGCCGATCTCGAGTCGGTGATTCTTAATGGACTGAATGACCTCGACCCCGATATTGCCATGAAGGTGCAAGACAACATGTTCTCCTTTGAGAACCTGGTGGGCGTAGATAACCGCAGCATTCAGACCCTCATGCGCAACATCGAGCAAGACATGCTCATGGTGGCCCTCAAGGGTGCAACCGAACCCGTGAAAGACAAGTTCTTTGGCAACATGTCGGCCCGTGCCCGTGTCATGTTTATCGACGAGATGGAGGGCAAGGGCCCCCTGCGGCTTACCGATGTGGAAGATGCCCAGAAGTCGATCATGCGTCTGGCCAAAAAGCTCTCTGATAAGGGCGAAATAATGCTGGCTGGCCGCGGAGAAGATTTTGTTTAAAAACGACGCCCGGTTTACCCATTCGGGTGACCCGGACGGACGCCGGGCGCTTGCCCTGGTGAAGCCCGAGGGCGCGCTCTTTGAGCCCAAGCCCGGGGACCATCTTTTTAAGGGGGCCGACCAGATTCCTGAAAAAGGGGCACGCCAGCCCTTTAAGATTGGTCTGCCCGAAAAAGAAATTTCCCTGCCCGACCCGCTCGTGCAGCAGGCGATTGCCCGCACCCTGGCTGGTGTATCGAGCAAGGGCTTTCAGCTTTTGTCACCGAAGACCATGGCCCAGGTCACAGAGATTTCCAAGACCGCACCGCGGTCGAAGGCCGAAGAAAGGGATGCCGAAGCGGCAAAGGCCAAGGAGGCACAGGCCAAGGAAGAGCGGGAGGCCCAAGAGGCTAAGGAGGCCGAGGCACGCGCAACACAAGAGAGTCAGAGCCAAGAGGCGCAGCGCGCAGAAGGTGCAGAGGCCAAAGAGACTGTGGAGGTAGCCGGGGGATCAGAGGCAGCAGTCTTAGCAGAGGCAGCCACTGCAGAGGCGATGGCGCTTGAGGCACCGCCAGAAGAGCCTGCGCTTACGGCCGATAATGAAAAAACTGAGGCGATCGCGCCCGCCACTCCCTCGGGGCCCATACCCGAGGGCATGCAACTCGTCTCGGCCGCCGATATTCAGCAGATGTTTGATGAGGCCTTCACCCAAGGCCGAGAGGCGGCGTTGCAGGAGGCCGATACCCGCCTGCAGGAGACTGCTGTCGCCATAGAGCAGGAGCGACAGGCCATCGACGATGCAGCCTATCAACGTGGTTACGATGAGGGCCATGCCAAGGCCGAGGCTGCGGTACGTGACGAACTGCAGGCCGAGGTAGAGTTGGCCGCCGAAGATCTGCACGACCTCGCTGCGCGCATGGCGGAGTCGGCGCGAGACACCGATAGTTTTTATGCGCCGCTTCTCAAGCTCGCGATGCATCTGGCCGAGCAGCTGGTGCGCGGCGAGCTGTCTGTATCGAGTGCTGCCATTGAGCGGCTCATTCAGACAAGCCTTGATGAGTTTGGGCAGGAGACAACCGCGCCTATTCTGGTGCGGCTCAATCCCCAAGACCTGGCGCGGTTTCAGAAGCATGCGCCGGTCTTACCTTCCACCATGACCCTCAAGGCCGATCCCGGGATGACGCAGGGTGGTGTGCGGGTGCAGATGAATGGCGCTATGGTCGAAGACCTCATCGAAGACCGGGCCGAACGGCTCTGGTTATCGCTGACCTCGGGCCTTGAGGCGGGTAGCCCGCCACAGTCGTTCTTACAGAATGTGGAGCGGGTGAAGGAGGCCTTCGATGCCGTCGATTCGGTGATCGATGCCACAGAGGATGGGGCGTGAGCTTTCAGACCCTGGCTAACCAGGCCCTGCATCGGGCGCGGGCGCCAACGCCCACCCGCACCGGCAGCCTTGCCCGAGTAGTGGGGCTCACGATTGAGGTACGCGGACTCATGGCCCCATTGGGAGCTGTCTGTGAGGTGGTGAGCGACCATGGCCACCGGTTAGAGGCTGAGGTCGTGGGTTTTCAGGACCAGATTCTCTATCTCATGCCCTTTGTGGAGCCCAAGGGCATCGGCCCGGGCGATATGGTGCGGGTGATTGAGAGTACCGCCCAGGCACGACTTGGACCGGAACTCCTGGGGCGTGTGATTGGCCCACGGGGCGAGGCCTTAGATGGCAGCCCCGACCCCGACTGTAAAGATCGTTTGTCGCTTCTTGGGCTGCCAGTCAATCCTATGGAACGGGGCCCCATTCATGAGGTGCTTGATGTGGGCGTGAAGGCCATTAATGGGCTGCTCACGATGGGTAAGGGCCAGCGTGTGGGCCTCGTGGCAGGGTCGGGGGTCGGCAAGAGCAGTCTGCTGGGTATGCTCACCCGGTATACCAAGGCCGATCTCGTGGTCATTGGGCTTGTGGGCGAACGCGGCCGAGAGGTGCAGGCCTTTATTCAAGAATCGCTCGGGCCCGAAGGGCTGGCCAAGAGTGTGGTGGTTGCAGCGCCTGCCAACGTCTCTGCCATTCTGCGACTCAAGGCCGCTCTTTATACGCACCTGATTGCAGAGTATTTTCGTGATCAGGGTAAGAATGTGCTGATGCTTGTCGATAGCCTCACTCGCGTGGCCCACGCACAGCGAGAAGTTGGCCTCGCTGTGGGTGAACCCCCTACGGCTAAGGGCTACCCGCCCTCGGTGTTTAGCCTTTTGCCCTCGCTGATCGAGCGCGCGGGGGTGGGCCGTCACGGACACGGCACGATTACGGCCGTCTATACCGTGCTGGCTGAAAATGACGATGCCAACGACCCGATTGTCGATATTGCCCGGGCCTCGCTGGATGGGCAGGTGATGCTGTCGCGGTCTTTGGCAGATGCCGCCCATTACCCGGCCATCGACCTTAATGGCTCAATTTCGCGGGTGATTCAGAATCTGGTGGACCCTGCCACCCTCAAAACGGCAAATCGTTTCCGCCGACTCTGGTCGCTGTACCAGCAGAACCTCGATCTGATTCAGGTCGGCGCCTATCAGGCGGGCGCCAACCCCGATTTAGATGCCGCCATTGCATTGCGACCTGCTATGGAATCCTTTCTCTGTCAGGACATGACCGAGGCGGTTGACTTCTCAACGACCCAGTCGGGCATGGTGGGGGTGATGCAGTCTGAGCCCAAGCCTGCCCAGGCAACTGCGGGTGCTGGTCAGACAAGACCCCAACCTGCACGGGCTGCGGGGTCTGGTGGGGCGGCAGCGCCAGCCAGTGCCGGCAATGCCAACACCGCACGATTCTCTAAGGCAGCCCCATGACCAAGAAGGCCTGGAAGGTACTCTCGCAGCTTGCCGAGACGAGGGTAGGAGAGGCCCGCCGAATGTTGCAGCAAGTCGATCAGGCGCTTGCTCAGACCCAGGGCCGCAAGAACCAGATACTGGCCCTCATGGCGGAGAACCAGGCGCGCCTCATGCGGCAGACCGGTGGCCAGACTATGGCCGACATTCAGGTGATTACGATTTTTTTAAGCAACCTGGGGCTTGCCCTTCGTGGAACCGACGAGGAGCTGCACAAGTTGATTCGGCACCGCGAGCAGTTGGTTGAAAAATTCAATACCGCTCGAAAGGAAGAGCAAAAGATGGAGTCGCTGATTGAGCGCGATGCGACTCGGCAGGAAAAGGCCGCGTCGATTCGTGAGCAGAAGGCGATGGACGCGGCCGCCATCTCGGCATTCAATCGACGATAAGTCGCCCCCGACTTCGGCCTAGTTTTTGCTTCTACAGGCCATGAAGACCCTCAATATTAGTGTGAGCACACACCTACTTAAGGTGGTTTTGGGGTGTTTTCAGAAAAAACAGTTGTATTTCCTAAAGTTTCCGGAAGCCTCGCCGACAAATCCGATACCGGGAAAAAAGTGCACATGCCGCTTGGGGTTGGGGAGTTTCTAAGGGGCGAGGCTTTGAAGACGTTCAAAGATAAAGATTGGAACAGCCATGGCTGACT
>JBDLQX010000127.1:0-13430 GCA_039800345.1 Pseudomonadota bacterium | reverse complement strand
ATGGCATCGTCGATGACACTCCTCACCCGATAGGCAGCCGACGAGCGCCAATAGCTGTGGAGTGTCATCGACGATGCCATACCTGCTGCTCCTTCTTGGGTTACTCGGGCGGTGCGAGTGTGGTGCCTCGGCCTGATCCGGCGACTAGATTCCTCTGCGCGCCGCTAAAACGGCGGGCCCCCGCCCCCGCCCCCGCCATAGCCAGACGGCGCAGGGGGCGCATGATTCTCAAACTTGGTGTACTGGCCCAAAAAGGTCAGCCGCACGGTGCCAATCGGTCCGTTACGCTGCTTGCTGATAATGATTTCGGCAACGCCTTTGTCTGGGGAGTCTGCACGGTAGACCTCATCACGATAAATAAAGAGAATGACATCAGCATCCTGCTCAATAGAGCCACTCTCGCGCAGATCGCTCATGACAGGCCGTTTGTCTGTCCGCTGCTCTACCGTGCGGTTAAGCTGCGACAAGGCAATGACGGGGCAGCTGAGTTCTTTGGCCAGGCTCTTGAGGGAACGGGTAATCTCGGAGATCTCGGTGACGCGGTTCTCTGCCGAGTTGGTGCCACTCATGAGCTGAATGTAGTCCACCACGATAAGCCCGAGGCCCCCAGCCTGTCGGGCCAGCCGACGGGCCCGAGAGCGTAACTCCAGGGGATTGAGTGCAGGCGTCTCGTCGATAAAGACCGGCACCCCCTTCATCTTTTCTAGCGCATGCGTCAGGCGATCCCAGTCTTCGTCGGCAAGCCGGCCGGTGCGAAGCCGCTGCGAATCGATGCGCCCGACCGAACAGATCATTCGCAGCGCCAGCTGCTCAGCGCCCATTTCCATACTAAACACGATGATCGGCAGGCCCTGATCGATCGCAACATGCTCCCCGATATTGAGCGCAAAGGAGGTCTTGCCCATACTGGGGCGACCCGCCACGATAATCAGGTCGCCGCCATGCATGCCGGCTGTCTTCTGGTCGAGATCCAGAAACCCGGAGGGCACGCCGGTGACATCGGAAGGGTTGGGGTTATTCGCGAGTTCATCGATGCGGCGGGCTACCGTCTTAATGAGCTGATCAAACGACACGACACCCTGTCTGCCCCGGGCCCCTTCTTCGCCAATCCGAAAGATCTTGGTCTCAGCCTCATCAAGAATCTGGCGGGTCTCCCGGCCTTCCGGGTTCAGGGCCGTTGTGGCAATCTCGTCGCTGACCCCTACGAGCTGCCGCAGGATGGCACGGTCACGCACAATTTCCGCGTACCGGCGAATATTGGCTGCGGACGGGGTCTCCTGGGCAAGGCTATTGAGATACGGCAAGCCACCGACGTCTTCGGCCTGACCCAGCTGCTGCAGAAGTTCGAATACCGTAACCACATCGGCAGGCTTTGACTGCTCAATGAGGCGGGAGATCGCCGCAAAGACCATGCGGTGATCCGCCCGGTAAAAATCCTCTGGGCGAATGAGATCGCCGATGCGATCCCAGGCGACATTGTCGATGAGCAGCCCACCGAGAACGGCCGCCTCCGCCTGAACCGAATGCGGCGGCAGCCGTAGCGAAGCGGTGGGATCAACCGCCATGCCCCTCCCTCTTAGGCCGTCTCACCCACCACGCGCACCGTGATATTGGTGACGACATCGGTGTGAGGCGCCACCTCGAGTGCAAACTCGCCCACTGCCTTCAGCGGCCCATTGGGCATACGAATCTGCGCCTTGGCAACGCCCAGGCCCTTAGCCTGCAGGGCCTCTGCGATGTCGAAGTTCGTCACAGACCCAAAGAGTCGGCCATCAACACCCGCCTTTTGGCGAATCTCGACTACGAGCCCAGAGATCTTGCCAGCCAAAGCCTGGGCCTCGGCGAGCTTTGCAGCAGCGGCCTTCTCTAACTCTGCACGACGCGCCTCGAACTCGGCAATAGCGGCCTGGGTAGCCCGACGGGCCATGCCCTGGGGAATAAGAAAATTACGGGCATAGCCGTCTTTCACCCGCACCACTTCTCCGAGGGTTCCGAGGTTGGCCACCTTGTCCAGAAGAATTACTTGCATGTCTGGCTCCTGATTAATGGTTGTCGGTAAAGGCAAGCAGCGCAAGGAATCGCGCCCGCTTGATGGCGGTGGTGAGCTGCCGCTGATACCGGGCGCTGGTGCCGGTAATGCGGGCAGGAATCACCTTGCCTGTCTCCGTAACGAAGTCTTTTAGGGTGTCGATGTCTTTGTAGTCGATCTGCTCAACCTTATCGGCCGTGAAGCGGCAGACGCGCTTACGCTTAAAGAGGGCCGACTGGGCCGGACGACGGGGTTTTTTCTTGTCGAAAGGTTTCTTACCAAAAGCCATGTTTACGCTCCAATATCAAATTCGGTCACATGAAAAATTAAACCTGCTACAGGACGGGCGGCAGCCTCGGTTCGGGTGCGGGCAGAGGCTCGGGGCGCTACGAATCCCGAAAGCCTCAGTGCCTGGCCAAGGGGCTGGACCGCCAACTGCTCTGCGATCGGTCCCACAGCCTTTACCGGGGCAAGAAACGAGAGTTTTCTATCAGAAGACGCTTGTCTCACCTGGGACTCGTGCCAGACCGTGCACTCCAAGACTGCTGCGCCTGAGGGGCTGTATCGCAGGGGCTTCTTGTCTGCGAGGCTTGCCTCAAGCGAGAGTCGGTTAAGCACAACGGCTGCCGTACCGTCCCGCTGCCCTGCCCTCTACCTTAGGCAACCGCCGCTTCGGCCGCGACCTTACGGGCCTCTTCGCGCTGGATCACCTTAATCATCGGGGAGGGCCCTAACTCGGCCTTCTTCATTTTCACCACGAGGTGACGCAGCACCGCATCGTTAAAACGGAAGGCGTGCTCAAGCTCACCGAGTTCGGTCTGGCCGCATTCGATGTTCATCAACACGTAATGGGCTTTTGCGAGCTTCTCAATCGGGTAGGCCAGCTGGCGACGCCCCCAATCTTCTAGGCGGTGCACTTTCCCGCCTTGGCCGCTCACAATGGCGGAATATTTTTCGATCATGGCGGGCACCTGCTCGCTCTGATCGGGATGGACAATAAAAACCACTTCATAGTGACGCATATGCGTACCACTCCTTTTGCCTTATGGATAAAAGCCACCCCAACAATTGCTCGGGTGTGGCAAGGAAAAAACGCTCGATTATAGCGCTAAGCAACCGGGGTCTTCAAGGGCCGCCCGGCCACGTGGGCCAAGAGGTTATCGGCCGCCAGATGGTTCATCGCCCCTCGGGTGGCCCGCGTAGAACTCGCGATATGGGGGGCCAAGACGACATTGTCGAGATCACAGAAACCAGGCAGGAGCGCGGGTTCATTCTCGAAGACATCCAGGCCTGCAGCCCGAATCTGCTTGCGCTCAAGCGCAGCCAGCAAATCGGCATCGTTGACCACCCCTCCGCGGGCAATATTGATGAGGCAGGCGGTTGGTTTCATCAGCGCCAACTCAGCCTGCGCAATGAGATGGTGGGTCTCGGCGGAATAAGGGACCACCAGGATGACAAAGTCTGAGGACTTGAGCAGCGTCTGTTTGTCCACATACCGGGCGCCTTCCTCCTCGGTGGCGCGGGAACGGTTGTGATAGAGCACCTGCATGTTGAAACCCTTGGCCCGGCGGGCAATGGCAGCGCCAATGCGGCCCATGCCGAAAATGCCAAGGGTGCTGCCATGCACATCCACACCCGTGAGTTGATCAAAGGCCCACCCCTTCCAATGGCCGCCACGTACATACCGCTCGCCCTCCCCAATACGGCGGGCAGTTGCCATAATCAGCGCCCATCCGAAATCTGCGGTGGTTTCTGTGAGGACATCGGGCGTGTTCGACACGGGAATGCCCCGTGACCGGCAGGCTGCCAGATCAATGTTGTTCGTACCCACCGCCCCCGTGGCAATCATCTTCAGGTTCTTAGCCGCGGCAAGAATGTCTGCGTCAATGCGGTCGGCCACGGTACAAAAGAGGTAGTCGGCCGAACTGATCAATTCGAGGAGTTGTGGCTTTGATCTCGGGGTGTCTGTCTCCTGGTTGTGCGAGACATCGAAGACGGCGGTAAGCCGATCGAGAACATCAGGGTAGATTCGCCGGGTGACCAGCAGACGGGGACGAGACATCATTCATTCTCCAAAATAATCACATGAACGCGATAGGGGCCGTGGGCCCCCAGCACCAGGGTCTGCTCAATATCCGCCGTGCGAGACGGCCCAGAAATAAAGTTCAGTGCCCGAGGCAGGCTGCCCCGCTCCCCACGCAGCCGGACAAAGACGTCTTCCATATAGGGGCAGATCCGCGACGCGGGTACCAAGGCAATATGCGTCTCCGGCAACAACGTCATCGAGGCCGGTGTTTCCGGGCCCGAGACCATGGCCAGCGTTCCCGTCTCGGCGATCGCAGCAAAACATCCGGTGATGCCCACCAAATCAGGCTTTGGCGTATCGCGCACGGGCGCACGCCCCTCTACCGCAAGGCCGACCGTAGACCAGTCCAGGGAAATGAGGGACGGCCAGCAGATGGCCTCGGGCGCAATACCCTCCGCCTTGAGATAACGGGCCACCTCGGCAGGAACAAGGTCTCGGCGCTGCAGCCTGATCACGCTGGCCGAGAGTATTCGGGACTGGGCCTCAAACCGGTCGATGAGGTCTCCCTCGATGCGGGGCTGAGGCCCTTCAGGGTGGTAGGCAAGATAGGCCTGGGCCGCCCCCAACTCCTTCTGACGCAGCCCCGGCGCGTGTCCCTGCAGGGCCCGAATACGGGCCAGGATCTTGTCTCGACTCTGCTGCGTGTCCATAAAAAAGGGTCCTTGCAAGACTGCTTCACATCAGTTGCGCCCGCCTAGACCTTAGTCCGCACGCCCGCAGAGCCTTCAATGCCAGGAAGACTCCAAGGCGGAGCAGTGATAGGGGATTAGCGCTACACTTTTTGAATCTTGGCATTATTCACCAGAATCCAGATTTCCCCCTTTTGTAGAGACGCCTTGCCATGACCCATGTTGTTACCGAATCCTGCATCAAATGCCGTTACACAGACTGCGTAGATGTCTGCCCCGTCGACTGTTTTCGCAAGGGCCCAAATTTTTTGGTGATCGATCCCGACGAGTGCATTGACTGCGCCGTCTGCATCCCCGAGTGCCCGGTCAACGCAATCTACGCCGAAGAAGACGTACCGGACAGCCAGAAGGACTTTATTCAGATCAACGCCGACCTCTCACGTGCCTGGCCTAGTATTACCCGCCTTGAGCCGCACCCGGCCGACGCAGACGAGTGGGCAACAGTGAAAGACAAGCGGCACCTGCTTGAGCGATAAAGTTGCCGTCCGTGTCACCGAAGTCTGGTCGCACACGGATCATCTGTTTTCTTTTCGCACCGAGCGGCCTGAGGGGTTTCGATTTACCCCTGGCCAGTTCGCGCGACTAGGAATCCCGGCATCCGCAGAAGACACCCGTGAAGACTGGATCTGGCGGGCCTATTCGATTGTCTCAGGCCCCTACGACCCCTTTCTTGAGTATTACTCGATTGTCGTGCCCGGCGGCGCCTTCACATCGCGACTGAGCCAATTACGGGCTGGCGATCAGCTCTGGATGGAACAACAGAACCATGGGTTTCTGACCCTTGAGCGTTTTGCCCTCGAAGGCGACCTCTGGATGCTCAGCTCTGGCACGGGGCTGGCGCCTTTTCTGTCGATGCTCAGTGACCCCCTCACCTGGGAATCTTTCGACAAACTCATACTGGTCCACAGCGTGCGACAGCCCAATGAATTGGCCTACCGCGACCAGATCCTGGGGCTGCGCGGCCACGAGGTCTTTGGACCCTGGGCAGAAAAGCTGCACTATCAGCCGGTAGTCACGCGCGCCGACCCGCAAGCAGATGCACAGATGCCAGAGGCCTGGCTCACGGAACGCCTACCCCGACTCATCGACTCAGGCGCGCTGGAGCACGCCTGCGGCTGCAGCCTGCGCCTTGAACGTTCGAAGATTATGCTCTGCGGAAACCCAGAGATGGTGGCAGACACGCGCGCAGCCTTGAAAGCACGGGGCTTTGTCTCCGCCCGCTCAAGTCGTCCTGGACAAATCGCCACCGAAAATTACTGGTAAAAACCAAGGCACCTCTGCTATGTTCTGTCGCTACTAGAAAAATAGGCGAGGGAGCCCCCTGTGCTATATCAAATTCACGAACTGCAACGCGCCTTTATGCACCCGCTGTCTCAGTGGGCACAGGCCACATCACAGCTCTACACCAATCCCTATAGCCCACTTGCCTACACCCCACTCTCCAAGAGAATTGCCGCCTCACTCGATCTGACCCACCGGATTGGCAAGGCCTACGAAAAACCAGAGTGGAAGATCTCTCAAGTAGAGACCCCAGAAGGGACAGCCCAGGTCACGGTGCAGACCGACATCGAACGGCCATTCTGCCGACTTGTGCACTTTGAGAAGACCCTTACCGCAACGCAGAAGGCCATGAAAAACCCGGGTCATAAGGTGCTGGTGGTAGCGCCCATGTCGGGGCACCATGCCACCCTGTTGCGCGATACCGTGCGTCGCCTCTTGGCCGACCACGATGTCTACATTACCGACTGGATCGATGCCCGCATGGTGCCGCTCATTGAGGGCGGCTTTCATTTGCACGACTATGTGTATTACGTGCGCGACTTCATTCGCGCCCTCGGGCCAGACGTCAATGTGATTTCGGTATGCCAGCCCACAGTACCCGTTCTCGCCGCGGTATCCCTTATGGCCAGCAGCGATGAGCCCGTCCAGCCGCAGACCATGATCATGATGGGGGGGCCCATCGATCCCCGCGAATGTCCCACGGCGGTGAATAACCTCGCGACCAAAAATAGCTTCAAATGGTTTGAGCGGAACATGATTTACACCGTGCCGCAGCGCTACCCGGGCTATCTTCGAAAGGTCTACCCAGGCTTTCTGCAATATGCAGGCTTTATTGCTATGAATCCGAGTCGTCACGCGACATCGCACTACGATTATTTTGAGCATCTGATCATTGGCGAGGAGCAGAGTGCAGAGGCCCACCGTGAGTTTTACGACGAGTACAACGCGGTGCTTGACCTGTCTGCCGACTTCTACCTCGAGACGATTCGCACCGTGTTCCAAGAACACCTGCTGCCACGGGGCCTATGGGATGTCAAAGGCAGCCGGGTGCGGCCCCAGGATGTTCGCAAGACAGCCCTGCTCACCATCGAGGGCGAACTCGACGACATCTCTGGCATTGGCCAGACCAAGGCGGCCCATAAGCTCTGCACGGGCATTGCCCCTGAGCGCCACGAACACTACGAGGTTCCCGGTGCGGGGCATTACGGTATCTTTAGTGGTAAACGCTGGCGTACGCTGGTAGCCCCGAAGATCACCGAATTTATCCAGAAACATGGCCAGTCCTCCGCCCCTTCCGCCTCCCCAGGCCGCACCGCCCGCGTCGGAGGGGCGGCAAAGCGCAAATCCAACGGCGCGTGACACGCGGGCGCTCGCGGCGCTGGTTGAGGCAATCGACGGTGTACTGCCTCAGACACAGTGCCAGCGGTGTGGCTATGCGGCCTGCCGGCCCTATGCACAGGCCATAGCCTCAGGGCAGGTACCCATCAATCGTTGCCCCCCCGGGGGCACAGCAGGCATTGAAAAGCTTGCCCGCCTCACTGGCTCTGCAACGACACCGCTCGATCCTGCATGCGGCGAAGAAGGGCCACTTAAGATTGCCCAGATTGATGAAGATCGTTGTATCGGCTGCGCCCTCTGCATTGCCGCCTGTCCTGTCGATGCCATCGTCGGGGCGTTTAAGCACCTGCACCAGGTCATTACGGAAGACTGCACAGGATGCGCCCTCTGTCTGCCCCCCTGCCCGGTGGACTGCATTAGCATGGAGTTGCCCTCGCAGACCCTCCCCTGGGGCCCGTTGCAGGCCCAGACGGCGCGCAGACAATTTGAACGGCGACAGGCACGCCTCTCAGAAGAGGCTTCGGGTTCGGCACCTACGCTAGCGGAGCGCAGCCACCAGACATCTATTCTCGAGGCAGCCCGGGCACGGGCGGCGCGGCGCCGTGGCTAACGTCACTGCTCTTCAGCCGATAAATAGCCCTTCTAACAGCCACTAAGCGACCCACATGAACGCAGAAAAACGGCACGCCCTGTTTGCACGGCTAGCCGCAGCCGACCCCGCCCCAACAACAGAGCTGGAATACACCACCCCCTTCGAGTTGCTTGCCGCAGTGCTGCTTTCCGCGCAGGCAACCGACATCTCAGTAAATGCAGCAACGCGCAAGCTCTTCCCAATAGCCAACACACCCGCGGCCCTTGCACGACTTGGCGAGAAAAAGCTCATTCCCTACATCGCCTCAATCGGCCTGTATCGAACCAAGGCCAAGCACCTGATAGAGACCTGCAGAATTCTTCTCCAAGACCACGGGGGCGAAGTACCTGAGAGCCGTGAGGCACTTGAGGCCCTGCCTGGTGTGGGCCGCAAGACAGCCAACGTGGTCCTAAACACGGCCTTTGGATGGCCGACAATTGCCGTGGACACGCATATCTTCCGGGTGGCAAATCGCACTGGAATTGCCTGCGGAAAGACTGTGCGCGAAGTCGAAGACCGGTTGGTGCGGCTCGTGCCAAAGGAGTTCCAACGCAACGCACACCACTGGCTCATCTTGCATGGCCGCTATATCTGCAAAGCGCGAAAGCCAGAATGTTGGCGCTGTGGAATTGCCGACCTCTGCGACTTTAGGCAGAAGACACCCCTTGCTGACGCACGGGGCTAGGGACTGCGGGGGGTATTTCGAACTCTGGCCGGTCTAGCCCATGACCGGTCGCCTCCTCGCGGCATTCGCAACGCTCGTCGGTCGCCCGTTCATGCGTTCCCCGGCTTTTGGTGCTAGTGGTGGCAACTATGCTTCGAGGGACTGCGGGGGTTATTTGCGACGGAACGGAGGTGGAGTCGCAAATCTCTCGCAGGACCCAAGCGATTGCTATGACCGGAAGCGATCTAGTGAGGTCGGTTAAGGGCACAATAAGGGCATGCTCTTTCAGCCGACCAAAGATGAGGTGCGTGACTTCTTTATCTCCGTCTGGGAGAAGACCCAGGTGCAGACGCCGCTCACGCCCCTGGAAGGAATGGCCCACGACTGGATACTGGCCCACCCCGAATACCACGGCCTTCTTTCAGACAGGGAGAAAGCCCTCGAGCAAGATTGGGGCGTGACTGGGGGCCAGACCAACCCCTTTCTCCATTTATCCATGCATCTCGCACTGGAAGAGCAGGCCTCCATCGATCAGCCCAGAGGCGTGCGCCAGGCATTAGCACGGCTCACCCAGAGCCTCGATGACCGCCATGAGGCCATGCATCAGGCCATGGAATGCCTCGGAGAAATGCTGCATACCGCCCAGCGTGCAGGCACTGCACCCGATGGCCAGGCCTACATCGACTGCCTGCTGCGTCGCGCAGGACATCATGGCTAAGACCCCGCCGGTATCGCCTCGGCGCACCATACCGCTGAATCCCCAGCGGGTAGATTTCTTAAGCCTTCGTCTGCTGCTGGCCGTCGCACAGACGGGTTCTATTACCCGCGCAGCGGACCAGTGCCACCTGGCACTCGCCGCAGCAAGCGCACGCCTCAAAGAGTTAGAAGAAAGGCTCAATGTGCAGCTGCTCGAGCGATACGCCCGCGGCGCACGCCTTACCCAAGCAGGTGAACTCGTCGTCATTCGTGCACGCGCCATCGAAAGCGAACTTGCCCAGATGACGCTGGAGCTTGAAGACCACCGTCAGGCAGTCACGGGACATATTCGCGTGGTGGCCAATATGAGCTCGATCGCGGCCGTGCTCCCCCAGGACCTCACGGATTTTCTGAAGTCGCACCCCGGGGTACGTATCGACCTCTCGGAACACACGAGCCGCGAAATCCAGAGCCTTGTCACCGAAGGCCGTGCCGACATTGGCGTACTCACAAGCGCAGACTTTCGGTCCGAGCTACAGGCCCATGACTACTATGTCGACGAAGTCGTGGCCACGGTACCTACCCGCGCACCCTGGATTCGTATCAAGACCATGACACCGCAGATGTTGCTCGACCAGGAGCTCATCATTCTGCAAGAAGGCGGGGCGATTTCGGAATGGCTCTACGACCTGGCGCGTGTCTATGGACAGAGCCTGAAGGTGCGGGTCAAGGCCAAGGGCTTTGATGCCCTGGCCCAACTCGTCTCCGCGGGCCTTGGCGTGACGGTGCTGCCGAAGGTGGTGGCCGCCCGGTTCTCGCGCCTCTTGAAGCTTAAGACGCTTCCGATTACCGGGGTCGATTCGCGGCGCACGATCTCGATCTGCTCTATTGCGGGCGGGGCTGCATCGCCCGCCGCTCGCGATCTCTACGAATTTCTGCGGCAACGGCATTAGGCACCGCAGGGCCGGGGAGCACATGAACGGGCGACCGACGAGCGTGCCTGCCTTTCGCGAGGCGGCGACCGATCATGGGCTAGACCGGCCTAAACAGCATTGCCAGAGGCTTCGCGATCGGCGAAGGGTGGACGGCAAATCAAGAATTCCCCGGTTCAGCCATTCGGATTAGAGTGGGAGCACTACAAAAAACACATGCACCACAGAATTCTCTCGTGGCGCCACGCTCAGGGACCCGTCTATGTCAGTTTCCACCCCCACCGCCGGTGACCGCCTGCAAAAGGCTATGGCAGAAGAAAAGCCGCTGCAGATTATCGGCGCCATCAATGCCAACCATGCACTCCTTGCCCAACGCGCCGGCTTCAAGGCCATCTACCTCTCGGGTGGCGGCGTGGCGGCAGGCTCGCTGGGTCTACCCGACCTAGGCATCAGTGGACTCGACGATGTGCTCACCGATGTCCGTCGCATCACCGATGTCTGCGACCTGCCTCTGCTGGTCGATGTCGACACAGGCTTTGGTGCCTCGGCCTTCAACATTGCCCGTACCGTAAAGTCGCTCATCAAGTATGGCGCTGCAGGCCTGCATATCGAAGACCAGGTGGGCGCCAAACGCTGCGGCCACCGACCCGGCAAGGCCATAGTCTCTCTGGAAGAAATGGTCGATCGGGTGAAGGCGGCTGTCGATGCGCGCACAGATCCCAACTTTATGATCATGGCCCGTACCGATGCCCTGGCAGTCGAGGGCCTGCAGTCGGCCATCGACCGCGCCTGCGCCTGCGCTGAGGCAGGTGCCAACGCGATCTTTCCGGAGGCCATGACAGAGCTCTCGCAGTACAAGCAGTTCGCAGCTGCCGTGAAGGTACCCATTCTTGCCAACATCACCGAATTTGGCAGCACACCACTGTTTACAGTCGAAGAATTACGCGGCGCCGATGTCTCGATTGTGCTCTACCCCTTGTCTGCGTTCCGAGCCATGAACAAGGCCGCTGAAGCGGTCTACCGAGCGGTGCGCCATGACGGCTCGCAAAAGAACGTGGTCGAACTCATGCAGACACGTAAGGAACTCTACGACGCCATTGGCTACTGGGACTACGAGAACAAACTCGACGCCCTCTTCTCCAAACAGTAAGAAGACTTCCGCTGACGAAAGGACTCCTCGCGATGAGCCAAGACACCGCCTCTGTTACCGCCCTGAAGCCCAAGAAGTCTGTCGCCCTGTCGGGCGTGACCGCGGGCAACACCGCGCTCTGCACCGTGGGCCGCACAGGCAACGACCTGGCCTACCGTGGCTACGACATCCTCGATCTCGCAGATGCCTGTGAGTTTGAAGAGGTGGCCTACCTGCTCGTGCACGGTAAGCTTCCCAACCAGGCGGAGCTTGCTGGCTACAAGCGCAAACTCATGGCCTTGCGGGGCATTCCCGCACCCGTAAAAACAGTGCTTGAATCCCTGCCGGCGTCCGCCCACCCCATGGACGTAATGCGCACCGCCGTTTCAGCATTGGGCTGCGTGCTACCCGAAAAAGATGACCACAACACGCCCGGCGCACGCGACATCGCCGATCGGCTCATGGCAAGCCTAGGCAGCATGCTGCTCTACTGGTACCACTACAGCCACAACGGCAAGATCATCGATGTCGAAACCGATGACGACTCGATCGGTGGGCACTTTCTGCATCTATTGCATGGCCAGACGCCACCCACTGAATGGGTCAAGGCCATGCACGTCTCGCTCAACCTCTATGCCGAACATGAGTTCAACGCCTCAACCTTTGCCTCTCGGGTGGTGGCAGGCACAGGCTCAGATTTTTACTCGGCCATTGCTGGGGGAATCGGCGCCCTGCGCGGTCCGAAGCATGGCGGCGCCAATGAGGTGGCGTTTGAGGTACAGAAGCGCTACAACTCCCCCGATGAGGCAGAGACCGATATCCGCAAGCGGGTAGAGAACAAAGAAGTGGTCATTGGCTTTGGCCACCCCGTCTACACCGTAAGCGACCCACGCAACAAGGTCATTAAGGAAGTGGCCCGCCAGCTCTCTGCCCGTCAGAACGACATGAAAATGTTTCAGATCGCAGAGCGCCTCGAATCGGTGATGTGGGACGTCAAAAAGATGTTTCCTAACCTCGACTGGTTTAGCGCCGTGAGCTACCACATGATGGGCATACCTACGGCCATGTTCACGCCAATCTTTGTCATTTCGCGCACCTCTGGATGGAGCGCGCATGTTGTTGAGCAACGGATCGACGGCAAGATTATTCGACCAAGCGCCAACTATATTGGCCCGGACGACCAGGCCTTTGTGCCCATGGACAAGCGCAGCTAAGGACCCCAGGACGCCTTTTATGAATACCGCTTATCGCTCCACGCTGCCAGGATTTTCTGTCGACTTCTTTGATGCACGCGCGGCCGCAGAGGCCATTCAACCTGGCAGTTACGACGGCCTACCGTATACCTCTAAGGTATTGGCCGAGAACCTCCTACGGCGCTGCGACCCGCAGGCTCTCAAAGAATCTCTGTTGCAACTCATCGAACGCAGACGCGATCGCGACTTTCCCTGGTTTCCTGCCCGTGTGGTTTGCCACGATATTCTCGGGCAGACCGCCCTCGTCGACCTCGCCGGCCTGCGTGACGCCATTGCCGAAAAAGGGGGGGACCCCGCCCAGGTGAACCCCGTGGTGTCTACCCAGCTGGTGGTGGACCACTCACTTGCGGTGGAGTGCGGCGGCTTTGACCCACAGGCCTTTGAAAAGAACCGGGCGATTGAAGACCGACGCAACGAAGACCGGTTTCATTTCATCAACTGGACCAAGCAGGCCTTTCGCAATGTCGATGTCATTCCACCGGGCAACGGCATTCTTCACCAGATTAATCTCGAGCGGATGTCTCCCGTCATTCAAGTCGTCAACGGGGTCGCCTTCCCTGACACCCTGGTGGGTACTGATAGCCACACCCCTATGGTCGATGCGCTCGGGGTCATTGCCATTGGCGTCGGTGGGCTCGAAGCCGAGAGCGTCATGCTTGGCCGCGCCTCCTATATGCGCCTTCCCGATATCGTGGGGGTGGA
>JBDLQX010000126.1:0-16323 GCA_039800345.1 Pseudomonadota bacterium | reverse complement strand
GGCTTGATATACCCGCCCTGCTTACCCTGATTCGTGCCGCGGAGGCATTTCCGGAGGCAGCGATTCTCGCGCCACAGTTGACTGATAGCCAAGGCCGAAAAGACCAGAGTTATCGCTGGCCCCGATGGACATGGCGCTCGCGGGGACCCATTGCGCAAGGACCCGCCTGTGTGGGATTTGTCTGCGGGGCTGCCATGCTCTGGCGGCCTGAGGCCTTTGCGGGGGTTGGGTACTTCGATGAAGACTTTTTCCTGTACTACGAAGACGATGACCTCTGCCTTCGGCTTTTTCATGCCAGGCGCCCGATGATGGTCATCCCAGAGGCCACTGCAGTCCATGAAGGAAGACGATCGGTTTCGGGACACTTTCGTATAAAAAGCGAGCACCTGAGGGGCTATTGGCACGCACGCTCTAAGCTCACTTTCTTAGAGAAGCACCGGTCGGTGCATGCGGCACGCAAGGCGCGTAGCCGTCTGCTCGTACTCACGACGCTCGCACTGCCCTTGCGGGTCTTGCTCTTCTCTCCCCGATTGATTGCCCGCATGGTCGGGAGGTGGCAAGGCCTCGCAACATGGACACCAAAGGAGATACCGCATGGATAAGGATTTTCGGGTGCCGGGACTCACGGTGGGCATTCTGGCCATGAATGAGTCTGCGCGTATCGCCCAGTGCGTGGCCAGTGCCGCGTTTGCCGAAAAGGTGATCGTCGTTGACAGCGGCAGCCAAGACGATACGGTTGCCCTGGCGCAGGCTGCGGGTGCCGAGGTATATCGCTATACCGATTGGCAGGGGTTTGCCACGCAGCGTAATCGACTGCTCACCCATGTGAAGACAAACTATCTTTTTTTTCTGGACGCAGACGAGATCATTCCTGCGTCACTCGCCCAAGAGATCGCCACGGTGGTCGCCTCGGGCCGGGACGAGGTCTGGGAGATTCTCTGGACGCAGGTGGCTTATGGCAGGCCGCTGACCGCGATGCGCTCGACAGGTGGGATCAAACGGCTCTTTAAAACCGAATCGTTATTACGCTACGAAGGCGTGGTCCATGAGGCGGCGGTTATGCGCCGTTCAGATATTCCTGTGCGCCGTTTCCGAACGCCTGTATTGCATTACTCCCGAGAGACCATCTATGACAGCCTCAAGAAGCTCGCGCAGTATGTGCAGCTTGGGGCACTCAAGCGGGCAGAGAAAGGCAAGCGGGGCGGAATTCTGCGTGGTACCGCATCGGCCACCGCGATCTTCCTCAAACTCTATTTTTTCCGCCGTGCGTTTCTCTGTGGCCCGGAGGGCTTCCTGTTTTGCTTCTTTATCGCGCTCGAGTGCTTTTTTCGTTACGTGGCACTGAAGTATGACCACCTAGACAACAAATCCACCGCAGCACTTCGCTAACCTACCCCCAGAGTAGATTTTCATGAGGATTCTTATCGCACACCAGACAGTCATCCCCGTTTTTGCCTACGGAGGTACCGAACGGGTGGTCTGGGACCTTGCCAAGGCCTTGATCGCCTTGGGCCACCAAGTAACCTTTCTTGTGCCGCAGGGGTCTCGGTGCGACTTTGCGTCTGTGCGTTTTATTGACCCCGCGGTTCCTTTAATGCAGCAGATTCGGCCTCACGAGTTTGATGTCGTGCACTTTCAGCACAATACGTTTGAGGAGCCCGACTATCCCTACGTGGTGACCGAACACGGCAACTCCAAAAACGAGAAGCCCTTCCCGCGCAATACGGTCTTTGTTTCAAAGAACCATGCCCAGCGCTATGGCTCTGATGTCTACGCTTTAAACGGACTCGATTGGTCGGCCTATCCTGCGGTCGACTTTACGCGCCTAAGAACCCATTTCCATTTTCTGGGAAAAGGCTCCTGGCCGTGGAAGAATCTGCGTGGGGCCATTCAGGTCGCCCGCGCAGCGCGCGTGCCATTCGAGGTTCTTGGGGGCAAGCGCCTAAACCTATCACGGACCATTCGTTTCACGCCCTGGCCATCAATACATTTTCACGGCATGGTCGGGGGACAGAAGAAGTTTGATTTACTGAACGGCTCTCGGGGGCTCATTTTTCCTGTCCGTTGGCACGAGCCTTTCGGCCTTGCGGTGATCGAGAGCCTTTACTTCGGATGCCCCGTATTTGCGACTCCGTATGGGGCCCTTCCTGAACTTGTTGACCCTACGTGTGGTGTTCTGTCTGAGCGAGGTGAAGATCTTGTCCATGCCATTCGTACGCAAAGTTTCGATCCGCACAGTTGTCATGCACGAGCCACAAAAATGTTTGACCATCTCCAGATGGGACGAAAGTACCTCGAACTTTTTGAACGCGTCGCTTCCGGCGAGACGCTTAATGCAACACGCCCACGGTTACTGGGAAATGGGCACCAGCTTATTCCTTGGGGTTTATAGCCGTACGGGGCCAGGCCATGGATACGAGCAGGCCCGTCATGAACATAAAAAATTGGCTCTCAATAGAACTCCAGAGTGGGCTATTGATCATGCTGTTGACCATCAGAATACTCGCAAGGCAGGCAAGAACCACCCGCGGCATCTTCGTAGGCGCACCGAGTGCCGCTCTAAATAGGCTGAGGATCAGTCCTGCATAGAGCAGTATTCCCACCAGGCCATGGTCGACCCCTAAAAAGAGGAACTGGTTGTGGGGGTGCCAATTAAACCGGCCGCATTCTGATTCTGGGCTCACGAATCGGCAGATTTCCGTGTGGAACGCCCCTGTGCCGTGTCCCCACCACGGCTTTTCTCGCATGAGTGCGAGTGCCGTTTCGTAGTTAAACAGACGGTGTCCAATAGAACTGGCCGTGTTCTCGCGCCAGTTTTCGAGCTCTTGTAGTGCAAGCATCCATCGACCCACCATCGTGTCCGAGGACAGCAACAGCAGACCCAGGACGCCGATCAGGCAGACCATGGTGAGGAGCGTCCATCGCCGAGGGATAAGAAGGATGCCTACGGTCCCCAGAGATACCAAAAGAGTGAGGGTTCCGGTGCGACCGAGCGAGAGATGGGTGATGCTCACACTGGCCAGCAATGCGATCGCCACCCATAACAAAGTGCGCCCCCTGTTGTGCGACTCCACCGCGTAGGCCAGAGCAATCGCCACAAATAGAGACATCATGATGCTCTGGGTAATGTAATCCCCAAAGACGTGGTGTGAGAGCCCCCAGCCCGGTTCCTTGGTGACAGACCACGGCAGAACGAACCAGACGTTGAGCCATGTCGAGGCCAACACAAACATCATGGCGCAGACGAAGCCAAGCATCGCAGCCCGTTGCCAGTGGGGTCTTTCCCATAGCAGCATCATGAGCAGTGCCGCATACAGAAACCGCGCGTATTTTCTGAGATGGTGCGCGATCCACTCCTCGGTACCCGCTGAGCCCCAGGTATGTAGGCCGATCAGGAGTGCGAGCGCCAGCAAAAACCAGATGGTGGGACTTCCCTTGAGCGCTGCGCGCATAGCCTGTCGATAACTGGCCTTCAACCAGCCAACAGACCAGATCACAATAAGCCCGACGAGCAGCAGGTTGGACAGTGGCTTGAAGGTCACAAAACTAAAGAAGAAGAGGAAGAAAAAGACCTCCATTCCCCCTGGGATTCTGAATATGGCGGTATTGAGCTGCGTCGCGTTCACAGTGGTCGGTATGTCTGAAGAAAGGGCATTACTCTACCCCGGTGTTATAGGCCTTCAATAGCATCTGCCAGTCTTCATCAAAGAACGAGAACCGCTCTGAGAGAGACGCCTGCTTCTTCAGGGAGCGATACAGACGACCGAGATTTCCTGCCTTCCATGCGTCGCCGGGCAATACGTGTGACTTGTCAAAATCGATCACCCAAACCTGGGCTTCGGGGTCAATTAAAAGGTTATGACAATTAAGGTCTGCGTGACAAATCTGGTGGCGATGTAGGCCATGTAAAACCGCGCCGATTGCCTGCCAGGTAGCCGGATCAAGGCGCCGATGCATCAGTGCAGATGCCAGAGATTCCGCACCTGGAATCTCCTCGGTAATGAGGTCTGCCTTGTAACGAAAGCCACCTATCTGCTCGCAGTGGGCCGCCAGCGGACGAGGAACTGGCAGCCCCCAGAGTCGTGCCCATCGAAGGAGACCAAACTCTTGCATGGCACGCGATGCGTGGGGTGTCGTCCCGATGTATGTGTCTTCGACGATGCGCCCTAAAATCCCGCCTCGCCGGTAGTGGCGAAAGAGGCCGTTCGTTCGTGCGATCCGTACGAAAAATGCCTGTCCTCTGCCGCCCTGCGTAAGTGCTCTTACAAAGAAAGGATTCTGGTCGCAAGAGAAGGCGTTTGGACTCTTTAAGCGATTGTCACTCGCCACATCAGGGTCTAGCCAGAGGCTCTTGGGGGAGCCTTCTGTTCTCACAATCATCGGGGCACTTTTACGCATTCTCTCGGGCCAGCAGCGATCCAACGCGTCTCGCGTTCTCTGGCTGGCCCCCTGTCTCTGGGTGATGAATACCTCCGCCTTTCTCGACATGGCCGACAGCGCATCGGGACTGCACAGCAGCCTATCGATCGATTCCCACAGATCAGACCCTTCGGGCATGTAGAGCCCCGCCCCATCCTGACGAATGTCATCGAAGAGTTGCTGGGCGTTACCCTGAGAAGGCCCAAAGACCATCGGCTTCTTCGCCTGTAAAGGCTCGAGGGGGTTGTGCCCTCCCACCGAACCAAAAGTCCCACCCACAATGCAGATCGTGGCCTTCAGATACCAGCCCATGAGCTGCCCCATCTCATCGACCAGGATCACATCCAGGCTGCTCCAGTCGGGTGGAGCGGTTGTCGTTGTGCGGTGTACACGTAAGTCAGCCGCATGTAGCAACCGTAATACCTCGTCAAACCGTGCCGGGTGCCGCGGGGCAATCACAAGCACAACATCCGGTCGGACACCGCGGTATTTCTTATAGCCTTCGATTGCTTGGTGTTCATCGGCGGCATGGCTGCTGCCAAGAACGATGAGCTTTATCGATTCCTGGAAAGACGTCTGCCCCTCGCGTGTTAGGAAGTTGGGTTGGACTCCGGCCTTGAGCGCTTGTTCGGCCCGAGGGGCGGCAATATCAAACTTCAGATTGCCGGTGATTTCGAGGCGCTCTTCGATCACCCCCAGCGTCCGGAAGCGCGTCGCGTTCTGCGCATCCGGGGTGGTGACAAGACCCATCCCCGACCAGACTGGATTGAACAACGATCTGAATCGCCTGTACTGGCCAAGTGTTTTCTCGGTGAGTCGTCCATTGACGATGATCGTCGGTATTCCCCATTCCTGGCATTTCAGAAATCGTTCGGGCCAGACTTCTCGTTCCATGGTCAGGAGTAGCGTGGGCTGCAGCCGCTTGAGCAGTCGATGAATAGTGCCCGGTGTATCGAATGGGGCATAGAAACAGAAGACGCGGCCACCCCAGAGTCTCGTGACCCGGTCTCTCCCCGTAGGGGTGTTCGTCGACACCGAAATATTCCAGGCAGAGCCTCTTGCGAGCAGTGAATCAATGAGCGGGGATGCCGCCATGACTTCGCCAACAGATGCCGCGTGAATCCAGAGGCATCCCGTAACATCCGGGTTCACGTCTACCCAGCCAAGACGCTCCGCGAGTGATCTGCGATATTTCGGCTCCTTGCGGCTTAACCAGAGGAGCCAGACCAGTAAAGGAAGAAGCAGCGAGTAACTGAGGAGGCGATAGACCGAGCGAGACAGAAATGCGGGGGTCATCGCCAGTGCAGATCCACCCAGGGCGTTGGAAGGACCCGTCTGTACCACTTGCCACTAACGCCCCGAATGGCATCGGGTGGGTTAGGTTTACCGTGAAAGATAATAATGCGCGCGTCTGGAGGAATTTCCGGCGCCTTAAACCAGGAGGCGAGCCCCGACTGCATACAGTGGCGTTTGAAGCTTCGGCACCAGGTCTCTGGCCAGTAGCTGAGCTTGCCTTGGTCACGGATAAAGCCCGTCATAAACTCTTGCTCATTACGCACCTTCTTGACGGCCGACGGATACCCACTCTTGAGATAGTCAAGGGCATCTCCATGGGCACCCGCCTCAAACAAAAACACAGAGGTATTGCCCGTGCCATCTCGCTTGTCCCACTCTTTAATCACTGTGAATGGGGCCTGCTGATCGAAAAACGGGTCAAGGGCATCGACGATGACGATATCGAGATCGAGAAAGAGGGTCTTCCCCACGAGATCGTGGAGGGGGTCTGCAAGGCAGGTCAGTTTTAACCAGCCGTGCTGAAAGACCCAGGGATCCCTCTGGTCGAACGGCGCAAAACCAATGGCGGGTATGGGCTTCGTTTCAATCGCGGGGTCGATACCCTCGGGTTCATCGGTGAGGCAGACAAACCGAAAAGGGCGTCTGAGATGTCGATCGACCATACGATAGAGTCTGTTGACGTAGTCGCTGCCGTACTTCGTTCCCCACTTAATACATAAAACATTCACCCGCAGCTTTTCTGCAGGCTCCTCGCCACTAGGCCCTGTGCGCATATCGGCCCTCAAGGATTCTTTCCGTCGGCAATCGTTTTGCTGATCGCAATGATGTCCTCTGTGCTTAGACTTCCCGTCGCCGCCTTCAGTCGAAGACTAGCCAGGAGGGTGTCGTAGCGTGCCTTGGATAAATCACGCTGCGCCGCAAAGACCTGCTGCTGGGCATTTAAGACATCGATATTGATCCGTACGCCTACTTCATACCCAAGCTTATTGGAGGCAAGGGCAAGCTGGCTCGATTGTTCTGCAGCCTCTAGGGCACGTACTTGGGCGAGCCCTGCCGTCACACTGAAATAAGCAGATCGGGTCGCCTGTTCGGCAGCGAGCAAAATCCCCTGTGCCCGAAACGACTCTTCTTCAGACAAGGCTACGGCTTCGCGGACCTCGGCAGGCAGAGGCCCGCCCATAAGCGGAATCGTGAGGGTCAGTCCCACGACGTTACGCCGGGTCTCGTCGGTGGGGGTAGTCGACTCCCAGTTCCCGGAGTGGGCGGCACTCAGCGCAAGACTAGGCAGATCTGCTCCGCGGCGCCGACCGATTTCGGTGCGGGCGGCCTCCGCCAGAAGCCGGGCGCGAACGACCCCTGGGTTCTGCGTGCGTGCGGCCTCTACCCAGGCCTCGATATTCTGCGGCGTGGGAGCGGGAATCCGGAATCCAGGGCCTACACCGGAGAGGGTCTCAGGCGTGGGCTGGCGTGTGAGTAGACCCAGTGCGCTGCGGGCAATGTTGAGCTGGTTCTGGGCGGAAATCTCCCGGGCGGAGGCAAGGTCAAATCGTGCACGGGCCTCTTGCTGATCTGTAATGGTGGCCGTCCCGACCTCAAAGCTCCGTTGTGCCTGGGCCAACTGCTCGGCAATTGCTGTCTTCTCCGCGCGCACGGAAGCCAGAGAGTCTTGGGCAACGAGAATATCGAAATAGGCGGAAACGAGTCGCAAGACGGCATCCTGCCGTGCCTGGGTGAGTACCGACCTGCTCGCCTCAAGCCTCTGCTCAGACTGTGTGAGCCCTCGGGCCAAGGCGAGATTGAAGAGGGGTTGCCGCAAGGTTACGGCATAGCTCTTCTGGTTCAGGGTAAGGTCTGTGCGCAGATGCACGAATTCGGTATCGACGCGGCGCGCATCGAGTTCTGCCGATAGGCTTGGCCCGAGCCGTGCCCGCGATTGACGCGACCGTTCCTCGCTTGCGACTAACGCCTTTTGCGCGGCGAGAAATTCGGAGTCATGTCCGAGCGAGAAGTCTAGTGCCTGTGCCAGACTCATGGCCTGCGCTGATGGCGAGGTAAGTAAACCTATGAGCACTGCCTGGCCTAGCCAAGCGGTGTAATGGCGTCGCTTGCGCGGCTGGCGGGGGTCTGGGCAGAGCGGCATCAAAATACGAACTCCTGCTGGATGGGCTGGTCTTCTAAGGGCAAGGTGAGCGTGTCAAAGAGCGCGGTGCTGCGAAACGATTCCCCTGCACGTTCTATCAGGGTTGCCTGCATCACGGGGGCCCGACCTACAAGGGCAATCAGCCGCCCACCGGGCTTGAGCTGCGACAAGAGAGAATCGGGTATCTGCTCCACTCCCCCAGAAATCATAACCACATCAAAGGGGCGGTGGGACCAACGCGGGTCCGGGATGAGACCGTTGCCTTCCAGAACGGTGACGGCTCGGCAGAGCCGATGGCCGAGATTGCCTTCGGCAAAACGCGCCAGGCGCTCATACTTCTCGATCGTGAGCACACTCTTGGCGAAGAGCCCCATCAGCGCGGCCATGTATCCGCTGCCCGTACCGACTTCTAAGACCTCATCGGTGGGACCCAGGTCGAGCTCCTGTAAAAGCCGTGCTTCGACCTTAGGCGCAAGCATGACCTGATGCTCTGGCAGGGGAACCTCAAGATCGACATAGGCTAGTGCCTCCCGATCCGGGGGTACAAACCAGTGGCGAGGAAGCCTTTCGAGTGCATCGAGCACGCCAGGTTCAAGCACATCCCAAGGACGAATCTGCTGGGCGATCATGTTGCGCCGCGCGGTGACGAATGGATCGTGGGTATCCCCAGGCTCATCGACCTGCGGGCGCGAAAGGCTGGTATCTGTTGACATGGCGAATCCTGACAATGGGTAAAACACACACACCCCTTATTATGCGCAGTTATGGCCGAATTTCTTGAGAGTCTGCGCAGCCTCCCGCTCGAACTGAAGGCGCTCATTATGGGCGTTATTGAGGGTCTGACGGAGTTTCTGCCGATCTCCTCGACCGGCCACCTCATCCTTGTTGGATCCCTCCTTGCGTTTGATGATGAGCGCGCAAAGGCCTTCGATATCGCCATCCAGACCGGTGCCGTGTCTTCCATTCTCTGGCTGTATCGCCAGCGCTTCTTAGATGCTCTGGGCCCAGCCTTCCAGCGTGATGTCTGGACCGCCTGGCTCACGGGTAAGGGCAACATGCTGCCGGCGCGAAGTCGATTCTTTGCGCTTTTATTTGTTGCCTTTCTGCCTTCCGCGGTTTTGGGGCTGGCGCTTGCAGGCTTTATCAAGGCGCACTTGTTTAGCCCGATTACGGTCGCTATAGCCCTCATTGCAGGGGGGGTGGTGATTCTTTGGGCTGAACGATGGCAGGCAAAATCCCCAGCCCGCATCCGTCTGCATACGGTGGACGATGTCCGCTGGCAAGACGCTTTAAAAATTGGGTTTGCTCAGGCGGTTGCCTTATTTCCCGGTACCAGCCGTTCTGGGGCCACGATTATTGGGGGCATGTTTTTTGGATTCTCTCGTAAAGCAGCCACCGAATTCTCGTTCTTCTTAGCGGTACCCACCCTCGTCGCAGCGGGGGGCTATGCCCTGTATCGACAGTGGGAATATCTGCGACTCTCTGACCTTCCACTCTTCGCAATCGGCACCGTCATGGCGTTTCTGTCGGCCTTGGTGGTGGTTCGCTGGCTTGTTGGCTTTGTTTCCCGCCACAGCCTCAACGGCTTTGCCTATTACCGTATTGTGTTCGGGGTCCTGGTGCTCCTGAGCTGGCACCTTGGCTGGATAGACTGGCGCGTCTAAGGGAGTGCTCTCCGCAGAAAAATCAGATCTGCTACCGGGTTACCGAGTCGTAGCCCTCTTTGCTCAAACTTTGTGAGGGGTCGCGTGTCCGGCCGTGGGTGATATCCGGTCTGGTTTTCTGCGGCGTTTACCAGCAGCGGTTCCCGCGAAAGAACTTCTAGTATCTCGTGGGCGTAGTCGGGCCAGTCGGTTGCAATATGCAATCGTGCACCGGGCTTTAATCGACTGGCGAGTAACGAGACAAATTCCGCCTTAAGTAGCCGTCTCTTGTGGTGCCGCTTTTTGGGCCAGGGGTCTGGGAAGAAGACGTGGACGCCCGCGAGGCACTCAGGCGCAAGACCGTGGCGCACGACTGCAACAGCATCGTCTTGAATAATTCGAATGTTGTCTAAGCCCTGCGCATGGGCCTTCTGCATCAGGGCGCCTACCCCTGCATCGTAGACCTCGACGCCCAGAAAGTTCATCTCTGGCCGGGCCTGCGCGATAGCTGCTGTCGACTCGCCCATGCCGAAACCGATCTCGAGCGTCACCGGGTTGGGGTTTGCAAAGATCGCCTCGAACGGAAGAGATTCCCCAGAGAAGGGCACAACCCATCGCTCTGAGAGCGTCTCTAGCGCCCTTCGCTGACCGGAGGTGACCTTGCCTTGGCGTCGCACAAAGCTGCGGATTTCGCGTGACCTCCGGTCATCGGAGGCACCGGTTTGGGCCAGGTCACTGACAGCGGGAAGTGGTTTTTGCGCGGGGTGTGGAATATTTGTCATGAGGGAAAACGAGAAATTTTTCGATATTTTGATCTTCTTCGGCTTTCGAGCGCGCATTTCGGTCCAAGCATTGGTACACTGCGGCTTCCATTTACAACTCTTAGTCAAAGAGGGACCATGAACAAAGCAGATCTCGTTGAAGCCGTAGCAAACGCTACTGAACTTTCCAAGTCCAAGACCGATGAAGTGCTCGGCACCATTATCGCCACGATTATCAAGTCAGTCTCCAAGGGAGACCCGGTTCAACTTGTCGGGTTTGGCACCTTTGGTTCTGGCAAGCGCGCGGCGCGTACTGGACGCAACCCACGTACTGGTGAGGCAATCAAAATCGCCGCAGCCAAGACCGTGAAGTTCACCGCCGGCAAGGCATTTAAGGATGCCGTCAATAAGAAGAAGTAACGGCCTTGAGCCCTATCAAAACCCAGAGACACATCTCTGGGTTTTTTTTGCCAGAAGTTTGGCCTTCTGTTGCACTTTTATTTATTATTACGTGCATCAATAAGAACTTTCCTCGTCGATAGTCAGTCTCACGGTTATCGTTACCTCTCTGAGTGCAAGATATGAATGCTTGGTTAAACCTTCGCCATCTTCTCGAATCGGTCTCCCGTGAGTCTGATTTTGGAAAACTTGATGACCGTAGCCAAAGGCTTTTAGAGTGGGTGGTCGCGCATCATGACCCTACCGAACCCACCTTCGTGCAAACGATCGTCACCGACTCGCATGTTGCGTCTCCCGCCACCGTGCATAAGTGCCTGGCTATTCTTGAGCGTCACGGGTTTTTGCTTTTTGAGATAGACACCACCGACTCGCGTCGGCGCATCGTGAGCCCCACCGAAAAATCCTGGCGACTATTTCAGGGCCTTGGTCAAAAGGTGGCTGCATGGGCGATCGAGATGTCGAAAAGATAGTCAACGGAATTCAGAATGATGCCCGCATCGGACTAGGATGGCCGGCAAAGGCACCCTGGGCCTGGGCCATAGGGTTTGCGCTGTTTTTTGTGGCTCTCTATGAATTACATCGCGCCCTGGAGCCTATGGTTGCAGTCGTCGATGCACGCGTTTCCCTCATTTTTCTCCCAGCCTTCGCTCGTGTTGCGGCTGTTCTGGTTGCCGGTTTCGCTGGCGCCTTGGGTATATTTGTAGGGGCCCTATTCCTAGGTATTTCCAACGGAGACAGCCTCTGGATAGCGTTGGCCCACGCCGCGATCTCTGCCCTATCTCCCTGCTTCGCCGTTCTTGTTTTACAGCTTGCAGTACGAAGGAGTGCTAGGTTGTTCGACCGCTGGACGTTCTTGATTGTTGCGGGCTTTACCAGCATTTTTAGTGCGTTGTTGCATGGTGCGTTCTGGGCGGAGTTCGAGCCGACAGCGCTTTTGGTCGGCACGCATACGGTAAGCTTAATGATGCTGGGCGATTTACTTGGAATACTTTTTGGCTTTTTGCTACTTCGCCTCGGCCTGGCACTTGTGAAGACTATTCGCCTTCAGATCCGCGTTTGGCGCGGGTAAATTCCTCCAAGATCTTCGGGCCATCTGGGCCAGCGACCCAAATTTGGGTTTTGATGTCTTTGCTTTCGTAGGTGTCAGACCGGTAGTGTTGTAGAAAAACTGCCCGAGTCTTTTGGGCTTCTACGGTCACTTTCAACTCTTGCACATCGATACGAATGTTTTTCGCCCGCACCATGACCCCGTTTTTTTGACGGGAAAATACATCCCTGTCTGGAAAGTTGGGGTGATAAAACATCATGTAGGTGGCCACATCGCGGGACTCCCAGGCCACCTTCCAGGCTGTCAATGCTGCCTGCACCTCTCCGGCAGAGGGGGCGATGATGACCCCCCCTTTTTTGGAGGCGGGCTCCGGCGGGGCTGGCGCAACCGGCGCACCCTTCGGTGCTGAGACAGAAGGCGCGGTGGTGGGTGTTGGATTGGCCGCAGGCGGCGTTCCCGAAACAGTCACAGGAACAGAACCACCGCCTTCTGCAGGCTTGTCGGATTCTGGCGGTGCGTTGGTGCGGTTGTTCGCAGTAATCTGCATATGCCCCGGCGGAAAGTAGGGGGCATCTGGGGCAGGCGCGGTGGTGCTGACGCGCCACATGGCCAGACCGGCAGCGAGAAGGGCCAAAACCACAATTAAGACCCGCGTCATCGTGATGCTCGGGATACGTTGGCTTGCCATGTTCGGTGCGCTTAGGTGATGACTAGCTTAGAGCTCTTCAATAAGCAGGGGGCTGCGGCCCTGGCCCTGCGCCCAATAGGCCCGGGTAAGTCGCCTGTCTTTACGGGCAATAGAAACGATGGGCCTATCCTGAGCAATGAAAAAAACTGCCTGCTCCTCGAGGACACCAAGCGACTTTGAGAGGGGCAGTGTTCCCAGGGTCTTTCTCCTCTGAATGTCCCAGTCGTCTCTTGCAAGCCACTCCACTTTTGGCACGATCACAATATGGGTGGACCCGTACTCAACGAACTCCCGAATCGTAAGCATGTCTGTGTTTGAGATCGCTAGGCAGCCATCGGAGGATCGGGGGGGGCGCACATGTACCTCGTGGGGCACACCGTGGATCCAAATACCGCTGCCTGTACGACGGGCCCGTCGGTCTTCCGCGTTTGGGTAGTCGAGGGTAATAGCCAGATCGCCCAGAAAGCCATCGGCACGAGGGTTTCTGATCTCCTTGAGGAGACGGTAGACCCCGATGGGAGTACGCCGGTCGCCTTCGCGGGTTTTTATAGGACCCTTTACGCCTATAGACGAATAGATTTCACGGACCAGCAACGGTTTTGGAGCGGCAATATCGAATACATAAATTCGCGAGACAGAGAGGTCGGCAAGCAGCAGGTAGCGACCAATGTCTAGCTGACGTCCAAAAGACAGGATATTGGCGGGGAGAGAACCGTACGGTACACGATGCAGGCGCGCCTCTGACTCTCGCAGGAGGTCTTGGTCTTGCTTGCTAAGGGCCTTAAACTGCCCAGACTGGACCAGAATAGCCTGGGCCTCGAGCCAATGGGCAAGCCGTGACTGCGGCTCTGCCTGTCTGGCGGCCCGGGCGGCAGGTATCGCTTTTTCTGCCTGATTCTTCAGGCTCTTCTCGATGGCGGTCTGCAGATGAAGATCAGGGGCTGCAAGCGTGTCATCTGCAAAACCCTGTGTGCAGAGGCAGAAAGACGCAACAACGAGGGAGAGTCTGCCAATCATCAGTTGCCTTCGGATTGAATACGCCAGGTCTTGTCTTCAAAGACGAGCAGAACCTTCTTCCGCGTGGTGAGCTTCAGGCTTCCAGACTCGTAGCGTTGGCTAAAAGTGGCTTGTGCCCTATGGTCGGAAAGAAATTCCACTTTTATTGCATCCAGTTCGACAAGGATTTTTGATTTTCCAACAATGCGCGGCTTTCTATGGTCCAACCAAAGATCTTTCGACGGGAACTGTGCAGTCTTAAATGCACTGCTATAGAAATCTGCGTACTTCTGAAAATCCTTCTGGGCCCAAGCCCGTGCCCATTGAGTGAGTATCCTGCTTACGAGCTCGCTGTCTCGTGGGCTGCCAAAGGTGACGAGGCTTGATTGCTCGGTCGTTCTAGGCGCAGCCTCTCGCCATTGTGCAGATTCCGACGTGGCACGTTCCATTGCAAGTTTTTCCGCTTGCCGCTTCGCCTCGGCCAATTCCGCAGCTTTCTTCTGTGCCTCGGCCGTCTGAAAAACAGCTGAGGCATTTTGTACAGAGGCAAGTTCAAGACCAGACGCCTCAAGCGACAGCCGGCCTCCGGGAGCATTCTGACCTATGGCCTTCGCATAGGCTTGCGCGAACTGTTGGCTTGCGAGTTCCCGAAGGTTTAAAAAAGCCGCCGCGGTTTCGGGATGGTTAGCAAGGGCCTGCTCCAGCGCCTCGCGAGACCGGTCGAGGTCCCCAGCGGCGGCCCAGAGGATAGCGAGTTGATTGGCCAGATGTAGGTTGCCTGGATTCTGCTTTTGTAAAGTTTCAAGCTGGGCAATCGCGGCCGGCAGCCCGACTGAACGGGTCTTTGCGAGAATCTCCTCGGGCTTCATCATGGCGAGGCTCATAACAGAGACAGGCTCCGAAGCGCCCCTAACAGCGTGCGAACCTGACTTCTCGGCAATACCGTGTGCCGCATCACTGCCTAGAGAGAGAATGACCCCACCGGCAAGGAGACCGAAAGAACCTGCGAGGGTCAGAACCCCCAGGCGTTTAGAGATTTTTTGGATCTTGATTGTCAGCACTTATTCGTAACTTATTGATGAACAGAATTATGATACCGATGAAAGGGTAGCAGGTGTAGTTTAGAGTGTGTACTTACAAACTTATTACTTGGCTTTTCTTCGCAAGGGTACCCGATTCTCGTCCCATACCGGGAAAAGTAGGCAATCCCTTTACTTGGTAAGCAAAGGCGGTATGATCCTTGTTCGAGATTGTTAAAGTAAAGCATTAGGTTTCAGCGCTAAGGCAAGTTTAATCAGAGTATTGGTGTCGAGACATTGACACCCCTTCTAAGGACACGGATTCATGGCAGCACTAAAAATTATTGTTGTCAGCCAGAAAGGCGGCGTCGGTAAGAGCACCATCGCGGCAAACCTAGCCGCCTGGTTTCGAACTGAGGCCAAGCGCTCGACTGCACTTATTGATTTCGACCCTCACGGATCGTCTAGCACCTGGATTAACGATGCACGCCAGGTTGGCGTCTCTGCAAGCCACTTCCCCGTTGAGGATATTGGTGCGCGACGGTGGCTGCTTACCTGCCGAACCCATCTGCGCCGCGCGGCGGAATCTTTCGATGTGGTGATCACAGACCTCACCTGGACCATCAGCATGGACCCCGAGTTCTTACTTGGGTTCGACCTGGTCCTCGTGCCCTCAGGGATTTCCGAAATTGAGGTCCAGGCCTCAATGGGATTTATCGAGAAGAACCGGTGGGTCTTTGAATCGCTGCGTACTGTCCCACCGACACTCGTCATCTGCCCCTCTCGGGTGAAACCTGATCAACTCCTTGATCACGCCTTTAACGGAAAGAATTTCCCCGTTCGTTTTGTGCTCTCTCCACCGGTCTACGATGATGCAGATGTACGTTTGCTCTTCCGAAAAGATTTTCTAATTTCAAAGCCAGGGCAACAGGCACAGAACTTCCGACAGTTTGCAGAAGCCATTCTCCAGGCTGCGCACATTCACCTTTCACGCTATAAAGACCTACCGAGTTCAATGGAGGGTCGCCGCGCATTGGATAACCACAACACGCTTCTCACGCGTCACATGGCACAACGTAGCCGCAGCGTCGCCGGATCCGATATTGCGCCACAGGCCGCACCTGCGGCGGCAATGCACGGCGCCAGTCCGCGGGCGCCTGCCTTCGCAGCAACCCAACCTATTCAGAGCGTGATGGGTGCGCCATCGTCTGCTTCTGCTTCTGCGCCGAGTATCCCGACCTTTACGGCCTTCGGATCGGCGGCCACTGGGGCCCTGGCTGCAGAAGCGGATGCGCTTAAGTCAATGCCTGCGGCGATATCGGCAACACCGGCACCGCGCCCCGCGCCGGCTATTAGTCGGCCTCCCCCGCGCACGCCCGCATTTCTAAAGCTCATGGGTGGCTTCGATCAGGACCGCTCGTAGTGGTGCATCGAGATGTAATCGCTGCAAGAGGGGGGCCCAGCATGGGCCCCTTTTTTTTGTGTAATTGCCAACCCGAAAAAAAAGCGCCCTCGGAAAATTCCGATTGGTGAGGCTCTCGGATCCGCAAACAACGAAACGAAGATGCTTCTCGACGAAAGAAAGGCCGCCTAGCGATAGGGCTGCGCAAGCCCCTGCTTATTCCAGTCGCCCCTTAGGAGACGATATAGGCACCGGTTGCGATCGCGAGTAGGCGGTCGTCATCTCCGTGAAAGGACATTCGCGTAGTCGCGACTCTCGACCCCAGCCGCAATGTCTCTGCGCGCAAAACAAAGCGATCCCCCTTGCTGGGTCGGAGGTAGTCCACGCGCAGGTCGATCGTTCCGAGTTTATTAAAACGCTGCAAACGCTGCTCTGGAGGTTCATCGGCATGG
>JBDLQX010000125.1:0-2527 GCA_039800345.1 Pseudomonadota bacterium | reverse complement strand
GATACGAAACGCTGAGTTGGCGAATACCCTCGATCGTGGCAAAGACCTGCTCGCCTTCTTGCTCCTTCAGTGTCTCGCCCAGAAGCCTACCCAGGAGCCGAATGTCCTCACGGATGCTGGTCGAGAAAGCGGAGTACATCTATATCCTCGGCGGCGGGGTATTCGGGTCCACTGCCATATCGCCGCTGCATCCGGCCATTCTGGCCACGGGGGTTGGCATAGCCAACACCAACTTCGCCCCGAGCAGACGAAATTTTTCGCGATCGGCGGGAGCGGCCTGAATCCACCACCAGCCGCTCCCAAGACGATCTCGTATAGGCAGTCCAAGGGCAAAGACGATTTCGGCGGGTATCTCAGGGGCCCAGACCAACGTGGGTAACGGTTCGTCCCGGGTTGACTGCACGGCAATCCAGGCTAACGTCGAGAGCACGGTGAGCGCGACAAGAAATAAGGCCGCAGGAAGATGAACATTGCGCCAGAGCATGGCTATGGATTCTTGGCCGGCCCGTCGCTTATTCCACAACGGGCTTATCCTGCAACAGGAGCGGCGCCCTTCGGACTAAAGATCTGTTCACGAATAGGTAGGTGAACAATCGCCGCGAAGATTGCGAGGGCCACACTCATCCACCAGACCACATCATAGGTGCCCATACTGGTGTAGAGATAGCCCCCGAGCAGCACGCCCACAAAGCCGCCAATCTGATGGGATAAGAAGACAAACCCAAAGAGGGTTGAGAGATACTTGTTACCGAACATCACGCCCACGAGTTGCACGGTGGGCGGCACGGTAGAAAGCCAGAGCAGACCGAGCAGGGCACCAAAGATCAGGGTGGTGGTTGGCGAGATCGGGAGCAGCAAGAATCCCGCCGTTACTACGGCACGCAAAAAGTAGATCCAGGACAAGAGCAGCCTGCGTGAATACCGGGCACAGAAGATACCGGCCATGTAGGCCCCCACGACATTAAAGAGGCCGACCATGGCAATGGCCCAACTCGCGGTACGTGCCGAAATTCCAAGATCGCTTAAGTACGGCGGCAGGTGCACGGTAACAAAGGCCAGCTGAAAGCCACAGACGAAGAAGCCCGAGACCAGCAGCCAGAAGCTCGTATGACCGAAGGCCTGCCGGATCGCCTGCTTTAAGGAGCCCGCCGTGCTGGTCATGGTGAAGGCCCTGCTGGTTGTCGCGGTGCCTTGCACCGAGGACTTCTTTTCCTTCCGAGGACGCAGAGCAAGCGCCAGGATGGGCGTGGTTGCCAGTGAGAGGGCGAGAATCATCATGGCCGAGACCCAGCCATAGGCCTCGATGAAGGCCTGACCCAGGGGCACGACCAGGAACTGGCCTAGGCTGGCTGTGGCGGTGCCCAGGCCCATGGCCCAGGAGCGCCGCTCCGGCGGCAGCAGCTGGCCAAAGGCCGCAAGCACCGTATTGTGTCCAGCGCCACTGATGCCGATACCAATGAGCAGGCCGGCGGTAATCGAGTAGCTCAGGGGGTCTGAGGAGATCGTGGACAGAAAGAGCCCGGCGGCGAAAATGACCCCACCTCCGGCAATTACCCGCCAAGGGCCAAACCGATCGGCCAACGCGCCCGCAATGGGCTGGCCGATGCCCCAGGCCAGGTTCTGAATGGCCATGGCAATCGCAAAGGCCTCGCGACCAAAGCCAAAGCTGCCTTGCGCATTAGGGTTCGATACGGGATCAACAAAGAGGCCAAAGCTCGATCGTGACCCAAAGGCAATCATGCCAATCAGACAGCCACAGACCACCATGAGCCAGAGCGCGACGGAAAGTTTTGGACGAGCAGGCGTCATAAAAACCCAAAAAGAAGATGGAGCTCCGCCTCGTCGCAAGGACCGCTGAACACCCCTAAGAATAATGTTTTGCGCCTAGACAACCCCGGCACCCAAGGCGCCGAGAAGACTGCCGTTGGCAGACGTAGCGCGGACGTTCTTAGTTAGGAGAGGGGATGGTCTTAAGCGCAGCCAAGGTCTGATGATACTCCCGCGCCAGCTGCTCCACGATGGCGGCGGCCGAAAGCACCGCATCGATACCGGCCACGCTCTGGCCCGCCCCCCAGATGTCTTTCCAGGCCTTGGCACCTGCGGCCTCGCGCAACTGCCCCATATCCATCTTGGTCTTGTCGGAGCTCGCCAACGCCGCCGGGTCGAGCCCTGCCCGAACAATGCTGCCCTTCAGATAATTACCCAAGACGCCCGTGAAACTGTTGGTATAGACAATGTCTTCGGCACCCGAGGCAACGACCATCTGCTTGTATTCGGGAACCGCCCGGGCCTCTTCGGAGGCAATAAACCGGGTGCCCATATAGGCGAGGTCTGCCCCCATGGCCCGCGCGGCAAGAATATGCTGACCGCGACTCATCGCACCCGAAAGAATGATGACCCCGTGATAGAACCTCTGCACCTCTTCGATGAGGGCAAAGGGGCTCAGCCCCCCAGCATGACCGCCGGCGCCTGCCGCCACGAGAATGAGGCCATCGACACCGGCCTGCGCTGCTTTCTGAGCATGCCG
>JBDLQX010000124.1:0-17439 GCA_039800345.1 Pseudomonadota bacterium | reverse complement strand
ATTACATCACGGGTCGTTTCGGTTAAGAATTACTCAGCGGCCGCAGCGCTCTAGGCGACTGCGGTTGCTTCTTGTTGTTCCGGCTCTTGTACCCCACTGGAGGGAGAGGCATCTCTGTAGGGCCAATAGATAATCTTCAACTCGCCCAGATGGGTCTCTACCAGCGCAGAGAGGCTTTCCACCCAGTCGCCATCATTACAGTAAAGAACCCCGTCGATGTCGCGAATCTCAGGCCGGTGAATGTGGCCACAGACCACTCCGTCGTACCCTTTGCGGCGGGCCTCGGTGGTGAGAGCTTCCTCAAATGCGGTGATGTACGAGACCGCATTTTTTACTTTGTGCTTGAGGTACTGCGAGAGCGACCAGTACGACATGCCAAACCGGTGTCTGATGGCGTTGAGTCTGTCGTTCAGGGCCAGCGCAAGGGTGTAGGCCGAATCGCCCAGGTAGGCGAGCCACTTGGCGTGTTGAATCACACCATCGAATAAGTCTCCGTGCGTCACCCAGAGCCTTCGTCCGTCCACCATCGTATGGCAGGCCTCGTTCACAATTTTGATCTCGCCAAAGGCCAGACCAATAAACTGCCGCAGGAGTTCATCGTGGTTGCCGGCCACGTAGGTCACCTGGGTTCCTTTACGCGCCTTACGGAGCACCTTCTGCACTACATCATTGTGGCTCTGCTTCCAGTACCAGTTCTTGCGCAACTGCCAGCCATCGATGACATCTCCGACCAGATAGAGCTGATCGGACTCGTTGTGCCGAAGAAAGTCGAGAAGAAACTGTGCCTTGCAGCCAGGCGTGCCTAGGTGGATGTCCGATATCCAGATTGACCGATAGTGGCAGGGCTCCTGGCTCGGAAGCTGCGGGTACAACTCCGTTTCTCTCTTCATGGATTGCCAGTCTGCATCCCAAAGATGTCAGTCAGATGACGACGAGATGAAACTTCGATAACGGTTGTGCCACCTTTCTGCCCCGCGCAAGCAGTCGCTTTTTCACGGGATTGTCATCGCCTCTTCATCGCGCTGTAAAAATGCTTCCGCATCCTTCCGATCACTGACGCATGACCGGCCATGAAAGGAGCGCCCCTGCGATGAATGCCCCCTTGTCGACTCACCTCTTGCAAAACCTTGGTTTTTATCAGCGTCAAGACCATCCAGCCCACGGGCTACTCTGCGGCTCAGACGATCGCTATAGCCTTGCCTTTGCGCAGTCGAAAGAGGACTTGCGTCGGTCCCAGCGTCTGCGGTTTGACGTCTTTACCGAGGAGTACCAGGCCACCCTTCGTACGCGACAGCCCGGCGTTGATGAAGACTTTTACGACGAGTACTGCGACCATCTTCTGGTGCGAGACAACCAGTCTGGCGACGTGGTGGGCACCTACCGTATTTTGCCGCCCCATCAGGCTGAGCGCATCGGGAGTTATTACAGCGAGACAGAGTTTTTTATTACGCGGCTCGATCGTATCCGTGATTCGCTGGTTGAACTCGGACGCTCCTGTGTGCACAGAGACCACCGCAATGGCGCAGTCATCATGCTTCTCTGGTCGGGTATTGCGGCCTACATGCGGCATTACCGCTACCGCTATCTCATTGGCTGCGCAAGCGTGAGTATGCGCGATGGAGGGCGGGCTGCAGCGCAGTTCTGGCAGACGCTGTCGGCATCTTCTCTCGCACCTGAGGAGCTTCAGGGCTTTCCGAAGCACGCGCTACCGCTCGATCGCATTACCCCCGATCCTGCGGCGCAGCTGCCGCCACTCATGAAGGGCTATGTTCGGATTGGCGCGGAAGTCTGCAGTCCCCCCTCGTGGGACCCCGATTTCAATACGGCAGACTTTCTCATGTTGTTACGCTTGGCCGAGATGAATCCTCGTTACGCCAAGCACTTCGGCTTTCCTACCAGTTTTTCTTCTTAGGGGCGGGGCGTATTGAGGGGGGTGCTCTGGGCGCCCTCTGGCTTACTTCGTGGGTCGTGGCTGCGTAGCCGATGAGGGCCCCTGCTCGAGAGTCATAATGGGGCTTTACGCTCACGCGGGCCCATACTGTGGACACACGCAAACCCCTTACGCTAGCGGCCTCGGGCCTAATGGTTGTACTCTGCCTGATCTGGGCCCTTCAGCAGGTGGCTCTAAAGGCCACCGCAGTCGAAATCTCGCCAACGCTGCAGATTGCCTTGCGCTCTGGTGTCGCCGCCTTATTGGTCTGGCTCTTTATGGTCGCCCGTCGTGAGAGGATGGTCTGGGCTGACGGGGTCTGGCGGCCAGGCCTTCTCGTGGGTCTGCTCTTCGCCGTGGAGTTCCTCCTGATTGGTCAGGGACTGAACTACACCTCGGCCTCTCATATGGCGGTGTTTCTGTATACCGCACCCGTTTTTGCCGCCCTGGGTCTGCATATTTTGATCCCAGCGGAGCGGCTGGCTTGGCCGCAGTGGTTGGGTATCTCACTAGCTTTTTCCGGAATGGCCTTTGCCTTTCTCGGCGGAGAGTCTTCAGGGTCTTCGGATGTTGCGGTTTCCGGCATGCTCTGGGGGGACTTCTTGGGAGTACTGGCGGGGCTTTTCTGGGGGGCCACCACGGTCGTCGTGCGGACCACGGGGCTCGCGCGCCTGCCAGCGACTCAGACGCTGCTCTATCAACTCGGAGGGGCGTTTGTACTGTTACTGCCCGCAGCCTGGTTGCTCGATGATTTTGTTTTTGTACCCACGCTTTTTGGATGGAGCAGTCTCTTTTTTCAGACTGTGGTGGTGGCGTTTGCGAGTTATCTCGCCTGGTTCTGGATGTTGCGGCACTACCTGGCCTCTCGGCTTGGGGCTCTGTCTTTCCTCACGCCGCTTTTCGGGGTGGCCTTAGGGGTCTGGCTCTTGCAGGAACCCCTCACGCTGAATTTTCTGGTGGGGTCAGCCCTCGTTATTCTCGGCATTATTCTGGTCAGTGGCTACGAGGGGCTCATGGCGGCTCGTGCGCGGTTCTTCTCACGCTGAGGCAATGTGCGGGTCACCGGGCTGATTCTTGCAGGCGGCGAAGGCCGTCGCGTCGGGGGCGAAGATAAGGGTCTTCTCACCTATCGTGGCTGGGCGCTGATCGACCATGCCGTAGCACGTCTGGGGCCGCAGGTGACGCGTCTGATGATCAGTGCCAATCGGTCTCGCACCGACTATGGTCGGCGTGGTGCTGCGGTACTCGAAGATCGATTTCCCGGATATCTCGGCCCCATGGCAGGCATCGCGACGGGGCTATCCTGCTGTGAGACCAACTGGATGCAGGTGGTACCCTGCGATAGCCCTCACTTCCCCATGGATCTTGTGGCCCGCCTCACCGCGGCGCGTGTCGGGTCCTCCCTGGTCGTCGTGCCGGTCACGCGGGCTCCTGACGGGCAGGTGGCGCCGCATTACACCTTCATGCTTGTGCATCAATCGCTTGCTCCGTCTGCGGCAGATTACCTGCTCGCGGGGCGGCGCCGCCTGCGTGACTGGGCTGAGGTCCAGCGTCCTGCCTACTGTCTCTTTCATGACGATGCGGACCCCATGGCGTTCTCTAATCTCAATACACACGCGGCCATTGCGGGTCTGACAGACGGTGTTGCTGGCCCCCCATAAACGTGGGGTATCTTCGGGTTTACTCCAAGTACCGGTCGAAGGTGCGCGCGGACCGAACGCCTCTCTCTTTTTCACCTTAGGACAGCCTTGATGACTTCAGATTCTCTTGCAGGCCTGCTCAGCCTGGTCTGGGTCGTGGCCATGGATGAAGGCCGAGTGGCGGCCGAAGAGGCCCTTGGGCTATACTTCTAGTCTCTCGGGGTGTAGCGCAGTCTGGTAGCGCATCTGCTTTGGGAGCAGAGGGTCGGGAGTTCGAATCTCTCCACCCCGACCATGGTTGTAACCATCCAGTCGATTGCGTCGGAAGAATCAACCTCAACTGCCGGTAGCTCAGTCGGATAGAGCAACAGCCTTCTAAGCTGTGGGTCGGGGGTTCGATTCCCTCCCGGCAGGCCAGTCGGTAGGGGGCATCTGTTTTAGTGCGCGGGTAACAAGGTTCGTGGTGGCCGTAGCTCAGTTGGTAGAGTCCCAGATTGTGATTCTGGTCGTCGTGGGTTCGAGTCCCATCGGTCACCCCATTCCCCGCATTCGCCCCATTTGCGTGAGATGCATGCCCACCTAGCGAGGCTTCAGCGCTGCCTACCTCTTTGTCAGGCCGATGGAATAAAGGTCTTGTCTCCCTGTTGCTTGCGTTCAAACTTTAAGAACTGGTAGTAGCCGCAGGTCTTGCCATTTGGAAACTCGCGGCATACCGAGGGCCGTGCTTCGTAGATAGTGCAGCGGCGGGTCTCTAAATCGAGAAATCCACAGACCGATTTATATATGTGGTCTTTCTGATGCCGCAGTATGCGTTCGTCAATCTTCTCTTTCTCGTCTTCAAAGCGGTACTGTCGCGTAAATCGGCTTTCCGCCTGTTTGTCAGAAACCTCAAAGTGGGCCGCGAGACGGCTGAGGTCGGAATCACTCACGACGATACGGGGATAGCTGCAGCAGTAGGCCGGGCACTTGCTGCAGTCGTACTTGTTTTTAGACTTTTTTGACGAAGGCATGAAGAGGCTTTTTTTAAGAGTGGTGGCGATCGCGTCGATTGTATAGTGAGGGCTATGCAAAAATCTCAACAAACCTTGAAGGAAGCAGTCGCGCGGGCTGCCGTGGCGGAGCTCTCCGATGGTGTGCGTCTTGGGGTCGGTACAGGGTCCACAGTGGATTGTTTTATTGATGCCTTGGCGGCCAGTCGGTTGCGTATGGGTGTGGTGGTCGCTAGCTCTGTGCGGAGCGAAGAGCGGCTGCGTAGCCGCGGCATCTCGGTCACGGACTTAGCAGATCTTGAGGCGCCGCTTGATGTTTATGTGGATGGCGCTGATGAGATCGATTCTCGGCAATACATGATTAAAGGCGGGGGCGCCGCGCTCACCCGCGAAAAGATCGTGGCCAGTGCATCGCGTCGGTTTATTTGTATTGTCGACTTGAGTAAGCAGGTCTCGGTTTTGGGTGCCTTTCCGCTTCCAGTAGAGGTTATCGAGATGGCAGTCGTACCCGTGTCTTGGGCCTTTGAATCGTTGGGCGGCCGGCCGGTTCGTCGTGTAGGGGTAACGACAGACAACGGTCACCCCATTCTCGACATTCACGGCCTGCGGTTTGATGATCCGCTTGCCTGGGAAGATCAGCTCAACGCCATCCCGGGCATCGTGACCCATGGCATCTTCGCCCATCAGAAGGCCGATCTCGCGCTTATCGCAGGCCCTGAAGGGGTGATTCGTGCCGGGTGACATGAAAATGAAATATTTCTGCAACACACTTGCAAGAATTCCCGGTTAGCCTTAGTAATCGGTAAAACTCTCTTGGGTCAGGTTGGCCCCAAAGGACAGATATGAATAAGCACACCTCCTCCCAATTCGACGCCGAACTCGAAACCGTTCGCACCAACGTGCTGAAGATGGGAGGGCAGGTTGAGGAGATGATCAACGCGGCACTACTCGGGCTATCCTCCGGAAGTCAGGCGGCACTCGATGAGGTCTTTCGTATCGAGAAGCTCGTGAATACGGCCGAGGTCGAGATCGATGAGGTCTGCAACCATGTGATTGCCAAGCGCCAGCCTACGGCCTCCGATCTGCGTTTTGTCGTGGCCTGTATGAAGATGACGCGTGACCTGGAGCGCGCGGGCGATGAGGCCGAGAAGATGGCCCGCATGGCCATGCACTTCTACGAGTCTTCGCCCACCTCGTTTCCCCGCATCGACTTCACGCCCATGTCCTCAAGGGTCACCTCCATGCTGCGCCGGTCGCTTGATGCCTTCGCCCGCGAGGATGAGTCTGCTTTGGCCGAAGTCATTAAGGAAGACAAGGTGGTCGATGAGTATTTCCGCAACCACATTCGCCTCTTGATTTCGTACGTACTCGAGGATGCGCGCACGATTTCTCGCTCGATTGACATGCTCTTTTTCGCAAAGGCTATGGAGCGTATCGGTGACCATTCCAAAAACATGGCCGAACATGTCTATTTCATGATTCGGGGTCGGGACATTCGTCACAGCGAACCCCAGGAGTAGTTGGGCAGCTTGTAGTCCGGCCGTTTGTATTTGGGCCGCTTGTATTTGGGCCGGTTATATCTGGCCCGCTTGTTTTTCGACTGCTCTAGGGGTTAGGGGGCGGCACGAAGCCCGAGGCCATTTCCGCACCCGTTCCAAAAAAATGGGCCTCAAGTTGTTGCGTAAGGTACTTCCTCGCCCGTAGATCAGAGAGGTTCAGACGGTACTCATTGACCAGCATCGTCTGGTGCTTGAGCCAGTCGGCCCAGGCCTGTTTAGAGACCTGCAAATAGATCTTTTTGCCGAGTTCGCCGGGAACAGGTGGAAAATCAAGGCCTTCGGCCTCTTGATTGAGTTTGATGCAATGAACGGTGCGTGCCATGCGAGGAGTATGCCATGGGGCCGGTAGCGCGTTCGGAAATCCCAGAATTGTTGCGGCGCATAATAAATCTCGGGTTTTCGCAGCATGAGTACCCGATTATTCTGCTTAGAATATCTTAATTAATTGATTCCATGAGATAAAAATTTCTGTATGTTTCGGGGTTGATAATGGTGCGCTGCGTCATTACACTGGACGCCTAAAGCAGCAAGCAATCCAACCGTAGACTCAACCCACAGGAATCCGTTATGAATCAGAACATCACCCCCGAGCAGTTTATGAACAGCATTAAGCAGACCCAGTCGGCCATGGTCGATATGGTGGCCAAGTCGATCGAGTGCATGGAAAAGCATCTTGATCTGAACCTGAAGGCTGCCAAGGCGAATCTCGCCGATGCGACGGAGGCCTCGGGCCAGCTGATGAATGTCAAGGACATGCCCGAGTTCTATGCCACTGTGCAGTCGTCCTCACAGCCCGCGCTTGCGAAGGCTGCAAGTTATGGCCGCAATGTCTACAGTATTAACGCAGAAACGGCTGCGGAGTTTGCCAAGATGGTCGAGACCCGCATGGAAGAGGTGAATAAGGCCATGTCTACGAGCATTAACGAGATGGCAAAGTCGGCGCCGGCTGGTTCCGAAGGCATGGTTGCGATGATGAAGTCGGCCTTCGCTGCCTCGAACTCGGCGTTTGATGCCATCAACAAAGCGGCCAAGCAAGTCGTTGAAATGGTTGAGCACAACGTGGAGGCTGCCGCTAAAGCGGGCGAGGTTGCCATCGCATCGGCACCGAAGAGCACAGGCCGTCGGAAATCGGCTGAGTAAGTCCCCGGCTGTCTTCTCTACCTAAAAAAAGGGCGCCTTTAGAGGTGCCCTTTTTTGTGTCCGTCGCATGCTGCGGCCCTTATACCCCCCAGAAGAATCGCACCACAGCGGTGTAGAGCGGGATCCCGAGAAGAATATTTAAGGGGAAGGTGATTCCGAGAGAAAGACCTAGGTAAAGGGATGCGTCGGCCTCGGGAATGGCTTCACGCAGAACCGCGGGCACGGCGATGTAGCTGGCGCTGGCCGCCAACACACAGAGCAGAATGGCATCGCCTGCCGACAACCCCCCGATGGCGCTTAAAACCAGCGCAATCAGGGCATGAAGCAGTGGCGCTGAAATGGCATAACCGATCAGTAGCAGCGACTGTCCTTTTAAGGCTGGCACGCTCTTGGCCGTGAGCAGACCCATATCCAACAAAAAGAAGGCAAGCATGCCGGTAAAGAGATCTGCGGAGAAGGGTTTCATGGCGGCGGCGCCCTCGGGGCCCATGAGGTAGCCAATGAGCATACTCGCTAAGAGCAGAAGCTGACCGCCGTCGGTGAACGACTCATGCAGCACCCCTAGGAACCCCCCTTGGTGTGGCGCCCCTGCGGCAGGCAGTCGTACATCGCCCCCGTAGCGCACTGGCTTTACCTCCGCAAGACGCCCTTTGCGTGCGAGGTTTGCGATGACCACCGCAAAGATCACCGCAGGCGATTCCATGATCGCCATACAGGCGGCCATATAACCCCCATGTTCGATGCCGCGGGCATCGAGAAACTCACCCGCGGTAATAAACGTGACCGCACTCACCGATCCGTAGGTGGCTGCGATACTCACCGCGTTGTAGGCATGCGTGACACGCCGTAGGGCAAGGAATCCGAGGACTGGAATCAGGCAGGCAAGCAGCAGTGAAAGCTTGAGGGTGGTGATGACTTCTGGGGTGAGTCCTGTGACCGCGAGCGATTGTCCACCTTTGAGTCCAAGGGCCATGAGCAGGTAGAGCGCCAGAAACCGGCTAATCGCAGCGGGAACCTCAAGGTTGGAACGTACCGCGCCGGCAAAGAGGCCCAGAAGAAAGAAGAGAACTGCTGGGTGCAGAAGTGCTGTCACGCGCTGTATACCGTCGGCCGAGAGCGTCTTCCGAGTCGCTAGGCCGCGCGCAGTCGGGCCGCCTGACCCGAAAGGCTTGCCAGCTCTTTGTAGCGGTCAGCTGCGCAGCTCGCGGCAAAGGCGTGGGGCTTCACGCGTGGCTGCACATTGCAGACGCCTCGAATGTAGCCAATGGCCTGCTGAACGACACAATGTGAGCCGTTTTCGGGGTCGGGAGAAATGTCGAGATGGACTTCCACATCGCGATCGACCAGAACCGGCGCCAGTTTGAGATAGAGCTCGGCCACCTTGTAGACCTCATTCATGAGCCGCATCTGCGGGCGGTCGACGCGCTGGTCGTAGTCGCGCTCCCGTACTGTTTCTCCAAAAAGCTTACAGCCGTGCTTTCCATCGATATGCACCACAACCACGAGGGTGTAGTCCGCAAACCAGGTGTTGCCTTGGGACAAACGGCAGGAGTCCGCGCCAATGTAGATTTTCGAGGCGGGGGTCTGGGCGCCAATAAACCGCTGCACTTCGGTCAAATCGAATGTCATGGCAGGACCTGCCTCCCGAGTAGTGTTCTCTCCCGTTGCCCTTCGCGGAACTCTGATGGACATCCCGAGTGTATCGCGAGACCAGGGCCTTTGTGCAATGCACGGTAATGGTCGCCCGGTGGCTTGGGGAATTGCGGGTCCGTCGTTGTTATTCCAGACCGTGGGACACTAGAATTTGTAAGCGTCATTCTTTATGAGAGCCTCTTGCCCATGACTGAACTGCATGTCTACTGCCAGGCCGGCGCGCGCCATACCCAGGTGGAGGGCTGGCACGATGGGCGGCTTAAGATTCGGCTCAAGGCGCGTCCGGTAGAGGGGCGGGCCAACCGTGCGTTGGTTGACTGGCTCTCCGATCGGCTTGGATGCACCCGCGGTCAGGTGACGCTTGTGGCAGGGGAAAAGAGTCGCTACAAGACCATTCAGATCGATGGGCATGACCCCGAAGAGGTCTTGGCCCGACTCTCCAATATGCGACCGCCTGCGCTCGTTTCGCGATAATCGCGAGATGACCGTATTTTCTTTTTCTGCGCACCCCGTAAGGCGCCTGGCTCTGGTGTGGGTGGTGGTCTTGGCTGCCCACGGTGCATTGGTGCTCGCCTTGTTGCAAGATCGCACGCAGCCCGCGGCAGAGACACCTGCCATCGTGGCGTTTTTTGTGGCGCCTCCCAACACCTCGGTAATGCGCCCGCCCGCGCCTGTTGCCGCGTCTAAGCCACCGACCCCGATACCGTCTCCGCCTCGGCCTGCGGTGGTTCCCGCACCCGTGGTGTCCCAGTCGATGCCTTCTCAGGCGGTGGTTCCGGCCGATCCGCCGCCATCGCAGAGCGCGTTGGCTACGCCGTCGTCTGCGTCGTCTACACCATCATCCGAGGCGGTTGCACCATTGCCCACGGTACCCGCCGCAGCCATGCCACCACGAGAAGTGTCTATCGAGTCTGTGCGGTATCTGAGGCCCCCGCAGGTGGTCTACCCGCCCTTGTCTCGGCGAATGGGGGAGGCGGGCAGAGTGGTCGTGCGGGTGCGTGTGAATACGGAGGGGGTTCCGGTGGAGGTTACACTCGCGGAGCCTTCTGCCCATAGCCGCTTAAATGAGCAGGCGCTGCAGGCGATGCGGCAGGCACGCTTTGACCCCTATCGTGTAAACGGCAAGCCCATGTCGGTGACGATACTGGCCCCGGTTGTTTTTAAGCTGGAGGATCGTGAATGAATGATGCGCCAACCCCTGGCGTTGCCCATTTCTTGGCCCAGACCGATACGGTGGGCTGGGTCTTATTTGTGATTTTGATGGCGATGTCGGTCGCCTCCTGGACGGTGATTCTGGTGCGACTCATTCTTCAGCTGGCACAGAAGCGTCGGTCGCGGGCATTTCGGCAGGAACTTGAGACGCAGTCGTCTTTGGCGGACTTCGTCGGCACACGGCCAGCGGATCCCCTCGAGGAGCCTTTTTCCTGGCTGATGGCCGAACTCTCAAAGGCCGATCGCTCGGCAGAGGCGCTTGCCCAACGGGCTCAGACGCTTATGGACCGCATCGCTGCCCGTCTTGAAAATGGCCTCACGCTTCTGGGCACTGTGGCCTCTACGGCACCCTTTGTGGGACTCTTTGGCACGGTCTGGGCGGTCTATCACGCGCTGGTAGCAATCGGCATGACGGGCTCTGCCGGCCTCGAGCAGGTGGCAGCGCCCGTGGGCGAGGCCCTGATCATGACCGGCCTGGGGCTAGCCGTAGCGATTCCTGCGGTGGTGGGGTACAACCTGATTGTCCGAGGAAATCGGCTGCTGCTCTCCGACCTCAATGGCTTTGCACAGGAGTTGATTGAGGACTTTACCCTCGCGGGCTCCAGGCGCCGCTAGCACCGCTGCCAAAGGAATCGTTCTATGGCTTTTTCGTACTCCCAGCGTTCGGGGCATGGTGCGATCTCTTCGGAGATCAACATGATTCCGCTCATCGATGTGATGCTTGTTTTGCTGGTGATCTTTATGGTCACGGCTCCACTGCTCACCCACGCGGTAAAACTTACCCTGCCGGTTGCTTCTAGCGAAGTCAGTCGCCCGCAGGTGAAGCCGCTGTCGGTATCAATTCGTGCAGATGGCAGTGTTTTTCTCTATGACCAGGCGACCGATCGCACCGCGCTCATCGACCGCTTTCGTGCGGCGGCCCAGAAAGACCCCACTATCGAGCTGCATCTGCGCGCGGATGCGGCCGTTGCTTATGGACGCGTTGCTGAAATTCTCTCTGATGCCTCAGCAGCCGGAATTCAGCGTATCGGGTTTCTCACCCAGCCCGAAAAATCCGCCCTGTAGCTCTGTAGCCCTTTAGCACTATCCGAGAAATCTGCCTCGTTGCCTTGCGCGTAGCCTATCGTGCGTCCCCCTGGTGGGGGCCGACCGCACGAGCGATCGCCTGGCTAAGGCCTGCGGGCGCCTCAGTCATGAGCGAATGGCCGCAGGCCAGTTGGGTAATGTCTGCGCGAAGGGCTGTGGCTAGGGCCGTCGTTGCACGAGCTGGTGTCATCTGGTCTCGGGCTCCAAGAACGAGATGGGAGGCTGTCTGCTTCTTACCGTGCACCACCGCTTTGGCGGCTTCGAGGCCATGCGCGTACTGGCTGCAGAGGGTGAAGTCGTGGGCAAAGAGATTGCCCCCAAGAAAGGTTGAATCTTGGGGTGCCCCACGAATCATGCGACGCATGAGCGCGCGGCTTGCCCCATAGAGCCAGGTGCCCGGACCCGGAGCGCCCGGCTTGGGCCCGAGGCTATAGATAGACCAGGCCGCCACGTTCTCTACCGCCTCGAGGGGGTCGGTCTGGGCAAGAGAGAGCAACTGCGGAGAAACCGTCATCGGGTAGGTGGTTCCCACCATGATCAGATGATCAATCGTGGGACTGGAGGCTCCTGCCTCTTCTTGCGACTGGGCGGCCGCCTCTAGTGCAATAAGAGACCCCATGCTGTGGCCTACAAGGGTGGCGTTCGACACCCCAGCCTCCGACAGTAGCGTGAGCAGCCATTGGCCGGCAGCCTCAATAGAAGGCAGAGGCGTACCGAGACTCTTTCCGTGGCAAGGCAGGTCCACCGCCAGCACGCCAAATCCGCGATGGGCAAAGAAACGCGCCTGTAGCCCCCAGACGCTGTGGTCGTTCGCTGCGCCATGGATGAAGACCATACAGGGCCGCTGTGGATCAAAGGGACGGCCCCCGGTGTAGGCATAGGTATCGCGCATCTTCATGACCGTGCCCCTCCTGCCTTTTCCGCCCGCTTCAGTGCCTGTCGGAGGTCTTCAATGAGGTCATTGGGGTCTTCGAGTCCAATCGACAGCCGCACAGTGCCTTGACCAATGCCCGCCTGTGTAAGGTCTTCATCGGACATGCGGAAGTGGGTGGTGGAGGCCGGATGAATGACGAGTGATCGGCAGTCTCCCACATTGGCCAGATGCGAGAAAAGTCCTAGGGCATCGATAAAGGCCTTACCCTGTTCTCGACTGCCCTTCATGTCGAAGCTCAGCACGGCGCCTGCCCCGCGGGGCAGGAGTCGTTTGGCCAGTGCGTGGCCGGGATGGCTCTCCACCATCGGGTGCCGCACCGAGGCCACAAAGGGATGGCTTAAAAGAAATCCGACGACCCGCTCGGTATTTGACATATGACGGGCCATCCGCAGGGGCAGCGTCTCGAGTCCCTGAAGAATGAGCCATGCCGTGTGCGGGCTCATACAGGCCCCAAAGTCGCGCAGGCCCTCACGACGCGCCCGAAGCGAGAAGGCGCCCACCGTACTCTCCTCGGTAAAGACCATGTTGTGAAAGCCTGCATAGGGCTGTGTGAGCGTGGGGTAGTGTCCCGCGGCCTCATAGTCGAACTGTCCGCCATCGACCACCAGACCGCCGATCACGGTGCCGTGCCCGGAGAGAAATTTGGTGGCCGAATGAAAGACCAGATGGGCGCCGTGGTCGAGGGGTTGCAGCAGCCAGGGGGTGGTGAGGGTGGCATCGACGAGCAGCGCAAGGTGGTGGGAGGTGGCAAGTTCTCCGAGGGCGGGAATATCGAGTACATCGATGCCGGGGTTTCCCAGGGTTTCTCCAAAGAAGAGGCGCGTCGTGGGCCGAATTGCGGCCTGCCAGGCCTTGAGGTCTCCTGGGGGAACAAAGCTTGTCTGAATTCCGAAGCGAGGCAGGGTATAGCGCAACAGATTGTGTGAGCCGCCGTAGAGCGCCGCACTGGCCACGATATGGTCGCCCGCACTGAGCAGGGTGGTGATGGCCAGATGCAGGGCCGCCTGTCCGCTGGCCGTGGCAATACCGGCAACCCCATGGTCCAGGGCGGCGATGCGTTCTTCGAGTACAGCCGTTGTAGGGTTAGAAATACGGGAGTAGACATGGCCCGACTGTTCCAGATTGAAGAGGGCCGCAGCCTGGTCGGCTGACTCAAAGACAAATGAGGTGGTGAGGTGAATGGGTACGGCGCGGGCCCCTGTTGCGGGGTCAGGCGTGGCACCGGCGTGTAATGCCAGGGTATCGAAGCCAGGACGGAAGGGCGTTGTCATCATCATTCCCAAAGTGAGGAGGGTAAATGCGCTGTGGGCCAAAGCCCGCACTGCGCCGAACATGGCATGCAGTCTGTTTGCAGGGGGATTTTCCTCCTTTTTGCGGTAGTGTCTGACCGGTCTGCTACCGTCTTCTTATGCCTCTGACCTCTCAGAATGCCCCCGCCTTGGCAACCTCCTCTTCGGGCCTTGCCATCAGCCTGATCGATCTGCGCTTTGCCTGGCCAGGCCAGTCGGTGCTGCTACAAATTCCCGCCTTGTCTCTAGATATTGGCCGTACGCTCTTTGTGGGTGGGCAGAGTGGGTCGGGAAAGTCTTCGCTCCTGGGCCTCTTGGCAGGCGTTATTGCGCCAGTCCATGGCGAATGCTGGGTCTTGGGCGCACCGCTGCATCGCCTCTCTGGCCCCGCCCGGGATGCCCTTCGTGGCGCGGCCATGGGGGTGGTCTTTCAGCAGTTCAATCTCTTGCCCTATCTCTCGGTGATCGACAATGTGTGTCTTCCGGGGCGGCTATTTGCGGCGCGTGCCGAGCAGGCGACCGTACAGGCTGGAAGTCTGTCGGCGCAGGCCGAAGCACTTCTGCGCCAACTCGATATTCCTGCAGCCCTCTGGCGGGACCCGGCCCATCAGCTCTCTGTGGGTCAGCAGCAGCGTGTGGCCGTGGCGAGGGCCTTTATTGGCGCACCACGCCTGGTGATTGCCGATGAGCCCACCTCGGCACTGGATGATCAGAATCGCGAGATTTTTCTTCGGCTTTTTCTGGGGCTCGCCCATGCACAGAAGACCACACTCGTCATGGTGAGCCATGATGCCCGCATGGCAGAGGCCTTTGATCAGCAACTCTGGCTGGGCGCTGCAGGAGCGAGGGGCTGATGGGCTTTTGGCTCCGATTTTTCTGGCAGAGCGCGCAGTCGCGGCGGCTCGCGCTCTCGATGGTGATCTTCTCGATCGGGCTGTCTGCAGCCTTACTCATGACCGTACAGCAGATTCGTACCGATGCCCGTGCGAGTTTCTCTCAGGCGGTTGGCGGGGTCGATCTGATTGTCGGCCCCCGGGGTAGTGCCACCGATCTTCTGCTCTATAGCCTCTTTCAACTCGGCCGTCCTACGCGCAATATCGATGCCCAGGTGCTTGATCAGGTCGGCAACCTTCCCATGGTGGACTGGACGATTCCGCTGCAACTTGGTGACAGCTATCGGGGCTTTGCGGTCTGGGGCACTACCCCTCTGCTGTTTGCACGCATGAAGACCCAGGGGCAGCCCCTGCGGTTTGCGCAGGGTCGTAGCTTTGATGATGCGGCTACGGCAGATGATCCCCGGCGGGCGGTCTATGAGGTGGTGCTGGGCGCGCAGGTGGCGCAGCGTTTTGGCCATGCACTAGGTGATCGCCTGGTGGTCACGCATGGAGCAGGCAACGCGCTTGATCAAGACCATGCCGACCAGCCCTTCACCTTGGTGGGCATTCTTGCGCCCACAGGCGCCCCGATTGATCGGGCAGTGATTATTTCGGTGCAGGGCTTTGAGGCCCTGCATCAGGGCTGGGGGCAGGGGACCTTCTCGGGGTTTCGGCCCGGTATGGCCTTGGGCAGTGGGCGCACGGGGGCGTCCGCCGGTACTTCCGGAACTTCTAGTACGCCCAATGCTATGGACCTGAGCGACCTTCGACCCCAGTCCTATACCGCCCTCTTGGTGGGCCTGAAGTCTCGGCTGCAGATTTTTCAGGCCCGCGAGGCCATTGAGGCCTTACCCGGCCCCGCACTGATGGCCGTGATGCCGGGGGTTACGTTAGATGAACTCTGGCAGTCGATTGCGTTGATCGAGAATACGCTTACGGTACTCACCGCCATGGTGGCGCTTACGGGCCTCTTGTCGATTGCCGCGGTACTCATGGTCTCGATGTCGGGACGACGTCGGGAATTGGCGGTCTTGCGGGCGCTTGGCATGTCCCCTCGGGGCCTCATGGGGCTGGCGCTTGCAGAGTCTTTCTGGGTAGGCCTGGCGGGTATTGTCTTGGGGCTGCTGCTCCACCAACTAGGTCTCTGGATACTCTCCGACTGGCTGCGCCTGCAGTTTGGCCTCTCTCTTCAGCTTGGTGTACCGTCGATGACATCTTGGGCCCTGTTGCTCGGCCTTTTATTGGCCGCCGTCGTGGCAGGACTCTTCCCCGCCTTCCGTGCGTATCGCCTCTCGCTTGCCGACGGACTCAATCCACCCCACCTTGGGTAAATAGTGATGACGACTTCATTTCTTCGCGGTTTGGCCAGTAGAGTCGTGACCGCATTTCTGCTCTCGGGCTTTTCCTCTGTGGCTGTCGCACAGACTGCTACTAAGCCAGCTGCAGGGGCATCCACAGCCATCAAGGAGATCACCTGGGACGATTTGATTTCAGAAAAGTGGGTCAAAGAGATGCAGGCGGAGATGACCCTCATGGGCCGCTTGGGGTTTCTTGAAGACGGCACCGAGGCGGCCAATAAGGCGATGAGCAAGCTGCGGGACAAGTGGAATGCCGCGCCGATTGTGACCACCTATCTGAATCAACGTGTGCGGCTTCCAGGCTATGTGGTGCCGCTTGATGGTGAGCGGCATCTGCGCCGAGAGTTTTTGCTGGTCCCCTACTTTGGTGCCTGTATTCATTACCCTCCGCCGCCAGCCAACCAGATGATGCTGGTACAGCCCACAGCAAATAGTCGTATTCGTGCGGTACCGGAGAGCATGGCAGCGGTCTGGGTCGAGGGGACGCTGCGTGAGGCCCGCCTTGCAACGAGTCAGGGGGTCACTGGCTACACCCTTGAGGCGGAATCGGTGCGGCCCTATGAGGAGCCCAGCCCCCGCGGACGTTAATCATCCGTTGGATCGACATGGTGTGCTCAAAGACCACCTCTGCTTTCTCTAGGGCTCCTTCAATCGGGGCAGCAGCAGCGGGCTGTGGTGTGCAGGCCAGTGGAATATGACCTTCGCCCGCCAGAAGCCCTGAGGTGGGATCTAATCCAATCCATCCGGCGCCTGGTAGGTAGACTTCGCACCAGGCATGCAGATCGGCGAAGTCTTCCTCTGTGCCACTCGGGCCATCGAGTGCCTTTAGATCGGGCCGGAGTTGAATCAGGTAGCCAGAGACAAATCGTGCCGCCAGGCCCAGGTGGCGAAGGAGTTGCACCAGAAGCCAGCATGAGTCTCGGCACGACCCACTGCCACGCGTGAGTGTTTCTTCAGGTGTCTGAACGCCGGGTTCAAGCCGAATCAAATAGCCAATGTCGTGATGCACTTTCTGGTTGAGGCCGACTAGAAAGTCCACCGTACGCAGTCTATCTTTGGAAACCTCTGCGAGGTACTGCGCAAATCGCGGTGTCGCCGACTGGCGCGCGAGATACGGAGCGAGTTCCTCTTGAAGGGGTTCTCCGTATGTAAATGGATAGTGCTCCGCCTGGGGCTCGAGAAAGAAGTCAAAAGGGTTGTAGACCGCCATTTCTGCGACGAGGTCTACCGTGATCTTCAGGCGGTCTGCCTTCTCCGGGAAGACCAGCCGCGCCTTGTAGTTGGCAAACGGATCCTGCTGCCAGTTCAGAAAATGGCCCGACGGATCAATGCTTAGGGAATACGATAGTACGCGGGTTCGGCTGTGTGGGGCGGGACGCAGGCGCACGATTTGTGGCCCGAGGCTGATGGCGCGGTCGTATCGGTAGTGGCTGACATGATGAAGGGCAACGTGAATGGACATGGGGCATTTTGCACTAAAAAAGTGCATTTAAATGAATGACTTACAGACGAAATACCGAATGAATTATTCTCTCTTTTCGCGGTGCGGGATAGTCTTTTTTTCCCGATCGTGGCGGTTAGTTACTCGGATGCAGCCGATTTCACACGATGGTCATCGTCAGGGTCTAACCTCAAAAAACTCACCGGCTGTGGGGTCGGCGGTGGCTTCTTCCCTTTCAGACAGGTGACCACAGGCCCTGATTTCTATAAGGTAAACGCTGCTCTAGAGATGGAACCACATGATGCAGAAGACCATTGTTCTCTTAGATGACGA
>JBDLQX010000123.1:0-3065 GCA_039800345.1 Pseudomonadota bacterium | reverse complement strand
GCGGTGGCGGCGGCCAGTCCGGTAAGCGCGGTGTAAAAAGACATGGTGGACTTCTCCTATGACAAAAAGCGGTCGATGGTTCTTCGTTGTTCTGAAAATCTGAAGTAGAGGGCGAAGAGTTAGTTCTTGATCTGAGTGACTTGGCTAAGCGGTACGGTGAGGCCACTGGCGACCTCGAGCATGAGGTCATTGGCCTCCGGGCTATAGGTAACACCGCGCACCACATCGGGGGTGGAGATGGGAACCTGTGTCACGGTGCCAAAGCTATTCACCGTTGCAACCACGCGGTACTGCCCATCGGGCATCTTGTCGCCCTTCGCGTTAGTGCCATCCCATCGCACGGTCACCTCCCCGGGCATACGCCGGCCCAACTGCTCGGTCTTTACCAGCTGTCCGTTCATGCTGTAGACGTTTAGCTCTACCTTGTCGGCGCCGTTGGGAATTGAGATCACCCCACTGATGGCCGCACCCTGCTCAAGATAGGCAGGGCCATTGGGTACGGCAACCTTTTTCCCCAAGAGCGAGGCCCCCTGCAACATGCGGTCGCCTTTTAGGGAGTCCACGAGGGTAGAGAGCTTGTCCCCCATGGTGGTGGTGGCCTCAAGCTGCGAGAACTGCGCAAGCTGGGCCACGAAGGCCTCGTTCTGCATGGGGTCCAGAGGGTTCTGATTCTGCAGCTGCGTTGTGAAGAGCAGCAGAAACTCACGCTGCCCCATCTGATCATTAATAGGATTGTTGAGTTTCTCGGCCTTGAGGTCTGCCGTGGTCTTAATGTAAGACTGGGTCGTAGCGGCGATAGTCATGGTGATCGGTCTTTATGCAGTTGTGCGGGTTAAAGCGGCTGGTGCGGTGCTAAGGTCTTTACGCCTTCGTAATCTCGAGCGTTTTCATCATCAGGGCCTTGGCGGTATTCACCACCTCCACGTTGTTCTGATACGCGCGGGCTGAGGCCATCATCTCCACCATCTCGGTGACTTCATTCACGTTCGACATCCAGACATAGCCGTCTTTGTCGGCGTGCGGGCTTCCCGGCTCATAGACACGGGGGTTGGGGTCCTGCAGATCAACAATCTTGTCTACCCGCACACCACCCACATGGGGCGCGCCTGCGTGGGTATCTGCCTTGGATAGCAGGGCCTTGAAGACCGTACGCTTAGACTTAAAGGCCTCGTCTTCCGTGGGTGCCGTGGTGTTTTGGTTGGCCAGGTTAGAGGCCGTGAGGTTCATGCGGGTGAGCTGGGCATTGAGTGCCGTACCCGCGATGCCAAAAATATTGTCAATCATGGGGGGTCATCCTTTGTGTCTGTAGTGGGGGCCCTACTCGCCCCGCAGCGCCTTACGAATGCCGGAGATACGACTCTCCAGGAACATGAGCGTGGCCTGATAGTCTGCGGTGGCCTTGCTGAACTGCGCCTGTTCCACGGCCATCTCTACCGTGTTGCCGTCAGTTGCAGCGTTGAAAGGCACCCGAAACTTCAGGCCATCGGGGGTGTTCTCTAGATGCGCAATCTCGTAATGCTTATCGTTGGTGGCCATGACCTTGACCCCTTGGGTACCAGCAATGATTTTTTTAAAGTCAATATCGCGGGCCTTGTAGTTCGGCGTGTCGACGTTGGCAATGTTTTGAGAAATAAGCTCCACGCGACGATTACGCACGGCGAGCGCATGCTCGTGGATGCCAAATGCGTTATTCACCAGGTTCATGAAGTACTCCTCTCTGTCCTTTTTCTGCCAAGGGCCCTCAAGGTTTCTCGGCTCGGGTCGATTCCATGCAATGTGTATGCCAGGGGTTTGGGCGGCAAGCGCTTGCCGCTTTGGTTGCCGTATTTCCCCTTAGGGTCGTATCGCTCTTCATCACGACTGCCGGCGGGCATTGAGCACCGACTGGGTCGAGACCGACGGCACCGAGAAGTTGGGTAGCAACTCAGGCATCCGCGGAATCATTCCCGTAATAGAAGATGGGGGCCTCTGGAGTACCCTTGACGCTGAAGTGAGAAACTGCGCCGGGGCCACCGCCTCAGCCACGGCAAGCGCTTCGGAGCCTGTCTCCTGCGCGGTTTCACGAGCAGCCGGCGCCCTGCTCATAGGTGAGGGCGGCAGCGGTACACCCTGGCCCGCCAGCTTTGTGCGTTCACGTGTTTCTTCTTTTGCAAACTGGGCAAGCCTGAGGTTGGCGTGTTCCATCAGGCCCTTACGTATCGAAGCGCGGGTAATGGGCGCATTCTGGTTACCCCCGACATGCAGGGCAGAAGCCTGAGGCCCGGGAATAGGCAAGGCTCGGTGTGGCTGACGTTCGTCACGCGCGGCGGGAAACAACACCGTGAGATACAAGGTGTCGAGTGATGGGGCCTTGAAGTTCTGTAGACCCGTGTCTTGAAAGTATTGGTCTACGAGGGTGAGTTGTTCGCGCACGCTCATGCGCAGAATCTCACGCGGGTTTTTTCCAAACCCCACACTCGCCGCGCCACGATCGTCGCCATCGCAAAACTGGATCACCCCGTGGCAATTGCCATTCGTGGCCTTGGGGTTGAAGCCATCGCTTTCAATAAGGGCCACACGGGCGAAGTCATCGGGCGCAAACCCATAGGTACGCGACATCTCGAGAATCTGGCCCCGCACGGCGGAGACGTCTTGGGGCGGAATATAGCCGCGCGCTACGGCGCGACTTAATGTTTGCTCCAGGAGTTTGTGGGGCGAGGCCGGTCGCGGTTGCTGGTTAATTGAGGCGGTGGGCGCGACCACTGCTGCCCCCTCCGCAGAGTTTTTGGCGGCTGCGGCCTGGGGATCACCGGACGGGTGCCCTACGATCGTAGCGTTCGTAGCTAATAAAGAAGTCTGTTGAGTCTCAGGAATCGCAACGACTGTCGAAAAGTCGATCACTTGGCCGGGAAAGATGCGATCGGCGTTGGTGATCTGATTCTGCGCGGCGACGGCCTGCACTTTTTGCATAAGTTGCGGAAACGGCAACCGTCCGCCCCCCGCATCCGGCGCGGCCTGTTTCAAGGCAAGCTGGGTAAGCCGCCCTAGGGTGTCGCCCGGTTGAACAGTAAGCTTCATACCAGGGG
>JBDLQX010000122.1:0-7051 GCA_039800345.1 Pseudomonadota bacterium | reverse complement strand
GCAACCGCAATCAGCAGATTCTTGAGAATCTCAAAAAAATATAAGCCAGGTCGGCCACACCATGCATCTACCGCTTTGCGTTCTTCTCACATTGCTCTAGGCTAACCGCTATGACCAACCTGACTCTGATCCTTGAGATCGCCTTTATCACCAGCATTGGACTGGTGACGGTGTTCTTCCACCTCCGGTTTGATCGATTCAGCGTCGTCCACGGCCCCGAGGTGCTTACCACCATGGGCATCTTGGGATGCTTCACAGGCATCACCGTGGCACTTTTTGGCTTTAATCCAAGTGATATTCAGTCCAGTGTGCCCACACTGCTTGGAGGAATCCGCACCGCCTTCTGGGCCTCACTGGCAGGGGTCTTCGGCGCGCTCACCCTGCGGTTTGCACAGCGGTTTCGCAAGATCCGCCAAGACATCGAAGAAGACGCCCCCGCGGGTAATGCCAGCCTTACCGACGTCGTAGTGGCACTCCAAGGACTCAGAAAGGCGATTGCTGGGCCAGACCCCCAGAGCCTGGCCAACCAGATCGAAGCGGGCCGTAGCCAGAGCGAGCATCAGTCGCAGGCGCTGATCACCGAGTTTCGTAGCTTCGCCCACCACATGGTGGAAAACAACCAGAAGGCCATCGTCCAGGCCCTAGAGTCGGTGATTCGCGATTTCAATGAGAAACTCAGTAGCCAGTTTGGCGACAACTTCAAGCAGCTCAACCAGGCGGTTGAGCGGCTTGTGGTCTGGCAACAGCAGTACAAAGACGAGCTCGACCTGCTGCAGTCCCGGCAGAGAGAGGCTGCTGGCGAACTCGCGCAGGCCGCTGCCACCTTACAGACCATTGTGGCCAGTGCGGGGCAGTTTGAGAGAGTCGCCCAGGCCCTCGCAGACCAAATCGAATTTCTCAATAACGGTCGGGATATGCTGCTGGCCCAACAGCGGGCGTTGGCCGATGTGCTTGGGCAGATGAGCAGTGTGACCCCCACCTTTGCGCAGAAGACTACCGAGATGCTCAATCAGCTCGAGCACGGCCTTGGCGCGATCCGCGACAAGATCATTGAGGTTTCAGGACAGATGGCCAACGAGATCCTGCAGGCCAACCAGGAACTGCGGGGGCTTGTTGCCGGCAGCGCGAAGACCCATGAAGAAGAGTTGGTTCGGGTTCAGCAGGCCATGTCGCGGGCGACCGAGAACCTGGGCGTGCAGATGCAGCTCACCCAGGCCGACTTCCGCAAGCAGATCAGCGAGGTCATCAGCCAGGCCCAAGACGAACTCAAGAAGGGACTACAGGACAATGCCCGCGTCATTAAAGAGGGCGTATTGGCTCTCGACAAGGGGCTACAAAAGGAGCTCAACGATGCGCTTGAGGCGCTTGCTGGACAGCTCGCCGCACTTAGCAATCGTTTTGTAGAAGACTATCTTCCGCTCACAGAACGCCTGCGCGAGGTGGTTCAGATGGCCCGTAAGATTTAAAACTGCCCCCAGAGACCCAACAACAATACCCGCATGACAGAGACCTCGGGCAACAACAGCCACTGGATCCCATTAAGCGATCTGATGATGGGCCTGATGATGGTTTTTATGCTCTTGGCTGCGCTTTACATGACGCGGGTCGAGCAGACCACGACCCTGATCGTCAAAGAGTATGAGGTCACCCGAGACGACCTCAACCGGGCGCTGCAGAGCGCGTTTGCCGAGAACTTCCAAGAGTGGGACGCCGAGCTGCTCGGCGACATGACTATTCGGTTTAAAAATCCCGAAGTACTCTTCGCCACAGGGTCAGACCAGCTCAGGCCAAGCTTTCAGAATATTCTGAAGGACTTTATTCCTCGTTACATAGAGATTCTTACGAACGAGAAATTCGTCGACACCGTAAAGGAGGTGCGTATTGAGGGCCACACCTCTACCTTCTGGTCTGCCGCGCCCTCTCGGCTTGATGCCTACTTTAAGAATATGGCGCTGTCGCAGGCGCGCACCCGCTCCACCCTGGAATATGTCATGCAGCTTCCCAGCGCCAGAGCCCACGAGGCCTGGCTGATTGCACGGCTCACCGCCAATGGCCTGTCTTCCTCGCGACCCATATTGTCTGAGGCCCAGAGAGTCGATGAGGCCGCATCCCAACGGGTGGAGTTTCGCATCGTCACCAATGCAGAAGAACGTCTCTCGCGCATTGCCCAGGGCATCTCGGCCCTCGACGCCCCAGCCCCATGAAACTCACCAACTTTCTTGACCATCCCGCACTCAACCAGTTGCGGCTTGCCATGGGTGCGGACAAGAGTCTTTCCGCACCACCCGTCGGATGGCATCCCCGACTTCTGGATGCTGAGGAGGTGATGCGGCTTGGCCAGCCCAGCCCGGCGGAGGCACCGGCCGGCGGCGACATACCGGCGCCCTCGGCCGAGCGTATCAAGGCGCCTCGTGCTGTTCCAGTGCGCTACAGCCGAGACCGCGAGTCCTCAAAGATCCTCAATCCCATTGGCCTGCCCAAGGGGGCTATCGCCGTCGACGTTATCGACAGCGGCCCCCTGCGTTCACCGGACCCGCAGATCTTGAGACGCTCGCCACACGAGCAGATTCCAGCGCCTCCCCCTCCCGCGGAGACCCGGCCCAACGCGGCCTATGGTGGGGTGGTCGGGGAAGCATGGAAGCCGTCAGACCCCCATGAGGGGCGCCGGCGCAGAAACCAATCCGCGCTCGCAGCACTCCGCAAGCTCGAAGGCGACGACCCGGCGTAGTTGGCGCAGGTGTTCGGATTGTTATTGATTATTGATTATTGATTATTGGTCGCCCTCGCCCGGGCGGTGCACCAACAAGAGGAGCCGCTGACCATCGAGAAAGTCCATGGCCAGAGACGCCTCGGTGGAGCGCACCAAGAAGTAGACTGAGACAAGACTCAGGAGCAGCCCCTGCCCGATCTCCTCAAAGTAGAGGGCGGCGCAGGCTCCCACGAAGACGAGAAAAAAAACGCCCCCAAAAAGACGCTGATTTCTCTCATGCCGCTCGCGAATCGGGGCAATAAAGGCCTCGTAAGACTCAAAAGTCATGGGGCTATCAGCCGATGCCAGGTCTTGGGACAAGTTCACTCTTAGGCTCCTCTCATTGGTAAAACTCCCGATTGGGATAAAGACCGGGGCATGGCACCGTGAGGTGTTCTGCAATTTCTTCAGACGTCAATTTAGGAGACCGTCATGACCCTGATCCAACGTATGCTGCAACGTTCCTGCTCGCTTATTATCGCCTCAGCGGCTCTGCTTGCGGTTCCGACCGCGCAGGCCCAGCAGCAATTTGTCAATGTCCTCACAGGGGGTCAGGCTGGCGTCTATTACCCCCTAGGCGTCGCCCTGTCTCAGGTCTATGCCAAGGCGATTCCCAATGCCCGCTCGACCGCCCAGGTCACCAAGGCCTCCGCCGAGAACCTCAATCTGCTGCAGGCAGGCCGTGGAGAACTGGCCTTTACTCTGGGCGACGCCTTATCTGATGCCTGGAACGGTGTGGAAGATGCCGGATTCAAAACCAAACTCGACAAACTGCGTGGGCTGACAGCCACCTACGACAACTACATCCAGATCGTGGCCAATGCCGACTCGGGTATCAAGACGCTTGCCGATCTCAAGGGTAAGCGACTCTCTGTGGGGGCTGCCCGTTCGGGTACCGAACTCAATGCCCGCGCCATCTTCAAGGCCGCCGGCCTTACCTACAAAGACCTGGACCGCGTGGAATACCTACCCTTTGCCGAGTCGGTCGAGCTCATTAAAAACCGTCAACTCGATGCCACCTTACAGTCTGCCGGTCTTGGCGTGGCCTCCATCCGCGACCTCTCCACCGCAATCAAAATCGTGGTAATTCCCATTCCCCCAGAGACGGTAGCCAAAGTCGGTGATCCCGCCTACCAGCCCGCCATCATTCCAGCCAACACCTACACGGGTCAGACCACCGATATCTCCACCGCGGCGATTCCTAATTTTCTGGTCACACACGCAGGCGTCTCCGATGACCTCGCCTACCAGATGACTAAGGCCCTCTATGACAACCTCGATACCCTCTACGCGGCGCACAACGCGGCAAAGGTCATTCAGCGGGCCAATGCCACTAAGGGCATGCCAGTACCCCTGCATCCGGGGGCTGCCCGGTACTACCGTGAGGTGGGCATTCTCAAGTAGTCGTGTAGATCTCGCCCGTTCTGCCCCGCTATCCCATCAGGGTGGCGGGGCTTTTACTTTGTAGGAAATCCGCCGTGACCGACACCGCACTCCGGGAAGGCAGTTACTTCTCCCAAAACAAATCCAAGCCTGTCTTCTGGGTGGCGGTGGCCTTCTGCCTCTTCCAACTCACGATGGCCTCATTCCACCCGCTCTCAAGCCAGGTGATTCGGGCCATTCATGTGGGATTCCTGCTACTGCTGATCTACCTTCTGTATCCCGCCTCGAGCAGAGAAGGGGCCCGCACGAGCCCACTGTCCTGGATCGTAGCCTGGCTGGCATTTGGCCTGAGCTTTTACCACTGGATTTTTGAGGCTGACCTCACTGCGCGGGCCGGTGAACTCGTCACCGCCGACTGGATCGTCGGTATTGCCACGGTGGTCTTGGTCTTTGAAGCGGCCCGTCGTGTCATGGGTCTAGGCCTGCCCGTCATCTGCGCAATTTTTCTCGCCTACGCCTTGTTTGGACATCACTTACCGGGCGCACTCGCCCACCGCGGCTTCGGTCTCGATCAGATTGTGGGCACACTGGGATTCGGTACAGAGGGCATCTACGGAACCCCCACCTACGTCTCCTCTACCTATATCTTTTTGTTCATTCTCTTCGGCGCATTTCTAGAGCAGGCCGGCATGATCCGGCTCTTTACCGACTTTGCCATGGGCACGGTCGGGCACACACGCGGCGGGCCCGCGAAGGTGGCGGTGATCTCCTCAGGCCTCATGGGCACCATCAATGGATCGGGGGTGGCCAATGTGGTCACCACCGGACAACTGACGATTCCCCTCATGAAACAATTCGGCTACCGGCCCGCCTTTGCAGGGGGGGTGGAAGCCACTTCCAGCATGGGCGGGCAGATCATGCCCCCGGTAATGGGGGCTGTCGCCTTCATCATGGCAGAGACTATCAATGTGCCTTACATACAGATCTGTATCGCGGCGCTGATTCCGGCCCTGCTCTATTTCGCAACCGCCTTCTGGATGGTCCACCTCGAAGCAGGACGCTGCGCCTTATTAGGCCTGCCGAAAGAAGACTGCCCGGACCCCTTCGCTGCCATCAAGGAGCGCTGGTATCTGATTCTCCCGCTGGTGGGACTCGTGGGCCTGCTCTTCTCAGGCTTTACGCCGTTATTTTCAGGAAGCGTTGGTCTGGCACTTACCATCATTCTCATCTTTGGCGTCTGTGTCGCCTCTGGCATCCGCGGCACATTGCTGCGTGTGGTCTTCTGGATGCTACTGGCCATTGCCTGCTCGGGTTTCTTTGCCTATGGCATCGGCACCTTCTTTGTGCTCATTTTTGTACTGATCGGCTTTAGCTACGCCGTAGGCCAGGGACAAGATACCCGCTCCCTGGCCTTAAAGGCGATGGTTGATGGTGCCCGCCATGCCCTTCCAGTCGGTATCGCCTGCGCCCTCGTGGGCGTGATCATCGGCATGATTAACCTCACCGGCGTGGCAGCTGAAGTGGGGGGCAAGGTTATCGGCATTGGCGAGAGCAGCCTATTCCTCGCGCTCTTTCTCACGATGATCACCTGCCTGGTGCTCGGCATGGGCATCCCCACCATTCCCAATTACATCATTACGAGTTCACTGGCTGCGCCCATTCTGCTCGAGCTCGGTGTGCCCCTCATCGTCTCGCACATGTTTGTTTTTTATTTTGGCATCATGGCAGACCTCACCCCCCCAGTGGCTCTGGCCGCCTTCGCGGCCGCGCCCATTGCCAAAGAACGTGGGCTAAAAATAAGCCTACAGGCGGTGCGTATTGCCGTCGCAGGTTTTGTGGTGCCCTACATGGCCGTCTATAGCCCAGCGCTTATGCTCCAGTCGGGCTCCTGGCTTGATACAGCATGGGTCGTATTCAAGGCATTGGTGGCCATCGGCATGTGGGGTGCAGGCACGATTGGGTTTCTCTTCGGCCACCTCGCCTGGTGGGAACGGCTCTGGGCGATTGTCGCGGCCAGCCTGCTCGTGGTGGCACTACCGATCACCGATGAACTTGGGCTCTTATTCGTAGCCGTTTTCCTCGGCTGGCATCTCTGGCAGCACCGCCGGGCGGGCAGCCAGGCCTCGGCTACCGGATAACCGCGGCTGCCGCCCCGCATCCCTCCCCCTGTGCTTAGCGCCCCCATTGCGCTGCGTCCACGCGAGCCTCGATGGCCTCTGCTGCTGTCTTAGTTGGAATTTGTCTGGCGCTTGAGTCTGCCCTGCCTGGCGCTAACCCCGATAGCCCCCCTTTAAGGGCCGAGGACGTGGCCGCGTCGGTTTTTCTCGTGGCCAGCACATTTACCCTTGCCTGGACCCATTCGATCGAAAAGCAACGATGGGAAGAAGATTACGCACCGGCAGCCGCAGAAGACGGGTCAAATAGCCTTTGGCTTCGCCCGCTGGCAGCGCGCATCAAGGGCTCAGGTGCAGGCATGGAACCGCCAGATGACAGTCGACTCGTCAATGGCTGGTTTGTCTATCGGCCCACCACGGCCCCGCTGAGATCACTTCGACTTACACGCTCGTTTTTTACGGATGACTATAGTCTCTGTATCGATAACCGCTGCGTCTCCATGGCCACCATACTGCCCTCTGATGGCCAAACAACGCGACTCTGGGGTTGTACTAAAAAAAGCCCCCCCTGATGACCCCATAAACTCGGTTTTCCTGCCAAAATCCGCGCCATCATGAAAAAGTATTTCAATAAGTGGCTTCCCGCTCCGGAGTCTATTCATTCTAGTCGCTTACTTAAGTGGCTAGGACCAATCCTCCATCAGCCTTGGCTCTGGCAGTTCAACCGCAAGACTGTGCCTAAGAGTGTTGCTATCGGAGTTTTTTGGGGCTTCATCATCCCTGTTTTCCAGAGCGTCGGGGCAGA
>JBDLQX010000121.1:0-21511 GCA_039800345.1 Pseudomonadota bacterium | reverse complement strand
ATACCGCCGAGTTGCTTGCCCTAGTGGCCGCCCTGCAGCCCGGTCAGAAAGCGGCGCTACAGATTTTTCGTAACGGGCGGCCGCAGATCTATGAAGTTACCGTTACCGAGCGGCCCGCCCCTGTTCGTCCCGCCCCCTAACCGGCCTTACCATCCTCCGCTGGCCCAGGGGCTTCAGGGTCTGCGACCGCAGGCGGCGCGACCCAACGGGCCAGCAGCAACCCAAACTGGTAGAGCAGGCAAAGCGGTATCGCAAGCATGAGCTGCGAAATCACATCGGGCGGCGTCACGATAGCGGCCACCACAAAGGCCGAGACCACAAAATACGGCCAGAAATCTCTCATTTTCTGCAGCGACACAATGCCCATGCGCACGAGCACCATCTGGACCACTGGGGTCTCAAACGAGAGCCCGAAAACCAGAAAGAGGCTCAAGGCAAAGCTCAGGTACTTGTCGATGTCGGTCGCCATCTGCACCCCCTCGGGCGTGTAGCTTGAGACAAAGCCAAACACCGCGGGAAAGACAAAGAAGTAGGCAAAGGCCATACCGATGAGAAAGAGCACAAAACTTGAGAGAACAATCGGTAAGGCAAGTTTCTTTTCGTGGCTGTAGAGGCCCGGCGCCACGAAGGCCCAGGCCTGATACAAGACATAGGGAAGCGCGATCACAAAGGCCACCAGCATTGTGATTTTGATCGGAACGAAGAATGGTGCAGTCACATCGGTAGCAATCATGCTGCTGCCCGAGGGCAGCACGGCAATGAGGGGATCGGCAAAGATGCTGTAGATCTGTGGTGCCCAATAGACCAGCGCCAGAAAGACAGCCAGTATGGCGATGACTGACCGAATTAACCGGTCGCGCAACTCCACCAGGTGCGTCATGAACCCTTCTTCCGGCGGTGCGGAAGGCCCGCCGCTGGTGGCCGCCCCCGAGGCGGTGGACGATGCCTCTTTTTCCGTGTCTTGCGAATCAGCCATGTCTCTTCCTAGGCATCTCGAGGACGCTTGGTGAGATACCGGCGCCGCAGGCGCGACCGAACCCGGTCACGGACACGGAGGTCTGCCTGCTCCTGCGTCCAGGAGCGATCTGGCGCGCCGATATACAGGCCGGTCTTCTTGTCGTAGACCGAAGAGAAATCATCGATTCCGGAAGTGACTTCTCCTGCCAAGGCATCGGCCTGGGAGGTGATATCGGCCACACCCTTTTCCAGGGAACTGCCCAGGTCACTGACGGACTGCTGCACCTTGCGAAGTTCTTCGATTTCCATCTGCCGCTGAATATCCGATTTCACATCGGCAACATAGCGCTGGGCGCGGCCCAATAGCGTGCCCACGGTGCGTGTCACTACGGGAAGCCGCTTGGGCCCTAACACCACAAGACCCACGGCCGCAATCATGAGCAATTCAGAAAAGCCGATGTCCAGCATGACGGCCTGACTTCAAAAAACGCGGGCCGCCGAATTAGCTCCCAGTAGGGGTCTTGTCCTTTGCCTGGACATCAATTGTCTGGGGTGCCTCAACTTTGGCTACGGGCTGAGCCTGGGCATCTGTAGCGGGCTTTTCTTCGGCGCCCCCATCTTTTATACCATCCTTAAATCCTTTTACGGCGCCACCCAGATCGGACCCGAGATTACGCAGTTTCTTGGTGCCAAAGACCAAGAGAACAACGACCAGAACGATCAGCCAATGCCAAATACTAAAAGTGCCCATGCGGTAACTCCGAGAGGATAGAGCGTCTAGAAGGTTGCTGAGGCGCCCAAGGGAGACGGGCCACCCATCAGATGCATATGAAGATGATACACCTCTTGCCGACCCACCCGGCCATTGTTCACGATCAGGCGAAAGCCGTCTGGAGACCCGTTTTCCTTGGCCAAAGCACCCGCCCGCGCCATCATTCGACCCAACATCGGGGCATGCTCGGCCTGCGCCTCCATCAGAGAGTCAATGTGTGTTTTGGGAATCATGAGGAGATGCACTGGGGCACGGGGGGCAATATCGTGAAACACCAGAAACTCCTCATCCTCGTAGGCCTTTTTCGCAGGTATCTCGCCTGCAGCAATCCGGCAAAACAGACAATTCATGGGCATGCCTCCTCTTTATTAAATCAGCGGGCGCCCGGCTCGTTCTGTTGTCGGGCCTCTGCCTGACGGGCGGCCTTTTCATCCAGGCCCGAGAGGCCCTCACGGCGCATCAACTCGGCAAGCACGGCCTCTGGCCGCAGGCCATGCTGCTCGAGCATAACCAGGCAATGAAACCAGAGGTCGGCCGTTTCCGAGACGATGCGCTCGGGCAGCCCATCTTTACAGGCCATGACGGTCTCCGTGGCCTCTTCACCAATTTTTTTTAGGACGGCATCTGGCGCACGGTGCAGCAGTCGGGCCACATAGCTCTTCTCGGGATCGGCCCCCCGGCGCTCGGCAATCACATCGGCAAGCCGACCGAGCACCGTCTGGGGCTCCGTGGACGATGGCAAGGTGGTGGGCGCGGCGGAAGCAACCGGCGATGCGGCCGCCTGCCCAGCGTCCGCCTGGCCTGCATAAATCTCCTTAGGGTCTTTGACCACGGGGTCTACGGCCTGCCACGATCCGTTCTCCCATCGCAGGTAAAAGCACGACACGCGGCCCGTATGACAGGCAATGCCACCGCCTTGGGTGACCTGCATCAAGACCACATCGCCATCGCAGTCCAGACGTATCTCATGCACCCGCTGCACATGGCCCGAAGACTCGCCCTTACGCCAGAGTCGCTGCCGAGAGCGAGAAAAATAGACGGCCTCGCCCGTCGCCAGTGTCTCCTGCAGGGCCTCGCGATTCATATGGGCCACCATGAGAATACGATGGCTCAGGTGGTCTTGGGCCACAGCCGTGACCAGGCCCTGGCCATCGAACCGAACCTGATCAATCCATGCGGACACAGATCCCCCTCTCAGACATATAGCGCTTTGCCTCACCCACCGTGTGTTGGCCAAAGTGAAAGATGCTCGCTGCAAGTACCGCATCGGCAGAACCAAGGGTGACGCCATCGACAAGATCTTGCAGGCTGCCTACGCCGCCCGAGGCAATGACCGGAATATGCACCGACTCAGATACCGCCCGCGTAAGGGCCAGATCAAAGCCCGAGCGCGTACCGTCTTTATCCATGCTGGTCAGAAGAATTTCGCCTGCGCCCAAAGCGGCCACGCGCTGCGCCCATTGGACGGCATCAAGCCCCGTGGCGCGGCGTCCGCCATGGGTGAAGACCTCCCAGCCTGCCGCCTCAACCAGAGGGTCGCGGCGTTTTGCGTCGATGGCAACCACAATGCACTGAGACCCGAAACGATGGGCACTGGCCGAGATGAGATCTGGGTTTTCGATGGCGGCGGTATTCATGCTGACCTTGTCCGCGCCCGCGTTTAAGAGACGCTGAACATCGTCGGGCGAGCGAACGCCACCACCGACCGTGAGCGGAATAAAGACCTGATTGGCCACCGCCTCAATCATGGGAAAGATCAATCCACGGGCATCGGAAGAGGCGGTGATATCGAGAAAGGTGATCTCGTCGGCCCCTTGCGCGTCGTAGCGACGGGCCACCTCAACGGGGTCCCCCGCATCTCTGAGGTCAACAAAGTTGGTGCCCTTCACGACCCGCCCCGCATTCACATCGAGGCAGGGAATAATGCGTTTGGCGAGCACCCCCGGGCCCTACGCCTGAAACTTATCTGCCAGCGCCTGGGCCTGGGCAAAGTCAAGCCGCCCCTCGTAGAGCGCCCGACCCAAGATCGCGCCCATCACACCCTCGGCCTCCACCGCGCACAAGGCTTCGATGTCGGCAAGCCCGGCAATACCGCCAGAGGCAATGACAGGAATTTTCACCGACTGGGCGAGCTTCACTGTGGCCTCGAGATTCACGCCAGTCAGCATGCCATCGCGGCCAATATCGGTATAGAGAATGGCCTCTACCCCATCGTCTTCGAACTTACGGGCGAGATCGATGACCTCGTGGCCGGAGAGCTTGCTCCAGCCATCGGTGGCCACGCGCCCGTCTTTGGCATCGATGGACACAATGATGTGGCCCATAAAGGCCGCACAGGCATCCTTCAGGAGCCCCGGGTTTTTAACCGCCGCCGTGCCGATCACGGCATAGCTCACCCCATCGTCAAGCATCCGTTCAATGGTCTCGAGGTCGCGTATCCCACCCCCAACCTGCACGGGAATGTCGCCCGCGGCAAGAATGATGTCGCGTAAGGCAGGCTCATTTTTGGGCCGCCCGGCCACAGCCCCATTGAGGTCAACCACATGAATCCGTCTGGCCCCTTGGGTGATCCATTGACGCGCCATCTCAGCCGGGTCGTCAGAAAAGACCGTGGCATCGGTAAGGTCGCCCTGACGCAGACGCACGCACTGGCCGTCTTTCAGATCAATCGCGGGAATCAGATGCAGCGCCATAGCGTTCTACTCTCACAAAACCCATTAAGACGGAGACCATCGCAGGAAGTTGGCCAGTAACCGCTGGCCTACCGCGGCACTCTTCTCCGGGTGGAATTGAGTGGCGACAATGTTATCGCTCGCCACCGCACAGGTAAAGCGGATCCCATAGTCAGACTGGCCAAGCACCTGCTCGGGGTTCTCGGGTTCGGCATGGTAGCTATGCACGAAATAGAACCAGGCGCCCGAGGCTGCGGCTAGTCCATCGGTGACTGGATGCGGACGCACGAAATGCACTGCATTCCAGCCCATGTGCGGCACCTTCAACGGTCTACCCGAGGCATCGACAGCACCCCGCTCAGCGCTAAACCGTAGAACGGGCCCAGGCAGAATGTTGAGTCCGGGGGTGTCTCTTTCCTCGCTCTGTGCAAAGAGCATCTGCTCGCCCACGCAGATCCCCAGAAAAGGCCGTTCGCGGATCACCTCGCGCAGCGCGGGCATGAGACCCGAGGTTGCCAGACTCTGCATGCAGTCGTTCATCGATCCTTGGCCCGGGAAAATAACGCGTTCGGCCCGGATCAGCTGCTCGGGATCGGAGACCAAGACCACCTCACTGGGGTCGCGCCCCAGGGCCTGCAAGGCTGCCTGCACAGCCCGTTCAACGCTACGCAGGTTGCCCGATCCGTAATCAACAATAGCCAGCAAGTCGCTACAGGCTTCCCTTTGTGGAGGGGATAGCATCCGGGTCCAGGCGGGGATCCAGGCTTACTGCCATCCGCAGTGCGCGGCCAAAGGCTTTGAAAATCGTCTCACACTGATGGTGGGCGTTTTCTCCGCGTAGGTTGTCGATATGAATCGTGACCTGGGCGTGATTGACAAAGCCCTGGAAGAACTCATGCACAAGATCGAGATCGAACTGGCCGACAAACTGCCGCTTCCAGGCGCAATGGAATTCCAGGCCTGGCCGACCCGAGAGGTCGATGACCACGCGCGAGAGCGCCTCGTCTAAGGGCACATAGGCATGACCGTAGCGGGTGATGGCCTGCTTGTTGCCGATGGCCTGCGCAAAGGCCTGGCCGAGCGTAATGCCAATGTCCTCTACGGTGTGGTGGGCATCAATCTCAAGATCCCCAGCGGCCTCGATACGCAAGTCGATCAGGCCATGACGGGCGATCTGGTCGAGCATGTGATCGAGAAAGGCAATGCCAGAATGCAGTGTCTTGGCACCAGTGCCGTCGAGCCCAATCGCCACAGAGATCTGGGTCTCTGCTGTCTTTCGTGTCACCGTCGCGGTTCTCATAGCACAATGATACAGTTCGCGGCATGAGCATGTTCTGGAGTGCGGTGGTCCATGGGCTTTCTCCCTATGTTCCGGGGGAGCAGCCAAAAATTGTCGACCTCATCAAGCTCAATACCAACGAGAACCCTTATCCGCCGTCGCCCCGCGTGGTCGCGGCCTTGCAAGACGAGTTAGAAGGCGATGGCGCAAGTCTGCGGCTCTATCCCGATCCCGCGAGCATGGCGGTCCGTCAGGCAGCGGCAGCGGACTGGGGGCTCTCCTCTGACGAGGTCTTTGTCGGCAATGGCTCCGATGAGGTCTTGGCCTTCGCCTTCCAGGCCTTGCTGCATCACCCCAGCCGTGGACCGCTTGTCTTTCCTGATATTAGCTACAGCTTTTACCCCAGTTACTGCAGGCTTTACGGGATTGGGTTTACGGAGTTCGCCCTCAACGCCCGCTTAGAGATTGACCTCACCCAGGTACCCGCAGATGCCGGCGCCTTGATCTTTCCGAACCCGAACGCCCCCACTGGCCTTGCGCTGCCGCGCAGCGCGATCGAGGCGTTGCTGCACGAGCGACCAGATCTTATGGTGGTGGTGGATGAGGCCTACGTCGACTTTGGGACCGAATCCTGCGTGCCTCTCATTCGGGAGCACCCCAACCTTCTGGTCACACAATCGCTGTCGAAGTCGCGTGCGCTTGCAGGACTTCGGGTGGGCCTGGCCTTTGGCTCCGAGCCGCTGATCAACGCACTCATCCGTGTCAAAGACAGCTTTAACTCTTACCCGGTAGACCGCCTCGCCGGGCGGGCGGCGGTAGAGGCTCTGCGCGACACCGCCTGGCTCGCCAACAACCGCGCCCAAATTCAGCGCGACCGGGCATTTCTTAGCACGGCGCTCACGGCGTTGGGGTTTGCGGTCTTACCCTCGATGGCCAATTTTGTGTTTGCGCGACACCCGGACTATGCGGGGGCTGTGCTGATGCAAGAACTGCGCAACCGCAAGATTCTGGTTCGACAGTTTAATCGTCCGCGCATTGAGAACTTCTTACGCATTACCATCGGCACGCCGGAACAGTGCCAGAAGCTTATCGATGCGCTCAAGGACATTCTTGGCGCATCGACCGCAGTCGCGTCACCCCGCTAGACGCAGGGCAACGGGCTTCAGACCTTACTAGGCTTCAACGACCTCGGTGGCTTCGGGGCGATCCACCAGTTCCATGAGGGCCATCGGGGCATTATCGCCCTGACGAAATCCCCATTTGAGAATACGGCAGTAACCCCCGGGGCGGCTGGCATAACGTGGGCCGATTTCGCCAAAGAGCTTCAGGACCATATCTCGATCGCGTAGCCGATTAAAGGCGAGTCGTTTGTTGGCTAGGCTCGGGGTCTTGCCGATCGTGATGAGCGGCTCGACAACCTTACGGAGTTCTTTGGCCTTGGGCAGGGTGGTTCGAATGGCCTCGTGACGCAGCAACGCATTGGCCATATTGCGGAACATGGCGGTTCGATGGCTTGAGGTTCTGTTGAGCTTACGCAGTCCATGACGGTGCCGCATGGGATTCTCCTATTAACGATCCAGTCCAGCCGGTGGCCAGTTCTCGAGCTTCATGCCCAAGGTCAGACCACGCGAAGCCAAGACTTCTTTAATTTCATTGAGCGATTTGCGGCCAAGATTCGGCGTCTTCAAGAGTTCGTTCTCGGTACGCTGAATCAAGTCGCCGATGTAATAGATACTCTCTGCCTTCAGGCAATTGGCAGACCGTACCGTGAGTTCTAGGTCGTCCACAGGTCGCATCAGCATGGGATCTACCTGGGCCGAGCGGCCGAGCTCTGCGCTGGGTTCTGCGCCTTCGAGCGCAGCAAAGACAGAGAGCTGGTCCACCAGAATGCGGGCGGCCTGACGTACGGCATCCTCGGGTTCAATAACGCCCGTGGTCTCTACTTCGATCACCAGACGGTCTAAGTCGGTACGCTGCTCCACCCGCGCACTCTCCACGGTGTAACTCACGCGATGCACCGGGGAAAAGGAGGCATCCAACACAATGCGGCCAATTGACCGGGTGGTCTCATCAGAGAGCTGACGCAACGTACCGGGAACATACCCACGGCCCTTTTCAACGCGCAGCTGCAGCTCAAGCCGCACATCATCAGAGAGGTGCGCAATGACGTGCTCAGGATTCAAGATGGTGACATCGTGGGGCAGCTCAAAGTCCGATGCCTTCACCGGCCCGGGCCCCTGCTTACGCAGGGACAAGAGCACATCGCCCCGGCCCTCAAGCCGAAAGACCACGCCCTTGAGATTGAGCAGCAGGTCAACGACATCCTCCTGCACGCCCTCCATCGTGGAGTACTCATGTACCACGCCAGAGATCTGAACCTCGGTCGGTGCATAGCCTTCCATGGACGACAGCAACACGCGGCGCAGGGCATTGCCAAGGGTATGGCCAAAGCCGCGCTCAAAGGGCTCCATCACAATCTTGGCCGAGTTCTTTGAGATCGGTTCAACCTCAATAATTCGAGGCTTTAAAAAGGCATTCAGCATTGGGAATCCTTTGACAAAAGACCGAAGTCCAATTAGCGGGAATAAAGTTCGACGATCAGACTCTCGTTAATCTCTGACGGCAGGTCTGCGCGGTCGGGCAACTGCTTGAAGGTGCCCTCCATCTTCTTCGGGTCTACGGTGACCCAGCCAGGAAAACCATTCTGCTCAGCAAGTTCAAGCGAAGAGATGATGCGGGCCTGGGCCCGAGATTTATCGGCGATCGCCACCACATCGTTGGGACGAACCTGGGCCGAGGGAATGTTTACGACTCGGCCATTGACCATGACAGCACAGTGGCTTACCAGCTGACGGGCCTCAGCCCGGGTAGAGCCAAAGCCCATCCGGTAGACCACATTGTCAAGACGGGACTCCAGGAGCTTCAGAAGGCTTTCACCGGTGTTGCCCTTCTGTCCCGAGGCCTTGGCAAAATAGCGTCGAAACTGGCGCTCCAGCATGCCGTACATACGCTTGACCTTCTGCTTCTCACGCAATTGCTTGCCGTAGTCAGAAGTGCGGGCGCCAGAAATACGGCCGTGCTGGCCTGGCTTGCTGTCCTGCTTGCATTTAGATTCGAGAGACCGGCGGGCGCTTTTGAACCCAAGATCGGTGCCCTCTCGGCGAGATAACTTACAACGAGGACCTACATAACGTGCCACTTCGATTCCTTTCGAGAAACGGGATCAGAACCGTCTGACCCCCGAAGTGTCTGGGCGCTTATAGTGGCCCAGACGGTGGACTTAAAAGCCTTCTCTGCAGAAGGCGACGAACGAACAGCTATTAGATACGACGGCGCTTGGGCGGACGGCAGCCGTTGTGGGGAACCGGAGTCACATCAGAGATCTGTGTGACGCGAATACCCAGGGCATTGAGCGCACGTACGGTGGACTCGCGGCCAGGGCCAGGGCCCTTGATGCGTACTTCAACGTTCTTGACACCGCATTCCACCGCCACCCGACCCGCGGCCTCTGCAGCAACCTGGGCCGCGAAGGGGGTACTTTTGCGGCTGCCCTTAAAGCCTGCGCCGCCAGAGGTGGCCCAGGACAAGGTGTTGCCTTGGCGATCGGTGATCGTAATGATGGTGTTGTTAAAGGACGCGTGGATATGGGCCACTGCGTCGGTGACGTTCTTACGTACTTTTTTGCGCGTACGCTGGTTTGCTGTGCCTGCCTTAGCCATAAAAAATGTCCTTTATTTCTTCAGCGTAATGCTGCCCTTACGCGGGCCTTTACGGGTACGTGCGTTGGTGCGCGTGCGCTGGCCACGAACCGGAAGGCCACGACGATGACGCATTCCGCGATAGCAGCCGAGGTCCATGAGACGCTTGATGGACATGGAAATCTCACGGCGCAGGTCGCCCTCGGTGTTGAACTTACCCACCTCGGCGCGGAGACGCTCGAGTTCGTCGTCGGTCAGGTCTTTCACCTTCTTGGTATAGGGCACCCCTGCGGCCTCACAGATCTTTCGGGCACGGGGTCGACCAATGCCGTAGATCGCAGTCAGCCCGATGTCTGCGTGCTGGTGACTAGGAATGTTTATGCCGGCTATACGAGCCATTGTCTACTCCTTCTTTAGCCTTGACGCTGCTTGTGACGGGGATCGGTGCAGATCACACGGACCACACGGTGACGCTTGATGATCTTGCAGTTGCGGCAGATACGCCGTACGGACGCGAGAACCTTCATAAAAATATCCTTTTAGCCTGAATAACGAACACGTTCACTTCGCACGAAAGACAATACGGGCACGGCTGAGGTCATACGGCGTGAGCTCTACGGTCACCTTGTCGCCCGGAAGGATGCGGATGTAATGCATACGCATCTTTCCCGAGATATGTCCGAGGACGACATGACCATTTTCTAGCTTGACCCGAAAGGTGGCGTTGGGGAGGTTCTCCAGAATTTCGCCCTGCATCTGGATGGCATCGTCTTTTGCCATTACCGGACCAGACCTCCCTTGAAATTCGCCTTCTTCAACAAACTCTCATACTGCTGAGACATCACGTACGACTGGAGCTGCGCCATGAAGTCCATCGTCACCACCACAATAATGAGGAGCGAGGTGCCCCCGAAATAAAACGGCACATTCCACTTCAACACAAGAAACTCCGGCAACAGACAGACCAGGGTGATGTAGAGGGCGCCCACCAGGGTGAGGCGCATAAGAATGCGATCGATGTAACGGGCGGTCTGGTCTCCAGGTCGAATACCCGGTACAAAGGCGCCACTCTTTTTAAGATTCTCGGCAGTGTCTTTGCTGTTGAAAACCAGGGCGGTGTAGAAGAAGCAGAAGAAAATAATGGCCGCCGCATAGAGCCCGATATACAAGGGCTGACCAGGGGACAGCGAGGCCGCAATATCAGCAAGCCAACGCGCACCGCTATCCGGGCCACCGCTAAACCAGGAAGTGAGCGTCGCAGGGAAGAGAATAATGCTTGAGGCGAAGATCGGCGGAATGACGCCTGCCATATTGAGCTTGAGCGGAAGGTGGGAGGTCTGGCCCTGATATAACTTATTGCCCACCTGACGCTTGGCGTAATTCACCAGAATGCGACGCTGGCCGCGCTCCACAAAGACCACAAAACCGGTAACCAGAACCACCAAGGCAACGATAAAGAGCAGGGCAATCGCGCTCATCGAGCCAGTACGCACAAGTTCGAAGAGGCCACCCAAGGCGCTCGGCAGGCCCGCAACAATACCTGCAAAAATAATGATGGAAATGCCGTTGCCAAGACCACGCTCCGTGATCTGCTCACCCAGCCACATGAGGAACATGGTGCCGGTAACCAGAGAGACCACGGTGGTAAACCGAAACATCATGCCGGGATCGATCACGAGACCAGGCTGCGACTCAAGCGCTACCGAGATCCCAATGGCCTGAACAAAGGCAAGCACAACCGTGGCATAGCGCGTGTATTGAGAGATCTTGCGGCGCCCAGCCTCACCCTCTTTTTTAAGGGCTTCCAGCGTTGGGGACACCACGGTCATCAGCTGCATGATGATCGAGGCAGAGATGTAGGGCATGATCCCCAGGGCAAAGACCGTGAAGCGGGACAGGGCGCCCCCGGAGAACATGTTGAACATGCCCAGAATGCCGCCTTCCTGCGACTTAAAGAGCGAGGCAAGCTGATCGGGGTCGATACCAGGTACCGGAATGTGCGCACCGAGCCGATAGACGATCAAGGCCAACACCAGAAAAATCAGGCGGCGGCGCAGATCGGCAAATTTGTCGGCTTTAGGAAGCATCACGCTGGGGCTGTAGGAGTTTCAATAAACGAATGAAGTAACGAGGGGAGGTAGGAACCAGTACTTGGATACTACGCAGCCGGGGTGCGCTTGGCCTTTGGGGGCAGCTTGCGTACTTTTTCAACAACCGGCAACGGGAAGACCTGACCACCAACGGCCTCGATGGCCTTTTTCGCACCGGCGGTTACGCCCAGCCCGCGGATCTGCTTCTTACTGGTAAGCGCGCCGGACAAAATCACCTTTGCATGACGGGCAAGTTCAGAGACCACGCCTGCCTGCTTCAGGGCAAGGAGATCGATCTCTTCGACTGGCAACCGCTCGAGGTCGGAAAGCCGAACCTCTTCGGTAAACTTGCCAAAAGGCGCTGTGAATCCACGCTTCGGCAGACGGCGATGCATCGGCATCTGGCCACCCTCAAAGCCCACCTTATGGAAACCGCCAGAGCGTGATTTTTGGCCCTTGTGGCCACGGCCGGCGGTCTTGCCAAGGCCAGAACCAATACCACGACCGACCCGCTTTTTCGCGTGCTTCGAACCCTCGGCCGGAGCCAGGGCATTGAGTCTCAGGGAATCATTCATTGCGCTACGACCTCCACAAGGTAGGAGACCTTGTTAATCATGCCGCGAACGGCGGGCGTGTCCTCAAGCGTGCGGGTCTGGCGAATCTTCTTCAGGCCCAGCCCGAGCACAGTGGCTCGGTGGTCAGCACGGGTACCGGCCATGCTACGTACTAGGCGAACCGTCACAGTAGGTTTTGTCATCTGATTCCCCTTCCTTAGCTCAGAATCTGCTCAACAGACAGGCCGCGTTTGTTCGCGACCTGAGACGGTGTGTGCATGTTCTGCAGCCCGTTGATCGTGGCGCGCACCATGTTGTAGGGGTTGGTTGAGCCAATACTCTTGGCGACCACATCGGTCACGCCCATGACCTCGAAAATAGCCCGCATAGGTCCGCCGGCAATGATGCCGGTGCCTTTTTGAGCGGGAGAAATGAGCACCGTGGAGGCGCCATGCTTGCCTGTCACCGCATGGTGGAATGTCCCGCCCTTCAGAGGCACCTTCAGAAGTTTTCGGCGGGCCTCGTCCATCGCCTTCTGCACGGCCAGCGGCACCTCACGGGATTTGCCCTTGCCCATACCAATACTTCCGTCGCCGTCGCCGACCACAGTGAGTGCAGCGAATCCAAGAATACGGCCCCCTTTAACGGTCTTACTCACACGGTTGACGGCGATCATCTTCTCGCGCAATCCGTCGTCGCGCTCTTCGGTATTGACCCTTGCCTGCATCTTTGCCATTGCGATTCCTCTTGTCTGTTAGAACTGCAGACCACCCTCACGGGCGGCGTCGGCAAGCGCCTTGACGCGGCCGTGGTAGCGAAATCCTGATCGATCAAACGCGACGGCGGTGATGCCTGCGGCCTTGGCCTTCTCTGCGACACGCTTGCCAACCAGGGCCGCAGCCTGCGCATTGCCGCCCTTGCCGCTCTGGGCTGCCAGCGCCGAGCGCACTTCGACTTCGACGGTGGAGGCGGAGACAAGTACCTTCCCACCGGAGGGGTCGAAGATCGTCGCGTAGATGTGTAGGTTGGTGCGATGGACAGACAGTCGGGCCACGCGCAGCTGATGAATCTTTGCGCGCGTCTGACGGGCCCGGCGGAGTCGTGACTGTGTTTTGTTCATAAGAGTGTTCCTGGAGGTCCTGGAAGAGCTGGCCGATACGGTTACTTTTTCTTCGTCTCTTTGATGACAACGACTTCATTGGCATACCGCACGCCTTTGCCCTTGTAGGGCTCAGGAGGACGGAAGGCGCGAACCTCTGCAGCCACCTGACCAACGCGCTGCTTGTCTATGCCTTTAATGAGAATCTCGGTAGGGGAGGGCGTCTCGGCCTTGATGCCTTCTGGAAGGGCGTAATCGACCGGGTGCGAGAAACCTAAGGCGAGGTTCAGGGTCTTACCCTGAGCGGCCGCCTTGTAGCCCACGCCCACAAGGCTGAGCTTTTTCTCAAACCCTTTGTGAACACCTTGCACCATGTTGGCCACTACGGCCCGCAACGTTCCGCTCATCGCCTTGGCGTGCCGGGAATCGTTGGTGACGGTAAAGGTAAGCGCCCCGGCGTCCTGGGCGATCGTGACATCGGGCGAGGTGGCGTGGGTGAGGCTGCCGAGCGGGCCCTTGACAACAATCGCCTGAGTATCGATCTTCGCCTCCACACCGGCAGGCAGCTTGACAGGGTATTTAGCAATACGAGACATGAGTCGGTGCTCCTGGATTACGCAACAATGCCAATGACTTCGCCGCCCATACCCACAGAACGGGCTTTACGGTCGGTCATGAGGCCACGGGGGGTCGAGACAATCGCCACGCCTAGTCCGTTCATAACCGTGGGCAGGGCATCGCGCGAGCGATAAATACGCAGGCCCGGGCGGGAGACGCGCTCAATGCGTTCGATGACCGGGCGGCCAGAGTGGTACTTCAGGCCGATCTCGAGGTCGGTCTTGGGACCCTCTTGCCGAATCTCGAAGCTATCGATGTAGCCCTCTTCCTTCAGGAGGTGGGCAATGGCCACCTTGAGTTTAGAAGAGGGCATGTGGACCGAGCGTTTCTCAACCTTCTGCGCATTGCGGATGCGAGTAAACATGTCGGCGATGGGATCATTCATGCTCATAAAAGAAGCCCTTGATGAATAGAGGGGGACTTACCAACTGGCCTTTGTGAGCCCAGGAATCTCACCGCGAAACGCGGCTTCACGGATCTTGGCCCGTCCCAGGCCGAACATACGAAACGTGCCGCGGGGACGTCCGGTGATCTCACAGCGGTTGCGCATGCGCGTAGGGCTGGCGTTACGCGGCAGCTTTTGAAGCGCGAGACGTGCCTCGTAGCGCGCTTCTTCGGATTTAGACTGGTCCTGAATCAGTGCGAGCAGCTCTGCACGTTTTGCGGCGAATTTCTTTACTGTAAGCGCACGCTTTTTTTCGCGATTGATCATGGAAAGTTTGGCCATTGCGGAGATCCTTTGCCTGAGACTAGTTCTTGAACGGGAAGCGAAAGCCAGAGAGGAGGGCTTTGGCCTCATCGTCGGTCTGGGCGGTCGTCGTGAGACTGATATTGAGGCCGCGGACGGCGTCAACCTTGTCATATTCCACTTCGGGGAAGATGATTTGTTCTTTGATTCCGATGTTGTAGTTCCCCCGGCCGTCAAAGGCCTTGCCCGAGATGCCGCGGAAGTCGCGGACGCGGGGCAGGGCAATGGTGACCAGTCGGTCGAGAAACTCGTACATCCGCACGCCACGCAGGGTAACCATCACGCCAATGGGGTAGCCCTCACGAATCTTGAATCCGGCAATAGCCTTACGGGCCTTGGTGACCACGGGCTTTTGACCCGCAATCTTGGTGAGGTCGGAGACCGCCCCTTCGATGGCCTTTTTGTCGCCCACGGCCTCACCCACACCCATATTCAGCGTGATCTTGGTGAGGCGCGGCACCTGCATCACGCTGCCGTAACTGAACTTTGTCATCAGCTCAGGAGCGATGGTCTCGCGATAGATTTCTTGCAGTCTGGTCATAATTGCTCCTAGGCTTAGGCGGAGGCCGCAGGCGTTGCGATGGGCGCGCGGTCTGACTTGTAGACCCGCTGCTTACTGCCATCCTCAGAAACAACAATCCCCACCCGGTCGGCCTTCTGCGTCCCAACATGCAGGATGGCCAGGTTGGACTGGTCAATGGGCATGGCCTTATCGGTGATGCCGCCCTGTTGGCCCTTCATGGGGTTGGGTTTGGTGTGCTTCTTCACGAGGTTCACACCCTCAACCAGGAGATGGGTGTCGTCTACTCGACTCAGCACCACACCTTTTTTTCCCTTGTCTTTACCGGCGATCACAATCACCTGGTCGCCTTTGCGTAGTTTGTTCATAACGTCAGCCTTATTGTTTAGAGCACCTCGGGTGCCAGCGATACGATTTTCATAAATCGCTCACTGCGCAGCTCACGGGTTACTGGCCCAAAGATGCGCGTGCCAATGGGCTCAAGCTTGGCATTGAGCAAAACGGCCGCATTGCCATCAAACTTAATGAGCGAGCCATCGGGACGGCGAACGCCCTTGGCGGTGCGTACCACCACGGCGTTGTATATCTCGCCTTTTTTTACTCGGCCGCGGGGGGCTGCATCTTTGATCGAGACTTTAATAACGTCTCCGATGCCGGCGTAGCGGCGCTTAGATCCGCCAAGAACCTTAATACACATAACAGATCGCGCGCCGGTGTTATCGGCCACGTCGAGCCGCGATTCGGTCTGAATCATGATTCAACATTCCTAACGAGGTTTACTGCTTACCCAACTTACCTGGCTTCGTCTCGGCAGTGACCGAGACAAGGCGCATGCAGTATTGGGCCCGTAGTGGGGCGCCTACTAACTTTTGAAGTCAGAAAGGCACTCCCGGGTAGATCACTTCAAAAAAATCGTAAGCCTTCTAGTGTAATCCGAATCGCTAAGAGACTCAAGAGGCAGGAACATGGGGGGGTCGGTCGGGCCTACGCCTCGACAGACTTCGCGATCAGTCGCGTGACGGCCCACGACTTGGTCTTCGACACGGGACGGGTCTCGCTAATCTCCACGGTGTCGCCGTGCCGCACGTTACTGTCTTCGGTGTGGGCGTGATACTTCTTGGACCGCACAACGACCTTTCCATAAATCGGGTGTTGTACGCGACGCTCGACAAGCACCGTAACGGTCTTTTGCATCTTGTCACTCACGACCCGACCGACCAGGGTTCGGGTAAGGGATGCCGCCTGGGTATTCATACCGACTTCCTTTCGCGGATAAGCGTGCGCACGCGGGCGATGTCCCTGCGGGCGGCGCCGAGCTGTGAGGTGTTTGCCAGTTGCTGGGTGCCGTGCTGCATACGCATATTAAAGTGGGCCTTTAATAGGTCGTTAAGTTCTTTTTGCAGGTCGGTATCCGACTTTGCGCGAAGGTCTGTGGTTTTCATGGTGTGGTTTGGACCCAAAAATTTATCTGCCGACCTGGCGGACGACAAAGGAAGTGAGGAGCGGCAGCTTTGCAGCGGCCAGACGAAACGCTTCACGCGCCAGGCTCTCCTCGACACCGTCCATTTCATAGAGCACTTTCCCGGGCTGAATCTCGGCCACGTAGTACTCCGGATTTCCTTTACCGTTACCCATACGAACTTCCGCAGGCTTGCGCGAAATGGGCTTATCGGGAAAGACGCGTATCCAGATGCGTCCGCCGCGCTTGATGTGACGTGTCATTGCCCGACGGGCTGCCTCGATCTGACGGGAGGTAAGCCGTCCGCGGGTGGTCGCCTTCAGGCCGTACTCGCCGAAGGAGACGGAGGCGCCGCGCGTGGCGAGGCCGGTATTACGGCCTTTCTGTTCTTTGCGGTATTTACGACGTGCGGGTTGCAACATGTGCAGATCCTTCTTTCAATTCTATAGGCTTAGGACGCAGACGGCTCTGCTGCGTCGCCAGGGGTGGCGGTTACCTTACGAACACGCTTAACGACCGGACGCGGTTCTCCGGCTGCTTCACCTTCGGTACGGGGCTTACGCGCTGCCGGCCTGCGGCCTGCCGGCTTCTTGTCATCGCGGGTCTCCATAGCCTCTTGGGCCTGTTGCGCGGGCGCGTCACCGCGACCGAGCGTATCGCCCTTGTAGACCCAGACCTTCACACCAATGATGCCGTAGGTGGTGACCGCCTCGGCGAATCCATAATCAATATCGGCGCGCAGCGTATGAAGGGGCACCCGACCCTCGCGGTACCATTCGGTACGCGCAATTTCTGCGCCATTGAGCCGGCCAGAGCTCATGATCTTGATGCCCTGCGCGCCCAGGCGCATGGCATTTTGCATGGCGCGCTTCATGGCGCGGCGAAACATAATGCGCTTTTCGAGCTGCTGTGTGATGCTTTCGGAGATGAGCTGGGCATCCACCTCAGGTTTGCGGATCTCTTCGATATTGACATGCACCGGCACGCCCATCATCAAAGAGAGGCTCGATTTGAGGGCCTCAATATCCTCACCTTTTTTTCCAATGACGACGCCAGGTCGTGCACTGAAGATCGTAATCTTGGCATTTTTCGCGGGCCGCTCAATGAGCACGCGGCCCACGGCAGCGCCCTTGAGGCGCTTCTTTAAGAAATCACGAACGCGGATGTCTTCGTTGAGCATCTTGCCGAAATCACGGTGATTGGCAAACCAACGTGAGGACCAGTTACGGGAGACGGCAAGACGAAATCCGGTGGGATGTATTTTTTGGCCCATGATGTGGTTCCGGGTTAGTTTCCGACAGTAATACTGATATGACAGGTGGGCTTCTCAATACGCACCCCCCGCCCCTTCGCGCGCGCGGAGAAGCGACGCAACTTTGTACCGCGCTCGACCGTAATCGTCTTCACTTTGAGCTCATCGATATCGGCGCCGTCGTTGTGCTCGGCGTTGGCAATCGCTGACTCTAAGACTTTTTTCACAATATCGGCCGCCTTCTTTGGCGTGAAAGTCAGTGTGTTGAGCGCCTGCTCAACGGTCTGGCCGCGAATGAGGTCAGCAACCAGCCGGCCCTTTTGGGCCGACAGCCGCACACCGCGAAGCTTTGCAGAGGTTTCCATAGCAATCCTTGGGTATTCAGTAGCGCCTTACTTCTTAGGCTTCTTATCGGCCGCATGGCCTTTAAAGGTTCTGGTGAGGGCAAACTCGCCAAGCTTGTGGCCGACCATGTTGTCCGTCACATAGACAGGCATATGCTGACGCCCGTTGTGAACCGCAATGGTGAGCCCCACAAATTCGGGAAGGATGGTGGATCGACGAGACCAGGTCTTGATGGGGCGCTTGTCTTTTGAGGCAGTGGCAACCTCCACCTTTTTGTAAAGGTGGTCATCAACGAAGGGGCCTTTTTTCGCAGAGCGTGACATAGGGGTTCCTCTTGGCCTTTATTTCCGCTTGTGTCTGCTCGACACAATCATGCTGTTCGTACGCTTGTTGCGACGGGTCTTGTAGCCCTTCGTGGGTGTACCCCATGGGCTGACAGGCTCACGGGCCTCGCCCGTGCGGCCCTCTCCACCACCGTGGGGGTGATCGATCGGGTTCATCGCTACACCGCGTACGGTAGGACGGATGCCGCGCCAGCGGATCGCGCCGGCTTTGCCAAACTGACGCAGATTGTGTTCGCCATTACCGACTTCGCCCAGAGTGGCACGACACTCAATGTGGACGCGCCGAATCTCCCCGGAGCGTAGACGCAGCTGGGCGTAGCTTCCTTCGCGCGCCAGAAGCTGCGCACTGCCACCTGCAGAGCGAGCGAGTTGCGCGCCCTTACCGGGCAGCAACTCGATACAGTGAATCGTCGACCCCACCGGAATATTACGGATAGGCATCGCATTTCCGGAGCGTATCGGCGCCTCTGACCCGCTCATGAGTGTGGCGCCGACCTCGAGGCCCTTGGGGGAGATAATGTAGCGGCGCTCACCATCGGCATAACAAAGCAGTGCAATGTGGGCGCTACGGTTGGGGTCGTACTCGATACGCTCGACCTTGGCGGCAATGCCGTCTTTGTTCCGACGGAAATCGACGACCCGGTAGTGCTGCTTATGGCCACCACCGCGATGCCGGGTGGTAATGCGTCCGAGATTGTTGCGACCCGCGGTCTTTGACTGCGGCTCCACAAGGCTCGTTTCAGGACGACCTTTATAGAGGTCAGGGTGGACCACCTTCACCATAGCCCGCTGACCTGCGGACGTTGGCTTCATCTTCATAATAGGCATTTAGGCAGCCTCCCCACCGAAGTTAATCTCTTGACCCGCAGCCAGACAGACATATGCCTTGCGTGTATCGCGACGGCGGCCACTGGTGCGGCCATAACGCTTGGCCTTGCCCTTGACGTTGAGAAGGTTGACCGAAGACACCTGGACCTTAAAGAGGAGTTCCACTGCCGCCTTGATCTCGGGCTTGGTCGCATCGGGCATCACCCGAAATGCGACCTGGTTGTTTTGCTCACCAATCTGGGTGCTCTTCTCAGAGACGATTGGGGACAACAGGACTTTTAAGAGGCGCTCTTGGTTCATGACAGCATCTCCTCGAATCGTGCCAGGGCGCCGCGGGTCACCATGACCTTATCAAAGTAAATTAGGGAGAGCGGATCAGCGGCCTCAGGCTCAATCACCGCGATGCTCTGAAGATTGCGAGCGGCGAGATAGAGCGTTTCGTCGAAGCGCTCAGTGACAAGTAGTACCGAGTCGAGCCCCATCTGCTTTAACTTGTCAGCCACCAGTTTTGTCTTCGGGGCCTCTACGGAGAAGTCCTCAACAACGAGGATGCGACCCTCCCGGGCAAGCTGGGACAGGATGGACCGCACACCGGCACGGTACATTTTCTTGTTGACCTTGTGGCTGAAATTCTCTTCAGGCGAATTCGGGAAGATCTTACCGCCGCCACGCCACAAGGGGCTCGAGGCACGACCCGCGCGGGCACGTCCGGTGCCCTTTTGTCTCCAGGGCTTGCGGGTCGACTTATTGACTTCGCTGCGATCTTTTTGTGCCCGATTCGCGCTGCGGGCATTGGCCTGATAGGCCACCACCACTTGATGAATGAGGGGCTCGTTGTAGTCTCGGCCAAAGACCACATCGGTGGCCTGCACCGTGCCCGCGGCCTGCCCTGCGGCATTTACTAGAGTGAGTTCCATGATTGTCTTGGCTCCTTACTTCGCTGCGGTTGCCGCTAAGCGCACCGCCGGACGAATCACGACATGACCGCCTTTGGAACCAGGGATAGCGCCCTTAATCAATAGCAGTTGACGCGCGACATCGATGCGGGCCACTTCAAGATTCTGCACCGTGCGCTTTACGTCACCGTCGTGACCAGGCATGCGCTTTCCGGGGAAGACACGACCGGGATCTTGGGCCATGCCGATGGACCCGGGAACATTGTGCGAGCGGGAGTTACCGTGAGAGGCACGTTGCGAGCTGAAGTTATGCCGAGCGATCGTGCCGGCAAACCCCTTACCCTGGGTCGTACCCGTGATGTCGACCTTCTGACCCGGCGCGAAGATTTCAACGGACAGCACCTGTCCAGCCTGAAACCCTGACATCTGATCTTCGGCAACCGGAAACTCGCCAAGCAGACTACCCGCCTGCACGCCAGCCTTTGCGAAATGGCCAGCAAGCGACTTGGCAACACGGTTGGGCTTTTTATTGCCAAAGGCGACCTGCACGGCGCTATAGCCGTCGGTGGACGTTGACTTGAGTTGGGTCACGCGGTTGTCCGACACGTCGATCACGGTAACAGGCACGGTTTCGCCGTCGTCCGTGAAAATGCGGGTCATTCCTACCTTGCGGCCTAAGAGACCAAGGCTCATTTTCTTCTCCGATCCCGACTACGATTGGTCGGGGCTAATTAAATTAGTTTTCGTCAACAGCCACCCACTCTGGTGACCGCTCCGTGGAGCGCTCGTTGACGAAAGCCCTCGATTCTATACGACAAATCGACGATAGTGCAAATTCTTTTTACTGCAGCTTGATCTCCACATCCACACCGGCGGGCAGGTCGAGCTTCATGAGGGCATCCACGGTCTTGTCCGTGGGATCGACGATGTCCATCAGGCGCTGATGGGTACGCAGCTCAAACTGGTCGCGCGACGTTTTATTGACGTGGGGGCTGCGGAGAATGTCAAACCGCCGAAACCGCGTAGGGAGCGGAACCGGACCGCGAACGACTGCACCGGTGCGCTTTGCGGTATCTACGATCTCCAGAGCTGACTGATCGATCAGCTTATAGTCGAAGGCCTTCAGGCGGATACGAATTTTCTGCTGCATGGATGTCTCCTAAAAAGAGCAAGTAAAGAACGGGCCCCAGAGGGCGGTGAGGGAGTGCAGGGGCGGAAAGAACCCGCTACACCCCCAAGGACAACAGCGTTGGTTGTGTTACTCGATCACTTTTGCGACGACGCCGGCGCCGACGGTTCTGCCGCCCTCACGGATGGCAAAGCGCAGGCCCTGCTCCATGGCAATCGGGTTGATCAGGGTGACCACCATCTTCACGTTGT
>JBDLQX010000120.1:0-3006 GCA_039800345.1 Pseudomonadota bacterium | reverse complement strand
GCCTCAAGGGCCGCGCGCTCGGTGTCGGACATGCTGGGAAGAGCCTTGCGAAAGGCTTTGAAAATGGCAGCGGTGATGGGCATGGTGACGTCTCTCCTATGCACGTTTGGCGGGCTTCTGGCCCACCTGTTCAAAAACGGGAAGGGGCGCGCGTAGGCCGCCCACCAGAAAATGCATGAGCCTGGGCAGCAAACGCTCAAACTGTAGGGTGGCGTCTTCCTGACCCAAAAGCCCATGACGGTCTTGCTGGGATGCGAGCAGCTGCAGGCTGTCGGTGCCGGCAATGGCATAGGCTGTGGCCCCCAGCATGAAATGAAACCGCCAGACGATCTCGGGCTTGGGCACATCGGGCAAGGCCTTAAAAAGCGCCTGCTTATAGCGCTCGAGCACATGCTCATACTCATGGGCCAGAAAGGCGCGGGCAAACTCGGTGGGCTCGGTGAGCGTGCGGCCGAGAAGCCGCAGAAAAACCGCGCCGCCTTCGCCCTCTTGTGCCGCCATGCGCAGTAGGGTGCCAAAAAAGGCATCCAAAATGCGTGTGGGCTTCACGGGCTTGCCGCCTGCCGACTGCTCCAATCGCTCCAGCGCGTGGAGCCTTTCCTGGTTGAGCCAGCTCAACCGCTGATGAAAGATCTCCTGAATCAAGGCCTCTTTGGTGCCGAAGTGGTAGTTCACCGCGGCGAGATTGACCTGGGCTTCTGAGGTGATTTGACGCATCGAGGTGGACTGAAACCCATGGGTCATGAAGAGGCGCTCTGCCGCCCTGAGGATGCGGGCGCGCGTGGAGACGGCCTCTGCAGTCGCAGCAGTGGCGGGCGTTTTCAATTGGCGGCGTTGGCTGAGTTCATTCATACGTTTGTTTGAATTCTAAACCGTTTTGCCATAGGCGCAATCCTGCGGGTTTTCACGGGTCTGGCAATTGGTGCCGGTAGGGGAGAGAATCCGTGCAATCACGCCTTACCGCTAGATCACGATAAGAACCTAAAACAACAGCGCATCAAGCCACCGACACACACGCCATGACGCTAAGAATCGCAAGGAGACCGCTGTGACCACTGGATCCTCGCCGGCCTGGGCTGCCCTCTGGCAGTCGGCCTATCGGGCCCACGGAATTTCCCCCGAACTGCCTGCCCTGGGCCATGCATCGTTGGCAGACTTTGTCCACGAGCGGTGTGTCTACTTCTCGCAGGCCAATGCAAAGGCCAAGGCCTTCACCTGCGTGGTACCCAATGGCATGAATGGCAGCCTCACCTTTGCCCAGATCGATGCCCTGTCGGATGCCTTTGCGGCCTACCTGCGCAACGTCTTGAAACTCTCGGCGGGGGATCGTGTGGCCGTGCAGCTACCCAACTCGCTGGGCTACCCGGTGGTCACCTTTGGTGTCTTAAAGGCGGGCTGCGTGCTTGTGAACACCAACCCGCTCTACACGCCCACCGAGATGATTCATCAGTTCAATGATGCGGGCGTGAAGGCCTTAGTCATCGTGGACATGTTTGCCGACAAGCTGCCCGAGGTGCTCGCCCAGACAAAGGTGCAGCATGTGGTTGTGGCGGCGGTCACGGAGTTCTTCCCTGCGATTCCCAATGCGGTCGTGCGGCTCGTTCAAAAGGTCTGGAATCAGGTCTTGCCAGCGATTCGTGTGCCCCATGTGCGACTGCGCGATGCGCTCTCCCAAGGCCGCACAGCGCTTGCGGGTCAGTCGGCCGAGGTCTTCTGGAAGGGGCTGCGGCCCGAAGATCTGGCCGTGCTGCAATACACCGGCGGCACCACCGGGGTGAGTAAAGCCGCCATGCTCTCGCACGAGAACCTACTGCGTAATGTGCAGCAGATGATTGCGATGGGGGCCGATCAGATGCAGATGCACAAAGAATGTGTGCTCACGGCCTTACCGCTCTATCACATCTTCGCTTTTACCGCGAACCTTCTGGGCTTTCTCTCGATCGGGGCTCGCAACATTCTCATTCCCAGCCCGCGTCCTATTCGAAATCTACAACGCGCTATAGAAAACTATCCCATCACCTGGATGACGGGGGTGAACACACTCTTCAATGGCCTGCTCAATGAAGAGTGGTTTCTCGCCTACCCCCCAAAACACCTCAAGGCCTCGATCGCGGGCGGCGCGTCTCTACACACCGCCGTGGCCCAGCATTGGCGCGAAGTGACCCAGACGCCTATCTCTGAAGGCTATGGTCTTACCGAGAGTTCTCCCGTGGTGAGCTTTAACCCGATCAGCGACAAGGCGCTTCTCGGAAGTATTGGGGTGCCTGCGCCCGGCACCGATATTCGTCTTCTCAATGAGAACGAGGCTGCCGTGCCCGATGGGGAGGCCGGCGAACTCTGGGTGAAGGGCCCGCAGGTGATGCGAGGTTACTGGAATCAAACCGAAGAGACGGCACGAGTTCTCAAAGACGGCTGGCTTGCCACCGGAGATATGGCCACGATCGATGCCCAGGGCTTTCTGCGCATCGTCGATCGCAAGAAGGACATGATTCTTGTCTCCGGATTTAATGTGTACCCCAACGAAGTGGAAGACGTCATTGCCCAGCTTGACTCGGTGCTTGAGGTGGCTGTGATTGGCATTCCCGATGAGAAAACCGATGAGTCGGTCTGCGCCTTTGTGGTGGCAAACCCCGATCATCCCGCGCCCCCCAGTGCTGAAGAAATTATGGCCCACTGCCGCACCTACTTGGCCAGTTACAAGGTGCCAAAGACCATTGTGATGCGAGACCAACTGCCCAAGACGCCGATCGGCAAGGTGTTGCGGCGCGCACTCAGACAAGAAGCGATCTAGACCATGTTGACCGAACTCGAAACCAGACTACTGGGCGTCATGATGATGGTGATCATGCTGGGCATGGGCGCCTCGCTTACTCCGCGTGATTTTTTGATCGCCTTTAGAAAGCCTAAGGGCATTCTGGTGGGGGTGTTGTGTCAATACGGCATCATGCCGTTTCTGGGGTTTGTGCTCGCGGTCACCATGGGCTTTGCGCCCGGCATCGCTGTGGG
>JBDLQX010000119.1:0-5426 GCA_039800345.1 Pseudomonadota bacterium | reverse complement strand
CGGGCAGGCGCCACTACCCAGCCCGGGTGCTTTACTACGTTGCGCGTGCATTCGTGGATCAGCTGGCCGAGGGCGAGGACTACGGCAAGCTGCGCTCGGTCATTGGGGTGCACATTCTGGATTTTTCGCTGTTTCGGGCGCCTAACGACCTTGAGCGGGCCCAGTGGCACTTTGGCATGCTGACGCACCACGAACCTCGTCGCGCGTTGGACACCCAGCTCGAGCTCAACTTCCTGGAACTTCCCAAGCTTAAAGACCGCTTGGGGCTGGAGAAAATCAACAAACCGCTCTACGATTGGAGCGTGTTCTTCTCAGATGTAAATAACGGAGCAGCCATGCAGCGTATTAGCCACCCCGAAGCGAAAGAAGCCTTTGAGATCCTTAAATCTATGAGCGCCACCGCCCAGGAGAGGCAAGAGGCCGAGCGCCGGATTCGGTATGTGCGAGAGGTCAATGCCATCAAGGACTACCACTGGGATGAGGGCTTGGCCAAGGGCAGAGCGGAGGGCATCGAACTTGGCACCGCCAAGGGCATGGAGATCGGACGATCGGAAGGCAGAGCAGAAGGCAGAGCAGAAGGCAGAGCAGAAGGCAAGGCAGAAGGCAAGGCAGAAGGCAAGGCAGAAGGCAAGGCAGAAGGCAAGGCAGAGGGGATGAAATCCCTGTTAATGCGTCAGCTAGAGCGCAAGTTCGGCCCATTAAGCCCCGAACATCAGGCCAAGCTAGATGCGGCCACCACCGAGCAGCTAGAGAAATACTCCGAAGCGCTGCTGACATCCTCCACGATCGACGCAGTCTTCTCTACCTAGCCCTTCTTCTCGCACATGCGCCTGCAAATGGGCGCCAACCCGCCGATCGATAGGTCTTCCCCTCGTTGGATTGAGTAGGCACTTCGAAAAGCGGAGGATAAAGACCGGGCACTGGACACCCAGTTAGAACTCAACTTCCTGGGGCTTCCGAAGCTCAGAGACCACCCCGGGGGCTAGAGAGAACCAACAAACCGCTCTACGATTAGTGTGTGTTCATGAAAACCATCAACTTTTACCTCGACTTTATTTCCCCTTATGCCTGGTTAGCGTTTGATGCCCTGCCTAAGGCGCTTCAAGAGATCGACTATCAGGTTACTTACAGGCCGATTCTTTTCGCGGGCCTTCTAAAACACCACGGGCAACTTGGTCCGGCAGAGATTCCGGGCAAGCGCGACTGGACATACCGCCAGGTTTTGTGGCGAGCCCGCGAACAAGGCACGCCACTGCAACTTCCCGCGAGTCATCCCTTTAACCCCCTTGGCTTGCTGCGCCTGGCTGTCGCGTGTAGCCCTACCGGTACCCCGAGCCGCGACGTCTGCGACAGAATCTTTCGGCATGTCTGGTGCTCCGGTCTAGAGGGTGCTGACACAAGCCGATTGAGGGCGCTTACCGAACACCTCTCACCAACCCGGGAGGCGGACAGCGCCGACGTGAAAGTCGCCCTGCAGCAGCAGACAGACAACGCGATTGCGCGTGGCCTGTTTGGGGTGCCCACCTTCGAAATTGATCACAAACTTTTTTGGGGTCACGATGCGCTTTCTATGCTGCGTGGCTATCTGCTCGGAGACCCCTGGTTTAACGGGCCTGATTGGCTGGCAGCCAAAAACTGCCCCTCAGCAATACCCGCGCGGCAACGCGGTAAGGGGATGCGATAGCGACGCCCGAGATCAAGTTCTGATCCTGGGGTATCGCAAGATATGCGGCATGTCCACCACCGCAACCCTACTTCCCTTTCCTAAGGGTGCAGTTGCCACCGACCCTGCAAAGGAATCTCCTATGGCGCACGAAATATCCCGCGACCAGATTAGCCTTGCGTCGCTTTGCGATCTGGTTCAATCTGCTGGCTTTGAGGCGGTGCTACAAGAAGAGAATGTTTTTATTGTCGGCACTGGTGCAGGGTTGCGGCTTGAGATCGACAACGCTATCGGCGCAATATTCATTCGCGCGCTCTATATGCTTAACCCCCAGGCGGCCGATTCCGCCATTGCTGCGCTCTGCGGCAAACTCAATGAGCGGCTACTGGTGTCAAAGTTCGTCTTTCATCGCTGGGACGATGGCGACGTAGGCCTCTTTATCTCGTGCGCGGTGCACTACAACTTTGGGCTCCAGGTGCCCAACTTTCTCTTCGTCTTGCGGCGGTTTATCGAGTCGTGCCAAACCGTTTACAGACATGAAATTCTCGACACGCGCTTTGATCCAAATTTCAAGCCGCCAGAACTCGCGTTGGTTGCAGAAGCGCCATCATTAGCCCCGGCTCAGCCTGCTTGTGACGCCGAGCCATCCGAGCGATCAGAATCTGGTGATCTCGCCGATTCCTCTGTCCCAGCGGATGCCGACACCGACGACCCCCGTTGCGACCGCAATGCCTGCGGAGCGGTCACCCCAAGCGAGACGTAAATGCTGGTGAGCGCCTCCATACCTATTTCGGCATTCGTTACCCACTCTGTGGGAACAAAGAGCAGCCCCCCACCAATGGGCACAGGCGCGGTAGGAACCACAACCGCATAGCAGAGGCGATTTTTTACATAGACCGGCTCAGAGGAAGACAGTAGCGCAAGCACGGTCACACCGCCTTCACCACCAAACTGACACCAGACAGGCTGCATGGTGTTAAGACGACTCTCATCTCTATGAGAAATAAGCTGCACAAACTGGCGAAGGGTCTCGTAGACGGTTCTCACTATCGGAATACGACCCATGAGCCCATCAATAAGGCCATGAACCCACTTCTGTAGGCCTCTCTCTACAATAAGTCCCAGCCCAAAAATAAGCAGGCCGACAAGCATGAGGCCAACGATATAACCCACCCATTCCGAGCCAGAAAATCCAAGACCCATCTGGGTGAGAACCTGACCAAACCGGCTGCTTGGTCCGAACCACTCGATGATCAGTCGGCCAGCGAATACGAGTAGTAACGCCGTTGCAACAAAAGGAAAAATCGCGAGCAGGCCGGCAAGAAAGGTTCGTGAGACGTGTGAACCGAGAGAGGTCTTTGCCTGTGAGAGGGAGGATCTGGAGGACGGAGGCGCCATGGCTTTGGACTATATGACAAGACTCCCCTGTAACGCAGCATTTCTCCCTGAGAAGCAAATAATCGCAAGAAAACACCGAGGGTCTTGAAACTTCTTGAGCCCTCCTTCATCTAAGCGCCTGAGTAATGCCTATCGCGCTACATTCCCATTTCCACAAACCCTCTCCTCTAAAAGAACCTCTCATGAAACGTATATTTCTTTTTGTACTGACCAACCTGGCAGTGATGCTGGTCTTGGGTGTCATCATCTCTGTCTTTGGGCTGGGCAATGTGCTCGATGAGGCGGGCGTTGGGCTAGATCTCGGTGCCTTGTTGCTGCTGTCGGCGGTGGTCGGTATGACGGGGTCATTGATATCGCTCGCGATGTCGAAGTTTATGGCCAAGCAAATGACGAGTGCCCAGGTGATCACGCAGCCGCGAACTGAGCTTGAGCAGTGGCTGGTGCGCACCGTTGAGCGGCAGGCCCAGAAGGCGGGCATTGGCATGCCCGAGGTGGCCATCTATGAATCGCCAGACCTCAACGCCTTTGCCACCGGTATGTTTCGCAACGATGCGCTCGTTGCGGTGAGCACCGGTCTTCTGCAGGGCATGACCCGCGATGAGGTTGAGGCGGTGCTCGCCCATGAGGTGAGTCACGTAGCCAATGGCGACATGATCACCTTGGCCCTGATTCAAGGGGTGGTCAATACCTTTGTCTTCTTCTTGTCACGTGTCTTGGGCCACATTATTGATCGTGTGGTGTTCAAGACCGAACGCGGCCACGGTCCTGCCTACTGGATCACCGCAATCGTGGCCCAGATTATTTTGGGCATTCTTGCCAGCGCGATTGTGATGTGGTTTAGCCGCATGCGCGAGTACCGGGCCGATGCCGGGGGGGCAGACTTGGCAAGCCGCCAGAAGATGATCGCTGCCCTTGAGCGCCTACAGATGTCGGTCAAGCAGCCTCATCTGCCGGAGCAGCTTGAGGCATTTGGTATTAGTGGCGGAATGGGCAGTGGTCTGAAGCGGCTCTTTATGAGCCACCCGCCGCTTGAAGAGCGTATTGAGGCCCTAAAGCGCACCGCCTAACCGGCGCCTTGGAAGCTACTTCACGTCGAGTAGTTCAACATCAAATATAAGGGTGGCGTTGGGGGGAATAACGCCACCCGCGCCCCGAGCGCCATAGCCCATCTGCGGCGGTATAACCAGTGTGCGCTTACCACCCACCTTCATGCCGGCAACGCCCTGGTCCCATCCTGCAATAACGCGACCTGCCCCCAGAGGGAAGTTAAAGGGGCGACCGCGATCCACCGAGCTGTCGAACTTCTTGCCCTTACCGTCGGCAGACTGGGTCGTATAGAGCCAGCCAGAGTAGTGCACGAAGACATTCTTGCCGGCCACGGCCTCAGCCCCTGTGCCTGCTGCGCGGTCGATCTTCACGAGCTCTTGCACGGGCTCTTTGGGAAGGTTGGCTGCCAGCGGCCCAGGTACAAGCGCTGGGGCAGCGCCAAAGCCAAAGACGGAAACGAGAAACTGTAGGAGACGATTCTTCATGGGGTGGTCCTTGTTAATGGTCTTTAATGGCGTGCATGATTTTTTCGAGAAAGCCCATGAGCAGGGCCGAGATCACAAAGGTGACGTGCAGAATCGTGAGCCACATCACCTTCTCTGAGGTGTACTGGTCGATATTTAAGAAGACCTGCAGCAGGTGAATAGACGAGATTGCCACGATAGAGGCGGCTACTTTGATTTTTAGGCTGCCGGAATTGAGCTTGCCGAGCCAGGCCACTTCGTTGGTGCTCTGATCAAAGCGGCTTACAAAGTTCTCATAACTCGAGAGCATCACCATGACGAGTAGGCTTGCCACGAGAGCCGCGTCGATGAGGGCGAGCATAGAAAGAATCATGTCGGCGTCGGTCATGCTGGGCATGTTGATCGCCACCTTGTAGAACTTCATGCCAAATGAAATGGCATAGATAAAGAGGGCGGCTCCGAGCCCGGCATAAAAGACCACCAGAATCCAGCGGCTGGCAAAGATAACGCGCTCAACAAAGGCTTCGAGTGATTTCATGATGGGCAATGGCCGTGGGGTTCGGGGAGAGGCATGGTGAAAACCAATAGACTAACAAATCTCTAGCGCGGGCCTTGGCCCACGGCGCCAAGTAGCGCGGACATGCCGCTATGGCCTGTTCCCTCTGAGAGCTGCGCCTCGTAGCAACGCAGATCGAGCCATCTGAACCCTGGAAACCCCTCTCGAATCATCTGCTCGTCGTAGAGGTGGTCAAGTTTGTTTGGGCCTCCGGTCTTGTACTCTAACTGCTTGGCGGTATAGCCCTGAATGACCACGAGGCCTCCGGGCTTTAGGCTTGCCGCCATCTTGTCAAAGA
>JBDLQX010000118.1:0-6223 GCA_039800345.1 Pseudomonadota bacterium | reverse complement strand
AAGGGGCTGCCAGCTTCGGTGAGGCTATGAGCGATCGGTGGGTACGGGGAGGGCATTCCGTAATTTTACCCAGTATATTGAGCAAAATTACTCATTGTTTTGAGCAAATTTTATAATCTGTATTTTATTTAATAAAATCAAGTGGTTGCTTTTTATAGGAGTAGCGAAATGAGAAAAGAGAGGGGTTAGGTCCAGACCCGATACAAAAGGGTATCCGCCTGATGATGCAGCAACTGGTGGCGGGCTACATCCCTAGCGATGACATCGTAGATTGGGTGTACCTCGAGCAAGAAACCGAGGCACGGGCATCGGGGTCGGCCAGTTGAATCTGCCTTAGTATTCTATCTGCCATGACTCACGACGCTCACACCCCCCGCCGCACTCTCCTCAAGGCCTCAACGGCCTACCTCGTTCAATCCGCGCTGTTTGCCCCTTGGGTAATCACCACCAAAAAATCCCTCGCCCAAACTCCCAACCCCACGCCCGGTTGCGGCCCCCAGACGCGCCCTCAGATGGAAGGCCCGTTCTTCACACCCTTGTCTCCCGAAAGAACCAGCCTTATCGAGTCAGGTATGACCGCGTCTCGCATGGTACTAGCTGGACAGGTTGTTGACCTCTCTTGTAAGTCGGTAGCAGGTGCGTTGCTTGATTTTTGGCAATGTGACGATCGGGGTCACTATGACAACCAGGGGTACCGTCTTCGTGGGCATCAGTATACGAACCGCCAAGGCGAGTTTCGGCTCACCACCCTGGTACCGGGGGAGTATCCCGGTCGAACGCCGCACATTCACGTGAAGGTACAACGGGAAAACGGCCCCGTTCTCACCACGCAACTCTATCTGCCCGATCACTCCCGTAACGCGCGCGATTTTTTATTTCAGCCGAGTCTTTCCATGGCGCGTAGAGGTTCAGACCTCCACTTCGTTTTTGTTGTCGCTTAGCGCCGAGCGGGCTCACAGGCCAACACGCGTCGCGAAAGATGGGATACTCCGTCCCGTTAAATCAAGGACGCTCTCATGAGTACTTCGCATAGAAAAAACCACTTCACGAACCGCGCACTGCGGTCGATTGCTGTTGTCGCTGTTGCCCTGCTGCTCGCGCCAATCTCTTTCGTATCAGCGCAAGAGGCCAAAGATTCCAAAGAGGCCAAAGAGTCCACGCTGCCTCTCTTCTATAAGAAGTTGGAACTCCTAGATGCCAACAAGCACAAGGCCCTGGGCGTTGCAAAAGAACTTACGGACCTGAGTTATGCCAGCCAGACCGATTTCATTCCGATTGCCGCCTCTGAGCTGAGTTTTGCCTCTCGCCACTACCCCCTGGTCTTCGTGGCCGAGGCGAGCGATGCCACCCCCACCTTGGTTGCGATGGTGGGCCTTGGCGAGAACAAGAACCTCTTTGTGGATGCAAAGGGCCGGTGGCGATCGGGGGTCTACATTCCTGCATGGGTGCGCCGTTACCCGTTTATTACGGTAAAGACCCAGGACAATCGCGATGCAGTAGCGTTTGATCCCGATGCAAAAATTTTCACCTCGAAGAACTCGCTGCCGCTCTTTGAGAATGACAAGCCGACTCTGGCGTTAGAGCGTATTCTCGCCTTTCAAAATGAGTTTAATGCCGCCTTTGAGCAGACCCAGGCGATGGCCAAGGCCCTGCAGAATGCGGGCGTGCTGGAGCCCTCAACCTTATCGATTGGGGGCAACGACAAAGATCGGCAGCGTCGCTCGGTCTCGGGTTTTTTGGTGGTCAATGAGGAAAAGCTTCGTTCCTTAGACGGCGCATCGCTTGCCAAGCTCAATGAGGCCAACGCTCTTGGCCTGGCCTATGCCCAGATGCTCTCTCTGGTAAACCTTCAGTCGTTAACCGCTGTTTCGTCGGCATCGGCCGCCATGGCGACAACGGTGGCGCAGAAGTCGGAAGGGCTGCTGGTGCAGATCGGTGTCTATGCAACTATTGATGCTGCAAACCTCGTTAAAACAAGGCTTGAGGCTGGTGGTCATAAGGTAACTATTCAGCCTATCAAGGCGGCAGATGGTTCACAGCGCTACCAGGTACGCATCGGCCCATTTGAATCGGCACAGAGGGCCAATGAGGTAAGAGACCGGGCAAAGGCCCAGGGCTATGACGCGACGGTCCTGGATCGTTAGGGCACGCTAGCCGCGCCCTCGTCTGTTAACGGCCTAGGCGCTGTGGCCTTTAATGTAGGTTTCCAGAAAGGAGACGTGCTCGCTGAGTTCGGTCATCATCTCTTTCACAACATCGCCGATAGAGATGACCCCGACCACAGTCTCGCCAGCTACGACCGGTAGGTGACGAATGCCACGAGAGGACATAACCCCCATGCACATCTCCATGGGGTCTCCAAGCTTTACCGTGATGGGGTTGGCCGTCATGATTTCGGAGACGAGGGTTTTGGTTGCGTCTTTACCCGGAAGTAGCACCCGAATGGCACAGTCTCCCTGTGAAAGAATGCCGGCCAGGCGCTCGCTGTCAACCACAAGAATGGCCCGCACGCGCTCTTTCTTCATGAGTTCAAGAGCATGGTGGATCGTATCCCCTGAAGATACAGAGATGACGCGTTGGGGCTTTTGGGTCAGGCAGTTCTTAACAGTTTTCATGAAAGTGGCTCTAAGAAGAGGGAGAATCTTGGCTCGATCATAGTTACGGTGGGTGGCAGCGGGTAGCCGCGTGTTGCGCACGCGGCCCCTATTTTAACTCCGCATTCCAAAGTGCGTTGATTTCTTGCCTTGGATTGCGGTGAGACCTGACATACTAGGCATCATCGTACGATGAACACGAAAACGCCAACGCCATGTGCACGATTTTGCAGTTGCGACGAATCCTCAGGAGCTGTCAGACGATCGCTGTGGTTGGGCTATCGGCTGACTGGTACCGTCCCTCGTATTTCGCAGCGAAGTATATGCAGGAGCACGGCTACCGGGTGATTCCGGTGAATCCAAAGTACTCTGAAGTCCTGGGAGAGCGCTGCTACCCAGATCTAGAGTCGATCCCCGAGAAAGTAGACCTTGTAGATGTCTTTCGTAAGAGCGACGACTGCGTGCCCATTGCGAGGGATGCGGTGGCCATCGGCGCCAAGGCGCTGTGGATGCAGATTGGCGTTATGAACGCCGAGGCGGCCCAGTATGCGCAGGCTGCGGGTCTCGAGGTGGTAGAAGACCGTTGCGTCAAGATCGAGCATGCCCGTCTATTCGGTGGGCTGGGATGGTTTGGCGTCAATACCGGAATCATCTCTTCTCGCCGTCCTCTCTAACCCCTCGATTACCTCCGATCCCGACTACCATGGCACAAGACCACGTATACGGCTTTGAGACGCTCTGCCTCCATGCGGGACAGCTACCCGACGTAGCAACAGGCGCGCGTGCAGTACCGATTTATCAGACCACCTCATATGTGTTCGACACGGCCGACCACGCTGCGAGCCTTTTTAACCTCCAGACGTTCGGGAACGTCTACTCGCGGCTCTCAAATCCCACGGTTGCTGTATTTGAAGAGCGGGTTGCGGCCTTAGAAGGCGGTCGGGCCGCGGTCGCCGCTGCCACCGGCATGTCTGCGCAGATGATCGCCTTACTCAATATCTGCGAGGCCGGCGACGAAATCGTGGCCGCACGCACCCTCTACGGGGGTACGCATACTCAGCTAGATGTCAATTTTCGCCGACTCGGTATCAACACGATCTTTGTCGATGCCGACGATCCGGAGAGCTTCGCCCGGGCCATCACCCCGAAGACCAAGCTCCTGTACGCCGAGACAATCGGCAATCCATCGATGAATGTGCTGGATATCGAGCGGGTCGCTGCTATTGCGACTCAGGCGGATATCCCGCTCTTTATCGACAACACCTTTGCCAGCCCCTACCTATGCCGACCGTTTCAGTGGGGCGCATCGATTGTGACCCACTCTGCTACCAAGTTTCTTGGAGGGCATGGCACAACCATGGGCGGCGTCGTCGTCGAGTCCGGAAAGTTCAACTGGGGAAACGGTAAATTTCCGACGATGACTGAGCCATCGCCTGGATACCACGGTGTCCGTTTCTACGAGACCTTTGGTGACTTCGGCTTTACGATGAAATGCCGAATGGAGGGTCTGCGCACCTTTGGGCCTGCCCTCTCGCCGATGAATGCGTTTCTATTGCTTCAGGGCGTAGAGACCCTGCATCTTCGAATGGAGCGCCACTGCAGCAATACGCTGCAGATTGCCCAACATTTGTCGTCTCACCCAAAGGTGTCATGGGTGAATTACCCTGGACTGACAGATAACAAATATCACAGCCTGGCAAGAAAATATCTTCCTAGAGGCGCTGGTGCTGTCTTGTCGTTCGGTGTCAAGGGCGGGGCGGCCGCAGGGCAGAAGTTCATCGAGAACGTGGAGTTCTTATCGCACCTAGCCAATATCGGTGATGCAAAGACGCTTGTCATTCATCCTGCATCGACCACCCACCGTCAACTATCGGAAGAACAGCAAGTTGCTGCCGGCGTACCCCCCGACCTGATTCGTCTGGCCGTTGGAATTGAATCGGTGGATGACATTGTCTGGGATATCGACCAGGCCCTCTCAAAGACGGACTCCTGAACATCCGCTAACGATTCGCGGTAGTCCAGACCGGATCCCGCTTCTGCCCTGCACCTCTGCGATAACAGGCCGAGGAGATGACCGAGGCACAAATGGCTCTTGGCCTGCAGGCGCCTGCGAAGTGGCGGGTCGATCATGGGGTGCGTTCATCGTCGTCTCCTGGTTTTTAGACAACAATGATGACTTAGTAACGATTGGTGTTGGTGAGGAAAGATTCGGGTGTTTGGCCGTTCAGAAGCCGACCTCTTTTTGATGACGCACCGACAGAATGGTGACAGACTGCGGGTCAACGCGGTAGCGGGCCACATAGCCACTGTCACCGAAGTCGATGATCCAGTCTCGGAACTCATCATCCATGTCATCAACGGGTCGTCCGACGCCCGGCTGCCGTTCTAATACTCTGACACCTTGACGTATCGCCGCCACAGAACGTTTTGCTGCGTCCGGATTTTTTGGTGCGAGGAAACGATAAAGGCGCTGAACATCCAGCAGTGCAGAAGGTGACCAGATCAGACGTGGCATTCAGGAGGCTCAATGTCACGACCTTGTTCGAGTTGGGCCATCCAGGCATCAGCCTCGTCGGCCGTCACATGCAGGCCGTTTGAACGGAAGTCTTCCCACGCCTTCAGCGTATCCTGCCGGAAGGCCTCCCGTTTCTCTTCGCGATCCACATACTGTGTGATTGCTTCGCGCATTAGCCAATGCGAAGTGCGCTGGCGCGCATCAGCCAGGCGCTTCACCCGCAACTTGGTGTCTTCGTCGATCTTGATCGCTACCGGACGAATGGTAGTAGCAGCCATGGGAGCCTCCGCAGGGGGGTATCTATAGGTATTACTTTACTATACTCGGCTGTTGCTTCCCATCGACAAATCACCGATGCGGCATTCTTTCCAGCGCCTCTGCCTCTTGCTCAGGCCGCCGAGCATACGTTACTCGACCAACGCCTGTTCATGGTTTCTGGCAGCCAGTACCAAGCACTCCTGGAAATGCTAGACCGCCCGGAACCTGACGCCCCGGGCCTGGCTGATCTTTTTTCCCGGCGTCCCGTTTGGGCTAAGGAATGAGTTTATCGGCACCCAAGCCGCTTAGATTTGCCGAGGAGATGAAAATGGGCTCGCGGCGTTCGAAGCGGTCACTGGTAGCCAGTCGCCCCCCCCACCCGAGACTCCGGACTGGATGGCAACAGTTGTAGACAATGCAATCGCATTTACATGGCAAGGCGATTGCATTATCATGCAAGGCATCCACCCTTTTGACCGGAGCGCGCCATGCCTGCCAACCTCGACGTCGAATCCACGTTGACCGACCGCTACCAGACCACGGTGCCGGAAACCGTGCGTCGCGCCCTGCGGCTCAGCAAGCGAGACAAGATCCACTACAGCATCCGCCCCAGTGGCGAGGTGGTGCTAACCCGAGCCGAAGCCTCCGAAGGTGATGACCCGGTGCTCGGCCAGTTCCTGGGCTTTCTGGCACGCGACATTGCTAGCCATCCCGAGCGCCTGCGGGCAGTGGATGCAGGCCTTGTTCAGCGGCTCCAGTCGCTGGTCGGTGGCATCGAGGTCGATCTTGATGCCGCCCTGTCGGCAGATGATGAATGAGTGCGGGCAAGACCGCGCCCCTGGTCATTCACGGATGG
>JBDLQX010000117.1:0-6221 GCA_039800345.1 Pseudomonadota bacterium | reverse complement strand
ATTCAGGCGCTCTCCAACATTTCGTTCGACGTGCGACGCAAAGAGATTCGGGCGATCATCGGGCCAAACGGGGCGGGCAAGAGTTCGATGCTCAACTGTATTAATGGGGCCTATAAGCCGCAGGAAGGCCAGATTATCTTTGAGGGCGCGGTGCTCTCCGATGTCAACCCGCACAAGATGGCAAGCCTCGGAATCGCCCGTACCTTTCAGCATCTGGCGCTGTTCAAGGGCATGTCGGTCCTTGACAACATCATGACCGGGCGAAGCCTGAAGATAAAGTCGAATATGTTTTTGCAGGCACTACGGATTGGTCCAGCCCAGCGGGAGGAGATTGTTCATCGCGAGTTCGTAGAGAACATCATCGACTTTCTCGGCATCCAGCAGTACCGAAACACGCCGGTGGGCACGCTGCCCTACGGGCTCCAAAAGCGGGTAGACCTGGGTCGTGCCTTGGCCATGGAACCGAAGATTCTGCTGCTAGACGAGCCCATGGCAGGCATGAACGTGGAAGAGAAGCAGGACATGTGCCGCTTCGTACTCGATGTGAACGACGAGTTTGGGACCACCATTGTTCTCATTGAACATGACATGAGCGTTGTGATGGACATCTCGAGCAGGGTTGTGGTCTTAGACTACGGCAAAAAGATAGGGGATGACGTACCGGATGCGGTGCGGCAGAACCCCGACGTGATTAACGCCTATCTTGGCACTGAGCACTAGGGAGGCGGCCATGGGATTTTTTCTCGAGACGCTCTTTGGCGGCCTGATGGCGGGAGTCTTGTACTCCCTGGTGGCCTTGGGCTTTGTGCTGATCTTTAAGGCCTCGGGCGTATTCAATTTTGCCCAGGGGGCCATGGTGTTATTCGCAGCCTTGTCGATGGCCCGGTTTTCTGAATGGCTACCGCTCTGGTTGGGGTTTGAGAATAAGGTGCTTGCCAATCTACTGGCCTTTGCCATCTCGGCTGCCATCATGCTGGCCTTTGCCTGGCTGGTTGAGCGTTATGTGCTGCGACATCTGGTGAATCAAGAGGGTGTCACCCTTCTCATGGCCACGCTCGGCATCACTTATTTTCTCGACGGCTTCGGACAGACAGTGTTTGGTAGCGCGGTTTATAAGATCGATGTCGGCATGCCCAAAGAGCCTATGTTCATTCTCGATACCGTCTTTGAAGGTGGGCTACTCGTCAACACAGAAGACCTCTATGCTGCCCTCGTGGCCGCCGCCCTTGTGGCCCTTCTGACGCTTTTCTTTCAAAAGACAAGCACGGGACGGGCACTACGGGCTGTAGCCGACGACCACCAGGCAGCCCAGTCTATCGGCATACCGCTTAACCGTATGTGGGTGATAGTCTGGTTTGTCGCAGGTATTACGGCCCTGGTCGCTGGAATTATCTGGGGCTCAAAGATCGGGGTGCAGTTCTCCCTCACCCTCGTGGCTCTGAAGGCACTCCCCGTCATCATTATTGGTGGCCTTACCTCGGTTCCGGGTGCCATTATCGGGGGGCTCCTTATTGGAGTAGGCGAAAAGCTCTCCGAGGTGTACCTCGGCCCTGCCTTAGGGGGCGGCATTGAGATCTGGTTCTCCTACGTGCTCGCCCTCTTTGTTCTTCTGGTTCGCCCGCAGGGACTCTTCGGCGAAAAAATTATTGACCGCGTCTAGGGTGCACACGCCATGATCTACAGAGAAAACGGTCAGTTCAGAACCAACTATCGCGACGATCAGCAGATCTTCCCGATCGCCCAAGACCGCTGGTTTGTCATTGCCGCCGTAGCGTTTGCCTTTCTTGTTGTGCCGTTCTTGTTTGACGACTATGTCTTTAAGGCCATCTTGGTGCCGTTTCTCATTTTGTCGCTGGCAGCCATTGGCGTGAATGTCTTGGTCGGTTACTGCGGGCAGATCTCCTTAGGCTCTGGCGCGTTCATGGCGGTTGGAGCCTACATGGCCTACAACATGTTCGTCCGGTTTGAGGGCATGCCACTGATTGCCGCGCTATTGTTGGGCGGATTCTTCGCAACCATTGTGGGCGTCGTTTTTGGTATCCCGAGTCTCCGCGTGAAGGGGCTCTATCTGGCGGTTGCTACGCTCGCAGCCCAGTTTTTCTGCGACTGGGCCTTTAGCCGCGTACCCTGGTTTACCAACAACAGCACCTCGGGCTCTGTGGCGGTGGGCGGTCTAGAGATCTTGGGCTGGTCTATCAATACCCCTGTGGACAAGTACCTCCTCTGCCTCGGCTTTCTTGTGGTCTTTGCCCTGCTCGCCAAAAATCTCGTGCGTGGGTCCGTGGGCCGGCAGTGGATGGCTATTCGCGATATGGACGTGGCGGCGGCGGTGATTGGCATTCGCCCGGTCTATGCAAAGCTCACCGCGTTTGCGGTGAGTTCGTTCATCATCGGCCTCGCCGGCGGCCTCTGGGGTTTTATTCACTTAGGCGCCTGGGAGCCACTGGCCTTTTCAATCGACCGTTCATTTCAACTCTTGTTCATTGTCATCATTGGAGGCATGGGCTCGATTGTGGGCAGTATTTTTGGCGCCGCCTTCATTGTCATTCTGCCGATCTTTCTCAACCAATTTCTGCCTCTGCTAGGTGGCCTTGTCGGCCTAACGATTTCCACAGAAATGATCTCGCACACCGAATTCATGATCTTTGGTGCGCTCATTGTCTGGTTCTTGATTGCGGAGCCGCATGGCCTGGCAAAACTCTGGAGTATTGGTAAGCAGAAGCTTCGGCTCTGGCCATTTCCACATTAGAGGAATCGTTGTGGGGGAGTCTGCTGCTCGAGACTCTCCGATTGTGGTGGTGTAGTTTTGGGAGTGAGAAGTTATTCAAAGGAGACATGGCATGAAAGTTCGACAACTATGGACATCGGTGGCCTTCTCGGCACTGACCCTCGCAGGCGTCGGCCTGCATACCGCGGCGGTCGCGCAGCAGAAGGTGCAGTTCTTCCCGAGCCTCACGGGCCGCACCGGCCCAGTGGCACCGAATGCAACCCCATTTGCCAATGGCTATTGGGATTACATGAAACTTGTGAACACTCGGGGTGGTATTAACGGTGTGATGACCCTCGTAGAAGAGTGCGAGACGGCCTACGCTACAGACCGCGGCGTTGAGTGTTACGAGCGCCTTAAAGGCAAGCACGGCGGCGCAACGGTGTTTCAGCCGCTATCAACTGGCATTACTTTTGCGCTTACCGAGAAGGTACCTGCAGACAAGATCCCCCTGATCACTTCGGGCTATGGCCGCAGTGATTCGGCTGATGGCGGCATCTTCAAGTGGAACTTCCCGTTGATTGGCCATTACTGGGTAGCGGGTGATGCGGTGCTGCGGCACATTGCCAACCTGGAAGGCGGCTGGGACAAGCTCAAAGGCAAGAAGATTGGCGTGGGCTATCACGACAGCCCCTTCGGTAAGGAGCTTCTGCCCATCGTCGAAGAGCGTGCCAAGCGCCACGGCTTTACCATCCTTGCCCTTCCGATTCCTGCGCCTGGTGTGGAGCAGAAGTCAATCTGGCTGCGGGTTCGGCAGGAGCGCCCCGATTACGTAGTGCTGCAGACCTGGGGAATCATGACCGCCACTGCTGTGCGTGAGGCGGTTGCGGTGGGCTATCCCACCAGCAAGATGTTTGGCACCTGGTGGTCTGGCGCCGAGCCCGATCTGAAGGATATCGGGCCGGCTGCGAGGGGCTATAGCGCCGTTATGATGCAACACGGTCAAGCCAAGGGCGCTGATGTGGTGAAGGAGATTCTTGAGAAGGTGCATGCCAAGGGTCAGGGAACCGGCCCGCGGGATGAGGTCGGCGATGTGCTCTACATGCGTGGCGTTGTCGGCGCCATGCTCGCGGTCGAGGGCGTGTTCCGTGCCCAGGAGCGGTTTGGCAAGGGTAAAGTCATGACCGGTGAGCAGGCACGTTGGGGATACGAAAACCTCGACATTGGTCGCGGACGACTTGGCCAGATCGGGTTCACGGGGGTGATCAGCCCGGTGCAGACCGGCTGTAACGATCATATGGGCTCTGCCTTTGCCCGGGTTCATACCTGGGACGGCACCAAGTTCAACTGGTCGTCCGACTGGCTTGAGGCCGATATGAGCATTATCAATCCCATGGTGAAGGCCTCAGCCGATCGCTATGCGTCGGATAAGAAGCTCACCCGTCGTCCTGCATCCGACTGTAACTCGTAAACATCCTGTCGAGAGCGCGCCATTATGAGTCAGGCCACCCCCGTTCTTTCCGTCAATGGTATTGAGGTCATTTACAACCATGTGATCTTGGTCTTGAAGGGGGTGTCCCTGGCCGTTCCTAAGGGGGGTATCGTTGCCCTCCTTGGGGGTAATGGCGCGGGCAAGACAACGACCTTGCGTGCTATCTCGAATCTGCTCAAGGGGGAGCGTGGCGAGGTGACGAAGGGGTCCATTGAGTTTAAAGGCGAGCGGGTGGAATCTCTCACCCCCGCCGATCTCGTGCTGCGTGGCGTTGTGCAGGTCATGGAAGGCCGGCACTGCTTTGCCCACCTCACGATCGAAGAGAACCTTATGTCGGGCGCCTACACCACCAGGCCCAGCCGTGGCGAAATGCAGGCCATGCTCGATAAGGTCTACACCTATTTCCCCCGCCTGAAGTTGCGTAAGAATACCCAGGCGGCTTATACCTCGGGCGGTGAACAGCAGATGTGTGCGATTGGGCGGGCGATCATGGCCAAGCCAGACACCATCTTGCTGGATGAACCCTCGATGGGTCTTGCGCCTCAGATTGTCGAAGAGGTCTTTCACATTGTTCAAGACCTCAATGCCCGCGAAGGAGTCAGTTTTCTGTTGGCAGAACAAAACACCATGGTCGCGCTACGGTTTGCGCATTACGGCTACATTCTTGAGAACGGTCGCGTGGTGCTTGATGGCACAGCCGGCGACCTTCGTAACAACGAAGATGTGAAAGAGTTCTACCTTGGCGTTTCGTCCGGATCAGACCGGAGTTCCTTTAAAGAGGTGAAGTCGTATCGTCGTCGCAAGCGTTGGCTGGCCTAGGTACTAGCAATGGCAAGCCCTCTCGATTTGCTCGAACGCCGAAGCGCTGCCCAGCGCCAGTCAGATCTCCTTGCTGCGCTCAATAAGGCGCTCGTCCATGCGCGGGCCCAGGCGCCCTACTATGCAAAGACGCTCGCCTCGATGCCCGCGGCGGGCCTGACGACACTCGCAGACTTGGCCTCGCTTCCCGTGACGCGAAAGTCCGATCTTTCCGCACAGCAGTCGGCTCATCCTCCCCTCGGCGGCATACTGGCCGTACCGCCAACGGCGCTGCGACGCATCTTCCAGTCACCCGGTCCGATTTATGAGCCACAAGGTATGGCGGTAGATGTGTTCCGCACTGCCCGCGCGCTGCGCGCGGCAGGCTTTGTCGCAGGCGACTTGGTACACAACAGCTTTTCCTACCATCTCTCGCCGGGCGCCTGGATCATGGAGGGTGGGCTGCATGCTTTGGGCTGCTGGGTCTTGCCGGCTGGCGTGGGACAAACCGAACTGCAGGCGCAGGCCATGGCACAGTTACATCCGGCTGGCTACGTGGGGACGCCCAGTTTTCTCAAGCTTATTCTTGAGAAGGCCGACGAACTGGGGCTCACAGTAACAAGCCTGCGTAAGGCGGCGGTATCCGGTGAGGCACTCACCCCGTCGATGCGTGAATGGTTTGCCGGTCGGGGACTCACCTCTGTGCGGTCGGTCTATGCCACGGCGGATCTGGGCATGATTGCCTATGAGGGCGAAGACCCCGCCCAGGGCATGATCATCGATGAGGAAATCGTGTTGGAGATCGTGGAGCCTGGGGGTACCAAGCCCATGCCCCTTGGTGACACCGGAGAGGTCGTGGTGACCCATTTCGGGGCGGACTACCCCATGATTCGGTTTGCAACGGGCGACCTATCGGCGATCGATCCCGCCTCCGTCGAGAAGCCCTCGACGTGTGGGCGCACCAACCTCCGTATTAAAGGATGGCTCGGTCGGGCAGACCAGACGACGAAGGTACGCGGGATGTTTGTCCACCCGGGGCTTGTTGCCGCAATTACGAAGCGATTGCCTCAGGTCGCGAAGGCACGTCTGGTGCTCACCGGAAAGCTCGGTGAGGATGTCATGACGCTGCGCTGTGCACTTGCGGCGGGCCATAGCGAAAGTGATGCCTTGCGGGCCCAGATTGCCGAGGCCGTACGGGATGTGACACGACTGCGGGGTGAGGTG
>JBDLQX010000116.1:0-23703 GCA_039800345.1 Pseudomonadota bacterium | reverse complement strand
GGTGGAGAGTGACAAGGCCTCGATGGAGATACCGGCGAGTGTGGGCGGGAAGTTGGTGAGTTTGGCGGTGAAGGTTGGGGATAAGGTGAGTGAGGGGAGTCTGGTTGGACTCATCGAGGCGTCCTCAGGCTCGAGTGTGGCTTCGACCGGTGTTGCTGCAGGGGTCTCGGGAGACGGATCCGGTGTCTCGAATGGCTCTGCAACATTCTCGCCATCCGGATCCGTAACTCCCTCGACTATCTCTGGGGGCAAGACCGTTGCGGGGACAGGCGACGAGAATGTTGCGAAGCCATTCGAGGCGCTGGCCGCGCCGGTCGCAGCCCTCGCAACGAACTCGTCTCCCGAGGCCCAGAATATCAGGACGGCCCCGCCGGTCGCAGCCAATTCTCCAGTCAAGTCCTTTACCGGTACTCCTGACCTCGAAACCGAGGTGCTTGTTCTCGGCGCCGGACCCGGTGGCTACTCCGCCGCCTTCCGTGCCGCAGACCTCGGCATGAAGACCGTGCTTCTGGAGCGCTACAGCACGCTCGGCGGCGTCTGCTTGAATGTGGGCTGTATTCCGTCTAAGGCCTTGTTGCATGTGGCAGCCGTGATGGATGAGGCCAAGGCCTTCGAGGCCCACGGCATCTCGTTTGGGAAGCCTACCGTAGACCTCGATAAGCTGCGCGACTGGAAAGAAAAGGTGGTGGGTAAGCTGACCGGTGGGCTCTCAGGCATGGCCAAGGCCCGCAAGGTCACCGTGGTGCAGGGCGTGGGCGAGTTTCTCGATTCGTTTCATTTAGAGGTCACCGATGCCGCGGGCAAGAAGCAGGTGATTCGGTTTTCCAAGGCCATCATCGCGGCTGGGTCGCAGGCCATGAAGCTCCCCTTTCTGCCTGATGACCCACGCGTGGTGACTTCCACGGGCGCCCTGGAACTGCGTCAGCAGCCCAAACGCATGCTGGTTATCGGTGGGGGCATTATTGGCCTCGAAATGGCAACCGTCTATTCCACCTTAGGGGCGCGTGTCGATGTCGTTGAGATGATGGATGGCCTGATGATGGGCGCCGACCGAGACCTGGTGAAGGTCTGGCAAAAGTTCAATGCGCCACGGTTTGACAACATCTGGCTAAAGACCAAGACCGTATCGGCTGAGGCCAAGAAAGACGGTATTTACGTGGGCTTTGAGGGCGCGGATGCCCCTAAGGAACCCCAGGCCTACGATCTGGTGCTGCAGGCCGTGGGGCGTCGCCCCAACGGCAAGGCCATCGGTGCTGAGAAGGCGGGTGTCTTGGTAGATGACCGCGGGTTCATCGCCGTGGATGGGCAGATGCGTACCGGTCAGGCCCATATCTTTGCGATTGGCGACATTGTCGGGCAGCCCATGCTGGCCCATAAGGCCGTACATGAGGGCCATGTGGCGGCTGAGGCCGCAGCGGGTCAGAAATCCTTCTTCGATGCGCGGGTCATTCCTTCGGTGGCTTACACCGACCCCGAGGTGGCCTGGGTGGGAGTCACCGAAGAGGAGGCCAAGGCCAAGGGCATCGCCATCGAAAAAGCCGTGTTCCCCTGGGCGGCATCCGGTCGGGCGATTGCCAATGGTCGGGATGAGGGATTTACGAAACTTATTGTCGATGCCCAGAGTCATAAGGTGATTGGTGGAGGAATTGTGGGTACGCACGCCGGCGACATGATTGGCGAGTTTGCTCTAGCCATCGAGATGGGGTGCGACCCCACCGATATTGGCAAAACCGTTCATCCCCATCCCACCCTGGGAGAAACCATTGGCATGGTGGCCGAGGTCTTCGAAGGGGTGTGTACAGACCTCCCGCCGTCGAAGCGAAAATAGTCTCCTCCTTCGCCGGCTTTTAGGCCGGCGTTCGCGATCAGACGCCGGCTTTTTTTTGGCGCGCTTTTTTTGATCCTTGCAAATTGAACATCCGATGTTTAATTTGCAAGGACGAACGAACGAGGATCTCGGCGTTCAAGGGGGTGAGTCGGCGCACCGGTAACACCCTGTTTTAGATCGAAAGCATCGTCCGTAGCCTCTCCGCCTGCGCCCGCACCTGCGCGGGGGCGGTACCTCCAAGATGGTTGCGGCTATTTACCGATCCTTCGAGCGACAAGACTGCGAACACATCCTCGGCAATCTGCGGGTGAAAAGACTGCAGCACCGACAGCGGCAGCGCCTCAAGCGCCACCCCTTGGTCGACTGCATGCCGCACGGCCAAGGCCACTGCCTCGTGCGCATCGCGAAATGGCAACCCCTTCTTTACCAGGTAGTCGGCAAGATCGGTTGCCGTGGCATAGCCTTCTAAGGCCGCCTTACGCATAGCCTCAGGCTGCGGCTCCATGCCATCCACCATTTCCACAAAGGCCCGCAGGGTATCGAGCACCGTATCGACCGTGTCAAACAAAGGTTCTTTGTCTTCCTGGTTGTCTTTGTTGTAGGCGAGGGGCTGGCCTTTCATGAGCGTGAGCAGCGACACCAGGTGTCCATTCACGCGCCCGGTCTTCCCGCGGGCGAGTTCAGGCACATCGGGGTTTTTCTTCTGCGGCATGATGGACGAGCCGGTGCAGAACCGATCGGGTAGCTTGATAAACCCGTAGCGGCTGGTCATCCAGAGAATGAGTTCTTCAGACAGCCGCGAGACATGGGTCATGATCAACGCACAGGCCGCGGTGAATTCAATAGCAAAGTCTCGATCACTCACGGCATCTAAAGAGTTTTCGCAGACGCCTTCGAAACCCAGCGTCTGGGCAACCCGCAGGCGGTCGATGGGGTAGCTGGTACCCGCCAGAGCCGCAGCGCCCAGGGGCAGACGATTCACCCGCTTACGGGCATCGGCCAGCCGCTCATCATCACGCGAGAACATGGCCTCATAGGCGAGCATGTGGTGGCCAAAGCTAATCGGCTGGGCCACCTGCAGATGGGTAAAGCCCGGCATGATGGTCTCGGCATGGGCCAGCGCTTTGTTCACAAGGGCCCCTCGCAGGGCCGTGAGCTGACCACGAATATCGTCAATCTGTGCGCGTAGCCAGAGCCGAATATCGGTGGCCACCTGGTCATTACGTGAGCGGGCCGTATGCAGTCTTTTGCCTGCGTCGCCCACCAGGTCGGTGAGCCGCTTCTCGATATTGAGATGGACATCCTCTAAGGCAAGTTGCCAGTCGAACTTTCCCGCGACAATCTCGTCGCGGATCTGGCCAAGCCCTTTTTGAATGTCGCTGAGGTCCTTTGCCGAGAGAAGCCCCACATGGCAGAGCATGTCGGCGTGGGCCAGAGACCCTTCAATATCAAAGAGGGCCAGTCGTTGATCAAAGCCCACCGAGGCGGTATAGCGTTGTACAAGAGCCGATACGGGCTCTGAGAATCGGCCCGACCAGGCCTGGTCTTTCTGATTGAGTGCATTGCTCACGGCAGGCAGTCTTTCTTATCTCTATTACACTGTTGGGTTATGTGGATTATTGCATCGCGCGAGAGCCGCCTTGCTCTCTGGCAGGCCGAACATGTTCAGGCCCTGCTTCAAAAGTCCTCTGGACAGCCCGTCACCATTCTTGGAATGACCACCCGGGGCGACCAGATTCTTGATCGTACGCTCTCCAAGGTGGGCGGTAAGGGCCTTTTTGTAAAGGAACTTGAGACCGCGCTCGAAGAGGGGCGTGCCCATCTGGCGGTGCATTCGCTTAAAGACGTGCCGATGGAACTGCCGCAGGGGTTTGCACTTGCCGCAGTCATGGAGCGCGAAGACCCGCGAGACGCTTTTGTCTCGCCGCATTTTGAGAGTCTCGATGCCATGCCCGCCGGTGCGATTGTCGGTACCAGCAGTCTGCGGCGAGAGGCCCAGCTGCGCGCCCGCTACCCGCATATCACCGTGGTGCCGCTACGGGGCAATCTCGATACTCGGCTGGCCAAGCTCGACCGTGGCGAGATGCAGGCGATTATTCTTGCAGCGGCAGGCCTGAAGCGGCTCGGCCTTGCCGAGCGTATTCGTCAGGTTATTCCTCCCGAAACCATGCTGCCGGCGGCGGGGCAGGGTGCCTTGGGCATTGAGATTCGGGCGAACGACTCCGCGTCTGCCGCCTTGGTGTCCACCTTAGAGCACAGCCAGACCTTTCGTGAAGTACGTGCTGAGCGGGCTGTCTCGCGGGCGTTGGGCGGGAGCTGCCAGGTACCTCTGGCGGCCTACTGCGTGACAGAGCCCTCTGGCGTCTTGCGTCTGCGTGCCCGCATCGGCATGCCCAATGGTTCGGCATTGCATGCTGTCGACCTCGAGGGGTCAGATCCTGAGGCACTGGGCCTAGAGGCAGCACAGGGCCTCAGGGCGCAGGGCGCAGATAAGATTTTGGCCAGCCTGGCCAGCCCGGGGTGACCACGCAGCCGGTCTGTCTGGTTCTCACGCGCCCGCTCTGGCAGGGTGCCCCAGACATACTGGCCGACGAACTCCTGGCAGGCGCCCGCCAAGCCTTGCCGGCGCATTGGTCTTTGCGTGTGGTCTCCGCTCCCCTACAGAGGCTGATTCCTCTTGGTCAAGCGCCACATGAGCCCGAGCCGTTGCACGCGGGGGTTGGCCGACGGCTGCTGGTAGCCACGAGCCCGGCGAGTGTGGAGGCGCTCGGAATACTTCCGACCCCGGGTGCGGCGCTATTCGCGCAGATTGCGGCAGACCCGAGCCGTTGGGTACTCACCGGGGTCGGCGAGGCGAGTTGTACGGCCTTAGCACACTGGCTTGAAACACAGTGGCGCAACGCCTCTTATCCCGCCTCGCAGGCCCCCGAGGTCTGGCGCATGCCGGCCGCCCTGGGGTCTGGTGCAGAGCCGTTTCTTCGTTGGCTCTCCGACCGTACCGCAGCGCTGTCTGAAGGTGCTGAGGCACTCTTACTGGAGGCCCAGGAGAACCAGCCCTTGCTTGCAGAGGGGCTTGCTTCTTTGGGGGTACCTAGCCGGCGACTTGCGCTCTATCGGCGTGTGGCCTGCCCAATGCCCATGATTGCTCCGCGAGCCTCGGAGGGCGTGGGTCTGGTCGTATCGAGTTCCACCGTAGTGGAATCAGTAATAGCGGGGCTCACCGCGCAGGCGTTGAATCCTCGCGGTGTGGTGTGGATGACCCATCATCCTCGGATTGCTGAGGCCTTAACAGCTGCTCTGGGTATCGAGATTGCGCCGATGATTGAGGGCCTAGGCGCGTTGCAGATACTTTCTGGCATGGCAAGGCTAAACTTCAGGGTATGACGGAAGAAAACACCCCAGAAAAAGCCCCTATCGCCACTGGTGCCACGAGCCCAGCGAGTGCCTCCAGTCGGCCGAAGGAATCTGAGACCGAATCGAGTGCCTCGTACATTGCTGCGGGAGACGCATCCCCCGTTCCAGATCCTGTAACCCCGGTGACGCACCAGCGTAGTGGCTCTGGTGCAGGGCCTGGGGTACTCGTACTGGTCGTGCTTGCGGCAGTGGTCGGCGGGCTGGTCAGCCTCTATGTTGTGCGTGAGTCGACGTGGCTTGCGCAGAAGATTCTTAAGCAGCAGGCCCAGGCCTTAGACGAAGCAGCAGACCGACCCGGGGATAAGCAAGGCATCGCGGAGAAGGGCGATAAGGAGTCTTTAGTTGCAGGTAGCCCCACAGAGTCGGTCGGTAGCGGACGCCCTGCAGATCCGCCGATCCAGACTGCTCTGCCTGCACCGCGACTCGACCCGCTCATTTCCCAGCGCATCGCCCAGATGCAGCAGTGGTCGATGATATTGCGTACCCTGCGCGCGGGTCCAAAAGATCCTTCAGCAGAGCTTCACACGATTCTCACAGCCCCACGATCAGCGCCTTCGGTGCCGCCGGTCTCTGATAAGCCTGTGAAGACAGCACCGACAGTTCTGTCTGCCCCGAGCGCAGCGCCAGAAAGCACAGCGGTAGCGCCGGTGACCCCCGACACCCCCGTTGTCGATCCTTTTGGCGAGCGGCTCGGGCGCTGGTTTGATGGGGCCTTGGATGCAACGGGCCGCTTTCTTGCCAGCCTTGTGCGTATTCAGCAGGTGGACGACCCGAACATGGCCGGACAGACCCAGGCATTTTTTGCTCAGGTGGATCAGCGTGTCCAGTCCCATCTTCTGAGCGCACGACTGCTTCTCATGCAGGATCAGCCCCAGCTCGCGTCAGAAGAGCTTGCCGCGCTGGTTGAACTCCTCACGACGTATTACGATCCGGCAGATGCTCGGCTTATGGGGCTCAAAGTGGAGATCTCTGCGTTGCGAGTGGCCTTGAGGGACCCTGCATGAAGTGGTTTCTGGCCAAGCTAATTGTTCTGGCAGTCCTCGTCGCGATTATTCTGGGATTGCAGTCTCATGGGGGAGCCGTCACGCTCTGGTGGGGCACTTGGCGGTTTGATGTGGCGCTTTCTACCGCGATTCTCGCAACCGGTCTGCTGGTCATTGTCCTGGTCTCGCTCATTCGTGTCTGGGGCTGGCTTGGCCGACTGCCGCAGAGAATTCGTGACTACCGACAGCGCAGCCACGAAACCCTGCGGATGAAGCGCCTCTCTGATCTGACCCTTGATTTTCTGGAAGGCCGCTACGCGCGGGTCACTCGGGCTGCAGAGGACTTTGATAAAGAGTTTAGCGATCTCAATACGGGCGAGAATTCGGTCTCGCGCATGGTGGCGGTCTTTGCGAGTCGGGCAGCCCATCGGCTACGCGATCTGCCCCTCAGAGACCGCTGGCTTGAGAAGGCTGCGGCAGGTCCAGCCCGCCACTGGCGCTCAGACCACCCGCAGCTTCAGGCCCTCACACAGGCCGAGTTTTTTATCGACGACCATGATGGCTCTGCTGCCCTGCGGGTGCTTCAGGAGGCATTGGCCGGCGACCGAAGGCACATCCATGGCACAAGACTGATGCTGAAGGCCTATGAGCTTACGGGTCAATGGTCGGAGGTCATTCGCCTTGTGCGCCTGCTTGAGAATCGTAAGGCCCTGCATGAGACGGTCGCCGAGAAGGTAAAGCGCTCCGCGTATGCGGGTCTCTTCAAGTCTGCAGATGCCGATCCGGTGGCGATTCAGCAGGTCGTGAATAAGATGTCTTCTTCCGAGCGGGTGGATCCGGCCCTCGCGAGCATGGCCGCGCGGGTATGGATCGGTATTGGGCGCCACCGCGAGGCGCGGCAGATGATTGAGACGGCGCTCAAAGCCCAATGGGATGTGCGCCTCGTCGAAGCCTATGCCGAATGCGCGGACAATCCTCGGGAGCAATTTGCCCGGCTAGAGCAATGGGCGCAGACCCACGCAGAATCGTTTGAACTGCATTGGGCCATGGGCCGGTTAAGCCAGAGCCAAGAACTCTGGGGCAAGGCCGAACAGCACCTAAAGCGCGCGTCCTCCATCCGTCCCTCGGTACGTGTCAGCCACGCCCTGGCCCAGATCGCTCAGGCGCAAGACAAGCATGACGAAGCCAAACGGCATTGGCAGGAAGCCGCAAAGCGTGCCGAGACGCAGCGTCTGGCAGTAGACCAATAAAAACCCGACGGCCCCCTCTCGGAGGCGTCGGGTATCAGGAACCTCTACAGCGTCTGCGCCACATGGTACGCAGACGCTGTAAGCATGATCACAGCACGGGCACGATGAGCAGGGCCACGATGTTGATTATCTTGATCAGCGGATTGACAGCCGGGCCTGCGGTATCTTTGTAGGGGTCACCCACGGTATCGCCGGTAACGGCTGCCTTGTGGGCATCAGAACCTTTTCCACCATGGTGCCCGTCTTCAATGTACTTCTTGGCATTGTCCCAGGCACCGCCACCCGTACACATCGAGATCGCCACAAAGAGCCCGGTCACGATGGTGCCCATGAGCAGCCCACCAAGGGCCACAGGCCCCAGGAGGACCCCCACCAAAATAGGAATCACCACGGGCAAGAGGCTCGGGATCATCATTTCTTTAATGGCAGCGGACGTGAGCATATCCACGGCGCGGCCATACTCGGGCTTGGCCGTCCCTTCCATAATGCCCGGGATCTCTCGGAACTGCCGACGCACCTCCTCAACCACCGAGCCCGCAGCCCGGCCAACCGCTTCCATGGCCATGGCGCCGAAGAGATAAGGAATCATGCCGCCGATGAAGAGACCAATGATGACCATGGGGTCAGAGAGGTCGAACTTCAGGCTCTGCCCGGCCGACTCTAACTTGTGGGTGTAGTCTGCAAAGAGTACCAGTGCGGCAAGGCCTGCCGAACCAATGGCATAGCCCTTTGTCACCGCCTTGGTGGTGTTGCCGACGGCATCGAGCGGATCGGTGACATCACGCACACTGCTGGGAAGTTCTGCCATTTCTGCAATGCCGCCGGCGTTGTCGGTAATCGGCCCGTAGGCGTCAAGCGCGACCACGATTCCGGCCATGCTCAGCATCGCCGTGGCAGCAATCGCCACGCCGTAGAGCCCAGCAAGCCAATAGCTTAAGAAGATGGCGATACAGACAAAGATCACCGGCCAGGCCGTGGACTTCATGCTCACACCAATACCGGCGATGATGTTGGTTGCATGCCCTGTGGTCGATGCCTGTGCGACGTGCTTCACCGGATAGTAGTCGGTACCGGTGTAGTACTCGGTGATCCAGACCATCGCGGCGGTTAGTCCGAGGCCCACAAGACCCGCTGCCCAGAGCCTCCAGACGCTGCCGGTATCGGCAATCGCATTGGCAGGCATGAGCCAGTCGGTCACAAAGTAGAAGGCAATCGCTGATAAGACGCCCGCCACGACCAGTCCCTTGTAGAGCGCGGGCATCACGTTCTTCATGCCAGGCGAGGCCTTCACAAAGAAGCAGCCAATCACCGATGCAATGATGGAAACGCCGCCGAGTGCTAAGGGGTAGAGAACCGCCTGCATCGGCGCAGTGGCTATGAGCAGGGCACCGAGCAACATAGTTGCGATGAGCGTCACGGCATAGGTCTCAAAGAGGTCTGCGGCCATGCCAGCGCAGTCGCCTACGTTGTCGCCCACGTTATCGGCGATTACAGCAGGGTTGCGGGGGTCGTCTTCCGGAATACCGGCCTCCACCTTGCCTACCAGGTCTGCGCCCACGTCGGCGCCCTTGGTGAAGATACCCCCGCCCAGTCGCGCAAAGATGGAAATGAGAGAGGAACCGAAGGCCAGGCCGATAAGCGGGTTGAGCATCTTGGAGAGCCCCTCGCCGCTGGCGGAGGTATCGCCGCCAATCAGAAACCAGAAAAATCCGGTCACACCGAGTAGCCCAAGCCCCACCACCAGCATGCCCGTGATGGCACCCCCACGGAAGGCGACATCCAGTGCTGGTCCAATGCCGTGGGTGGCCGCTTGCGCGGTGCGTACGTTGGCGCGCACTGAAATGTTCATGCCAATAAAGCCACAGGCTCCGGAGAGCACAGCCCCCAGGACGAAGCCCGCAGCGGTAACCACATCGAGAAATACCGCAATCAGTACGGTAAGCACAACGCCCACAATCGCGATCGTGCGGTACTGGCGGGCGAGGTAGGCCTCGGCACCAGACTGAATCGCATGGGCAATTTCTTGCATGCGCGGATTGCCGGCAGGTTGAGACAGAATCCATCGACTGGACAGCAGTCCATAGATGATTGCCAACAGGCCACAGACCATGGCCAGGATAAGTGCGGCAGACATTAAGAAGACCCCCCTAAATATAAGAACAACGAAGATTTTTCACCGCCCGTAGTGTAAGCGGGCACCGCGATGTAAAACGTCGTTTTTGAGTGGATTAGTGGAATCCCTTATTATCTGTTGCTATTAATGTCTATCGAGAAAGAAGGTTTTATGGCCTTAATGAATGTCACGGCCGGCGATAACTCGCCCGAAGAGGTCAATGTCATTATTGAAATTCCGGCCCATAGCGATCCGATTAAATACGAGGTCGATAAGGCAACGGGCGCTTTGTTTGTCGATCGGTTCATGATGACCTCGATGCACTATCCCTGTAATTACGGCTATGTACCCCAGACGATTTCCGACGATGGGGATCCCGTGGATGTGCTGGTCATTACGCCCTTTCCAGTGGCCATGGGAGCGGTGATTCCCAGCCGACTCATCGGCGTGCTCAAGATGGACGATGAGGCGGGTGGCGATGCCAAGCTGCTTGCAGTTCCCACCGATAAGATCCTGCCAATTTATAAACACTGGAAAAAGCCCGAAGACATCGCACCGGAGCGGCTGCACCAGATTCAGCATTTCTTTGAGCACTACAAAGATCTAGAAAAAGGAAAGTGGGTCAAGGTGCAGGGCTGGGAAGGTCCAGAGTCTGCCAAGCAGGAGATCCTCTTAAGCGCAAAGCGTTACCGAGACGCACAAGAAGGCTAGGGCAGTACCGATCGTAATTACCGACCACAGGCATTGTCAGGGGGTTATTTAAAGGGCAGTCGGTCGTTCAGTTCTGAGAGATAGCCCTCCATGCCTTTCCCTTCGCGCTCTAAAAAGCGCGACACCGCATCTCTAAACCGTGGCTCGGAGATCCAATGCACCGAGGCCACGGGTACCGGCTCGAATCCTCGGGCCATCTTGTGCTCCCCCTGCGCGCCACCTTCCAGTCGTTGTACCTTCTGCCTAATCGCCCAGTCAATGGGCGTGTAGTAGGCGAGCTCAAAGTGCAGAAAAGGAATGGATACAAGCGCCCCCCAGTAGCGGCCGTAGGCTACGGGCCCCTGTGCTGTCTGCTGCACCATGAGTAGCGATGCTGCAATCGGCGCATTTTCTAAGCTTTGGTCTGGGTGGGCGGTGGCGACTACGATGGATGCCGGCATCTGGCGGGCAAGCTGCGTAAAAAAATCTGGCGTGAAGTAGGGGGGGTTTCCGTGTTGTAGGTAGGTGTTCTCGTAGCAGCGATAGAAGAAATCCCAGTCGTCTGCCGTGAGTTCAGCGCCTGTGCGCACCTGGCAGACCACACCCGCCTCAGCGACTTTGCGCCGTTCTGCTTTAATTTTCTTGCGCTTGGGTTGGCTTAGGCTTTGAAGGAAGTCATCAAAGTCGCGAAAGCCCCGGTTCATCCAATGAAACTGCACTCCCTGGCGCACGAGCCAGCCAACATTCTCCAGGGCCTGGTGGTCTTCTGCGGTTCCAAAGAGCAGATGGGCTGAGGACAGTCCACTGCTTTGAATCATCTCGGTGAGGCCCTTTGCCAAGGCGCCGTGGGCGGCAGCGTCTTTTGCGAGCAGTCGACTTCCCGGAACTGGGCTAAACGGGGGTGCGATGAGCCACTTGGGGAAGTAGGCCCGCCCGGCATCTTGGTAGGCCCGGGCCCAGGCCCAGTCAAAGACATACTCGCCATAGCTGTGGTCCTTCAGATAGACCGGCGCAGCAGCAAGGAGTGATCCGTCTGCGGCACGAATCTCAACCGGACAGGGGCGCCAGCCTGTTCTGGCATCGGCCGAGCCCGAGGTCTCGGCGGCGGCCAGAAACTGATGGTCTGTAAACGGTGTGGGTGAGAGGCTCGCCTGCCAGAGTGTCTGCCAGTCGGCCTGGGCGATTTCCGTAAAGCTCGTCTTCACCTGCATGCGATAATCCATTCATGTCCCTTCACATTGCCCTTGCCCAGATCAACGCGACCGTGGGTGACCTCACGGGTAACGCCCAGAAGATTATGCAGGCGGCGCAGCAGGCCCATGATCAGGGCGCAGATGTTCTGGTCACGCCCGAACTCTCATTGGTGGGCTACCCACCCGAAGACCTACTCCTGCGGCCCACCTTTCTTCGGCGTTGTCAGCAGGTGCTTGACGACATGGTTGCCCAGAGTAGAGGCTTCGGGTCACTCATCTTTGTGGTGGGGTATCCGCGCCAGCGTGACGATCAGGTCTTTAATGCGGCAACGGTCTTTCAGAATGGCGAAATCTTAGGGCATTACGGCAAGCTTGAGTTGCCCAACTATGCGGTATTCGACGAGCAGCGCTACTTCCACGCTGACGGCGCCCCGTTTGTCTTTACCTGTAAGGGGGTGCGTCTATCGGTCAATATTTGCGAGGATGTCTGGTTTCCCCGGGCCCCCGCGCTCTCACGGGCCGAGGGTGCGCAGGTCTTGTTGGTCATGAATGCCTCGCCCTTTCACCTTGATAAGCAGGCTGAGCGCCTTGATGTCGTTCGCGCCCATGTCACGCGGCATGGGCTTCCGGTGGCTTTTTGTAACCTTATCGGTGGCCAAGACGAGCTTGTGTTCGATGGCGATAGCTTTGCACTTGATGCGAAGGGCGAAATCACCGCGCGTGCCCGTCGGTTCAGTGAAGACCTTCTCATGCTGCGCTACGAACCGGCGTCCGGCCGTCTTGAGGGCAGCATAGCCCCCGAACTTTCTGTGGAGCAGCAGGCCTATCACGCACTCGTCTTGGGCACGAAAGATTATGTTCTGAAGAACGGATTCTCGGGTGCCCTCGTGGGCCTTTCGGGCGGTATAGATTCTGCGCTCACCCTTGCGATTGCTGTAGACGGGCTGGGTGCTGAGGCCGTCACCGCAGTCATCATGCCCTCACAATACACCGCTCGCATCAGTGTGGAAGATGCCCGCGCCTGTGCGCAGGCCCTCGGCGTAGAGACCCACGAGATCTCCATAGAGCCCAGTTATGCTGTCTTAACGGAGAGTCTGGCACCTGTCTTTGCGGGGCGTCCCGCCGACCTGACAGAAGAAAATCTGCAGTCTCGCATTCGCGGTGTTCTTCTCATGGCCCTCTCTAACAAGACAGGGCGACTAGTGCTCACAACGGGAAATAAGTCAGAGATCGCCGTGGGCTACTGCACGCTCTATGGCGATATGTCGGGTGGCTATGCTGTGATTAAAGATCTGTTAAAGGGATGGGTCTATCGCCTGTCGCGTATGCGAAACGCGCTACGCCCTGGCCATGATGGCAAGCCGGTGATTCCCGAGAGAATCATCACGCGTCCCCCGTCTGCGGAGTTGCGCGATAACCAGACCGACCAAGATAGTCTCCCGCCCTATGATGTGTTGGATGACATCTTGATGCGGTTTGTGGAGCAGGGCCAGTCGGTTGCAGAAATTATTCAGTCGGGGCATTCGCGTGAGGTCATCGCCCAGGTGATGGGTCTCATTCGTGGTAGTGAATATAAGCGTAGGCAGGCGGCGCCAGGGGCCCGCATCACACGTCGCGCCTTTGGGCGTGATTGGCGGTTTCCCCTGACCAATCGATTCTCTGAGAAGGAGTTATTCCTATGAAGCTCATTACTGCAATCGTGAAGCCCTTTAAGCTCGATGAGGTCCGCGAAGCCCTGGCCGAGGTAGGCGTCTCGGGTCTTACCGTAACCGACGTGAAGGGGTTCGGGCGGCAAAAGGGGCATACCGAGGTCTATCGGGGTGCTGAGTACGTCGTAGACTTCTTACCGAAGATTCGGGTTGAAGCCATGGTCGCCGACAGCATGGTAGAGGCCGCAATTGATGCCATTGTGAAAGCCGCCCGTACGGGTCGGATTGGTGATGGCAAGATTTTTGTGCAGAGCATTGATCAAATTATCCGCATCCGCACTGGCGAGACGGGCGACGAGGCGGTCTAGCCGTCTTCGTTTCTGCGTGGCGAGGAGGCTCTACGAAGAAGCCGCCTCTAAGGGGGTCTCGAGATGACTCTTGCGATAGCTCTGTATTTTTTTCTGATTTCCGCCGTCATGTTGGGGTTGATGGCGGTCAGCCTACCCTTCTATAAGGCAACAAATGCCGTCCGGCCCTCCAATCTCTGGGCCGTCACACTCGGTTTGAATGGGCTGGGCACCTTCCTTTTTGCTTTTTCCATCACACTGATCACCGACGTTGAGAACCCACCTCTTCTGAACACGGTTGCAAACAGCTTTATTCTTGGCGCGCATTTCTGCCTCGCCTTGTTTTTTCGCACTCTGCGCCGTCCCACCGATCAGGCAGCCAGTTACCCGATTCTCTGGGGATTTATGGCGGCCTTTGGCATCGGCTACGAGGTTTTTAAACTCCAATTTAATGTCCAGGAAAGAATTGCGGGCGTTGGATTTTTGGCAGCGATCTTCTTGCTTTGGCAGTGTGTTGAGCTGTTTAGGAATGCAAAGCTCAGGTCCTCGTATCACCTCGCGCTGCTCCTAACGGCCTCGGCTCTTGAGCTGGCCCTAGTACTGGTACGGGTTGGCCTTATTCTGCCTCCAGAGTCCCGGTTTGGGACGCTTGCAGAAATCCCTCTGCTTATCGTGGCAGTGGCCTGGACTCAGTTTGCGGTGCAGGTTATTAGTTATACCGTTCTCAATGGTTATTGGGCCGAGCTCATTTCCCGTGAGAATGCCCGCATAGACAAGGAAAATGTGGTGATACGGGAACTCTCCCGTAAGCAAGAGGCGCTTATTACCGCTCTGGCGCGACTGAATAAGTCATCGGCCTCCGGAGCGTTATCGGCGTCTATCGCCCACGAACTCAACCAGCCGCTGCAGGCGATTCAGTTGGATGCGGAGATCGCCCGGAAGCAGCTGCGTATGCTTGATGATCCCAGGTACCACGCCTTAGAAGACCTTCTTGACAACATCCTGCGGGAGAATCGACGGGCGACGGGCGTGATTACTGCACTACGCGGGATTTTTTTGAATGATGGGCCGGAGCCAAGACATACCGACTTTGCCGATATCGTGCAGTCTTTGGAGGTACTTTTTCATCCGATGGCCCGATCACGTGGGGTGCATCTGGTATTTCAGTACGATGGCGTGGCCGTAGCACTGATCCGGCCAGATGAGATTCGTCAGGTGATCGTGAATGTCATGAATAATGCCTTTGACGCGCTAGAAGGTGCCTCTCAGGCTTCACCTGAGATTCTCGTATGGGTTGGACAGCGCAACGGAGCGGTTGTCTGTGAGGTGGGTGATAACGGCTCGGGCATTGATCCAGAGCAGATTCCAGAACTCTTTGAACTCTTTAAGGGTGAGAAGAGTAAGCACATGGGCTTTGGTCTCTGGCTCTGCCGTTATGTAACCGAGCGCAACCGAGGCCGTATTGCGGTCTCCCCAAGGGGGGGAGGGGGAACCGTGGTCTCGCTTACCTTTGATGCTGCCTGAGCGCTCGTTTGAAGCGCGCCATCGGCGTACCCGGTTTTCTCGCTGTTAACCGCCGGGCTGCGCCGATTTCAGCAGCACAATCACTGCGCCTGAGCCCCCCTCGTGGGCTGGGGCCTGGCAGAAAGCCAAGACCTCTTGTTTCTGCATGAGCCACGAGCGTACCTTTGCTTTGAGCACGGGCTCCTTTCCCACAGACCCAAGACCCTTTCCGTGAACGACCCGTAGACAACGTCGGTCGCTGCGGTGGCATTGATGAATGAAGGCTGCGAGGGCCTCCCGTGCCTCGTCTGTGCGCAGGCCGTGCAGGTCGAGTTGTCCTTGCAGGCTCCAGTGCCCCCGGCGTAATCGACGCAGCGTGTCTCGCGAGATCCCGTTTCTTGTAAATGACAGTGCGTCATCGCTGTCTAGTAGGGTGTCGGGGTTGATATCAGAGAGTTGACTCTCGGCTAAGGCCGCCTGCTCATCACGAATACGCTGTCGAGGAATAGGTGCAGGCTTTGGCCGCACGCCTGCCAAGGGATGCTTGTTTTGCTCTAATGGCACCGCGCCCGCCACTGCCTGGGCAAAGAGCGCTGGGTCCTCTGGTTCGCGACGTACGATTTCCAGGGGAGCCAACACGAGGCTCGGCGGGCGGGTATGGAGTCGGCGTACGCGTGTCATGAAATGCAATGGTGGTTGTTGCCTTCGATGCAGCACGCGGCTGCCCGCAGCATTATCCCTCTTTGGCCTCAAGGTAACGCTGCGCATCCAGCGCTGCCATGCAGCCGGTTCCTGCGCTTGTGACTGCCTGGCGGTAAATGTGGTCTTGCACATCGCCTGCCGCAAAGACCCCTTCGATATTGGTGGCCGTGGCATTGCCCTCAAGCCCACTGCGCGTGCGGATATAGCCGTTTTTCATCTCAAGCTGGCCTTCGAAGATCTCGGTGTTGGGTCGATGGCCGATGGCAACAAAAATACCGGTAACCGCGACGTCTTTCGTACCGCCGGATTTAAGCGCAAGGCGTGCGCCTGTAACTCCCTGTTCGTTGCCCAGGACCTCCTGCAGGGTGCTATTCCACTCGATACGGGCCTTTCCCTCTTGTACTTTGGCCATAAGGCGGTCGATGAGAATCGGCTCCGCTTTAAACTTATCGCGCCGATGGACCACGGTTACGTGCCGGGCAATATTGGTGAGGTAGAGGGCTTCTTCGACAGCGGTGTTGCCTCCGCCAATCACGCAGACTTCCTGGCCTTTGTAGAAAAATCCATCGCAGGTGGCGCAGGCCGACACCCCACGGCCCATAAACTGCTCCTCAGAGGGCAGCCCCAGGTACATCGCAGAGGCCCCTGTAGCAATAATGAGGGCATCGCAGGTGTAGTGGGCGGAGTCGCCCTGCAGTTCAATGGGCTTCTGGGTGAGCAGCGCGGTATGAATATGGTCAAAGACAACCTGCGTCTTAAACCGCTCTGCATGTTGGAGAAAGCGGGCCATCAGATCGGGGCCCTGCACCCCGTCGGGATCAGCGGGCCAGTTCTCGACGTCGGTGGTGGTCATCAGTTGACCGCCTTGGGCCAGTCCGGTGATGAGCACGGGGTTCAAATTGGCACGCGCCGCATAGACCGCGGCGGTGTAGCCTGCCGGACCAGACCCGAGAATAAGCAGCCGGTGGTGTTGGGTCGGTTTAGAAGCCATGGTTCGGGTCGCTTTCAATGTTTGTTTTGAAGGACAATTATAAGAATATGAAAGTCTTTAACTCTCCGGTTCGCGATCATGGCTTCTCGATCCATTGATCGTTCCCGGCCCGCGGAACGGCCTCGGCCCGCGGTATCGGCCAGACGCCGCGCCCCGGAGCCATCGGCACCGAGTGCCTTGGCCCAGTCTACGCGTTCTGTGTTGTCGGAGTTGGTCTGGCTGATCTGGGCCACACTCGCTGTGCTCCTGGTGCTTTCGCTCTCGTCGTGGTCAGCCCAAGACAATGGCTGGTTCCAGGCGGGAGCCCTCGCCCAGCCCTCGAACTGGCTTGGTCGGGTAGGTGCCTGGGTGTCCGATATTTTCTTTTTCTTCTTCGGCCTGTCTGCCTTCTGGTGGGCAGGGCTTTTCGGGCTTTTGGCCTTGTTGTCGTTCCAGGATTCATATGCGGTGCGGCGGGCGACCCGTATGGGGCTGGAACCGCCCCAAGACCCACCAACTGCCCTGGTACTTGACCGCTCGCTGGTGCGATTGGCGGGCTTTGGCCTGCTCCTGACAGCAAGTGCCGTCATCGAGGCCCAGCGACTGGATTTCCTTGGCTCAGAGGCTGCCTTCTTTGCTGGGGGGGTCCTGGGTAACTTTATCGGCGGCGGACTCGACTGGTTGCTCGGCCCAATGGGTGTCACTGTGGTGGGCTTTGTCTGCTTTTTCTTGGGGCTTTCTGTGGCCCTTGGTTTTTCTTGGATGGTCTTTTTTGAGCGGCTGGGTTTTCGGGTGGAATGGCTCTACCGTTCCACGGAGCAGGCGCTTGCGGCACGTCGCGACCGGGCGCAGGGGCAGTCCTCGGCCGAGGCCCGCGCCGTCACCGTTCGCGTGAAGAAAGAGGCGCTGCCTGAGCAGGGGCCAGAGGTCATGCCTGTGGCAGAGGTGAAGGTCTCAAAGAAGGCGGTGCAGGCCCGAGAAGCCTATCGTCAGAAGCCCCTCTTTGATGCGCTGCCTTCCGATGGCGAACTGATTCCATCGCTTGCCCTGCTCGATCCGGTAGATGACCAGCAGGATCCTGTCTCTGCCGAGACGCTTGCCTACACCTCACGCCTTATTGAGAACCGGCTTGCCGATTTTGGCGTCACGGTTCGGGTGGTGTCGGCCCAGCCCGGCCCGGTCATTACGCGCTATGAGATAGAGCCCGCGCTGGGCGTAAAAGGCTCGCAGATTGTGAACCTCGCCCGAGATCTCGCCCGGGCCTTGTCGCTGACCTCGGTACGGGTGGTGGAGACGATTCCTGGCAAGAGCCTGATGGGACTTGAACTACCCAACCCGCGCCGGCAGACCGTACGGCTCTCCGAGATCTTAGGGTCTACCGCCTTTCAAGGCAGCGGTGCGGCGCTTCCGCTGGCCCTTGGCAAAGATATTTCTGGTGCCCCGTATGTGGTCGACCTTGCGCGTATGCCGCACCTCTTGGTGGCTGGAACCACTGGCTCAGGCAAGTCGGTCGGTGTCAATGCCATGCTCTTGTCGCTGCTCTACCATGCGCCAGCTGAGCGCATTCGGCTCATTCTGATCGATCCCAAGATGCTTGAGCTCTCGATCTACGAGGGCATTCCCCATCTGCTCACGCCGGTTGTCACCGACATGAAGCTTGCCGCCAATGCCTTACATTGGTGTGTAGGCGAGATGGAGCGTCGGTATCGTCTGATGAGTAAGCTCAACACGCGCAATCTGGCCGGCTTTAATCAGAAGCTAGAAGAGGCACGGAAGCGGGGGCATCCCATTCTCGATCCGCTGGCGCATGAGGAGATGGTCGCAGCGGGGCAGGCCGAGCCGTTGCAGCCGCTACCGCAGATCGTTGTGGTGATTGATGAGCTGGCAGATCTCATGATGGTGGTGGGCAAGAAGATCGAGGAACTCATCGCGCGGCTTGCCCAGAAGGCGCGGGCTGCGGGTATTCACCTGATCTTGGCCACGCAGCGTCCATCGGTGGATGTGATCACTGGGCTCATTAAGGCCAACATTCCGTCTCGTATTTCTTTTCAGGTTTCTAGCAAGGTGGATTCCCGCACGATTCTTGACCAGATGGGTGCGGAGGCGCTCTTGGGTCAGGGGGATATGCTCTTTCTTTCAGCGGGCACCGGGGTACCCACGCGGGTGCATGGGGCCTTTGTGGCCGACGATGAGGTGCTCGGGGTGGTGGAGTATCTTCGCAAGGCAGGCGGCACGCAGTACGACGACCGTATTCTTGAGGGCGCTGACCCAGAGTCGGGCGGGAGCTTCACGGCCGGCCTTGAGTTAGCAGGCGGCGCCACCAAGGGCGAAGGCGAGGGCGATAGCCTCTACGATGAGGCGGTGGCCGTGGTGTTGAAGCATCGGCGCGCTTCGATCTCCTTGGTACAGCGCCATCTACGTATTGGCTACAACCGCGCAGCGCGGCTCCTCGAGGCCATGGAACAGGCCGGCCTCGTCTCTGCGATGCAGAGCAATGGCAACCGCGACATTCTGGTTCCCGCAGGCAAAGAGTCATGATGGTGCAGTCGCCTGCGTTATCTCGTCGCCTTCTGATGCGGTGTGCGGCAGGTACGGCGCTGCTCGCCATCGTCTCTGCGTTTGCCGTGCCTGCCCGGGCGCAGGCGGTGGTGCAGGTACTCGCGGGGGCCGATCAGATGCTTCTGCAGTACCTCACCACAACCCAGTCGCTTCAGGCGCAGTTTATGCATGAACAGGTGTCTGGCTCCGGACGTGTCACCCGTTTCTCCGGCGTAATGAGCCTGCAGCGGCCGGGCCTCTTTCGTTGGGAGGTACAAAAGCCCTATGCCCAACTCCAGCTTGTGCGTAACGGTGAATTCATTCTCTATGACCCGGATCTCGCCCAGGTGACGATTCGTCCATTGCAAGACGCAGTCATGGCCACGCCAGCGGGTCTGTTGTTATCCGCGGGGCCTGATGCGGCAGAGGTGCTCAGTCGCCATTTCGTGCTTCGTAACCTCGAAGACCAGGAGGGGCTATCGTGGGTCTTGGTGGAGTCCAAGGCCGCCCAAGAATCCGGCCAGAAGCTCGCTGCGGGGTTTGATGTGAAGGGCATGCTGCAGCAGTTTCAGCTGATTGATCAGATCGGCCGTCGCAGCCGGGTGGTGCTCTCCCAGATACAACGCAACCAGCCCCTTGCTGCAGACCTCTTCGTATTCCGTCCCCCGAAGGGGGCCGAAGTGATTCGCCCCTAGCTTCTTGTGACAACACCCGTGGTTCCGCTGGCTGAGGCACTTCGTCCACAGTCTATTTCTGAGGTGCTTGGGCAAGACCATCTTCTGGGCATGCAAGGGCCAATTGCGCAGGCGGTTACTGCGGGGCGTCTTCCCTCGATGATTCTCTGGGGGCCACCGGGTGTGGGCAAGACCACCATTGCACGGCTTTTGGCAAAGGCCGTTGGGTCGGAGCTCTTGTCGATTTCGGCGGTGCTCGGTGGGGTTAAAGAGATTCGTGATGTGGTGAGTCAGGCCGAACTCTGGAGGGCCCAGGGGCGTGCCACTGTGGTGTTCGTCGATGAGGTGCATAGGTTTAATAAGTCTCAGCAGGATGCCTTCTTGCCTCATGTGGAGTCGGGGCTCTTTGTCTTCATCGGGGCGACAACCGAGAACCCGGGCTTTGAGGTCAATGGCGCCTTGCTGTCTCGGGCCCAGGTCTTTCGGCTGGCAGCGCTGGGGCCGCAGGCGCTGTCGGCGCTTCTGCAGCGCGGCCTTGCCGCGCTGGGCAGTGGGCTGCGGCTGACCGACGAGGCGGCAGATCTGTTAATTGCGGCTAGTGATGGCGACGGTAGACGGCTTTTGAACCTACTGTCGATGGTGCATCCGCCAGTGATAGGCGAGGCCGTAACCGCGGAGGGCTTGCAGACACAGCTGCCGGCCCTAGTGCGGCAGTTTGACAAGGGGGGCGATGCTTTCTACGACCAGATCTCCGCGCTGCATAAGTCGGTGCGTGGGTCCGACCCGGACGCGGCGCTTTACTGGCTCGCCCGTATGCTCGATGGGGGTGCAGACCCACGGTATCTGGCCCGTCGGTTGATTCGCATGGCGGCCGAAGATATTGGCCTTGCAGACCCCCGCGGGCTAGGCCTCGCAATCGATGCGGCAGAAACCTATGAGCGACTCGGATCCCCTGAGGGCGAGCTGGCCTTGGCTGAGGTGACGGTCTTTTTGGCTGTGGCTGCGAAGAGCAACGCGGTTTATAAGGCCTGGAACAGTGTGCGTAGCTATGTGAAAGAACAGGGGTCTGACCCCGTGCCTGATCATCTGCGCAATGCGCCGACGCGGCTGGCCAAGTCTATGGGTCATGGGGTGGGCTATCGCTACAGCCACGATGAACCTGAGGCCTATTCGGCAGGGCAGACCTATTTCCCCGACCGTATGGCGGCCAGGCCCCCGCAGTTCTATCTGCCCACTGCCCGCGGGCTTGAGGCGCGCATTGCTGAGAAGCTGGCGCATTTGCGCGGGCTGGCGAAGAAGTAAACTTGTGGCCATTTCGGTCTGAGAAGGCAGGCATTACTTATGATTGACTCCCAGCTATTACGAAAAGATTTGGCCGGCACGGCAGCGGCGCTGGCCCGCCGAGGCTATGTGCTCGAAGAAGAGGCCTTCGCGCAGCTAGAGGCCCGCCGTAAAGAGGTACAGGTACGCACCGAGGCGCTGCAGTCACAGCGCAATACCCTCTCCAAGCAGATCGGTCAGGCCAAGGCCAAAGGCGAAGACGCTTCAACCCTGATGGCGCAGGTGGCGGATATACCGGTGCAGCTCGATGTTGCTGCGGCCGAACTTGCAGAAATACAGACCGAACTCGATGCCTGGCTCTCACGTATTCCCAATATTCCGCATGCGTCGGTGCCTGAAGGCAAATCTGCCGATGACAATCTGGAGGTACGTCGTTGGGGTACACCGACACTCTTTGATTTTTCAGCGCTCGATCATGTTGATCTTGGTGCGCGTATTGGCCTGGACTTTGAGGCCGGTGTGAAGATTGCGGGCTCGCGATTTGCCTTTATGAAGGGGCCTGTGGCTAGGCTTCATCGTGCGCTGGCCCAGTACATGCTAGACACGCAGGCCGGCCGCCACGGCTACACCGAGTGCTACACGCCCTACATCGCCAATGCGAATACGCTCTACGGCACAGGCCAGTTGCCAAAGTTTGCCGATGATCTTTTTGCCGTGAAGAAGGGCGGGGCAGAGGGTGAAGAGGATGAGACCTTCTATCTGATTCCCACCTCAGAAGTCTCTCTGACCAATCTGGTACGTGGTGATCTTCTGGAAGAGAGTGCGCTTCCCATAAAGCTCACCGCCCATACCCCGTGTTTTCGGTCGGAGGCAGGGACGTATGGCCGTGATACCCGCGGCATGATTCGTCAGCACCAGTTCGACAAGGTGGAGATGGTGCAGCTTGTCTCATCAGATCAGTCTTATGTGGCCTTAGAGGAGATGGTGGGCCACGCAGAGGCCATCTTGCAAGGGCTTAAGCTTCCCTATCGTGTCCTCTTGTTGTGCACCGGTGATATGGGCTTTGGCGCCGCGAAGACCTACGACCTTGAGGTCTGGCTTCCCGCGCAGAAGGCCTATCGCGAGATCTCCAGCGTGAGCAACTGCGAGGCCTTTCAGGCGCGTCGTATGCAGACCCGTGTGAAAAGAATAGGCGAGGGTGGCAAGACCCGAAACGAGTTTATTCACACCCTCAATGGCTCTGGCCTGGCGGTGGGCCGCGCGCTGGTGGCCGTGCTTGAAAACTATCAGCAGGCCGATGGCTCGGTGGTGGTGCCTGAGGTGCTGCGCCCCTATATGGGTGGAATCGAGAAGCTCTAAGCCATGGATCATCAAAAAGACTTTACGAGTAAGCCTATTGCAACGCTGCGCGCAGATCTGGCGCTTGCTTTGCGGGCAGCCGATTATCACGGCCTGGCCGAAGGGGTCTGCAATCACTTCAGCATGGAGCTTCCCGATGGGTCAGGCCGGTTTTTGCTTAACCCCCGAGGCCTGCTCTGGCGCGAGATCGGGCCTGACGACATTGTGATGATTGATGCCCAGGGAAGCCGTCTCGCGGGGCGTCACGCGGTAGAGCCCACGGCTATGCACATCCATGCGGCCATTCATCGGCTGGGTGGGAAGGCCTGCGTGATGCATACCCATATGCCGTTTTCCACCGCACTCACGCTCACCCAAGACCGCCTGCTCGATACGCGCCTGTCGCAAAATGCCATGCGGTTTCATGGGCGAGTCGCGGCTGACCCGAATTACAACGGGTTTGCTCTTGATACCCGTGAGGGAGAGCGGATCGCGAGCGCCATGGGCAGCGCAGACATTGTGTTTCTGGGCAACCACGGGGTGGTGGTCTGTGGCAGCCGTATCGACTATGCCTATGACGACCTCTACTATCTCGAGCGGGCCTGTATGGCCCAGGTATTAGCTGCCTCTACGGGCAGACCGCTGATGCCCGTGGCAGAGACCCTGGCCGCCTATGTGGGCGAGCAGAGCAATGGCGAGCGGCTGCAGTCGGAACTCTTCTTTCAGGCACTGCGGCGACTACTGCCTGCGCCGCGGTAGCGATCTGCCCCTGGCTACAGCTCGTGCCTCTCTCAGAAGACTTTCCTCGTTCTGATGCGGCCTGGCAAGAGCGGCTTGCCGCGCTGCACCCTGCGCGGTATGCCAAGACTCGTAATCATCTCAATGGATCTGTCTCTCGGCTTTCGCCGTACATTACCCACGGGTATCTGAGTCTGGGTGAGGCGGTGGAGGGCGTGCGCGCCCATCAGCCATTGGGGCGCGACGACAAGCTCTTTGCCGAGTTTGCCTGGCGGGTATTCTTTCATCATGTATGGGCCCACGAGGGCAGTCGCATTTTTTCTGATTTGCGCCCAGCCATTGCTGGGGTTCGCTATACCCCGCAGATGCCCGATGACGTCATGGAAGGACGTACCGGCCTTGCGGTGATCGATCAGGCGGTTGCCTGCCTGTATCAGACAGGCTATCTGCATAACCATGCGCGTATGTGGCTGGCGAGCTATCTCGTACACC
>JBDLQX010000115.1:0-14077 GCA_039800345.1 Pseudomonadota bacterium | reverse complement strand
ACCTGCGCACCCTGCTGCGTGAGCCAATGGGCCATGGCCACACCAGACTCCCCTGCCCCCACTACCAAGGCCTTCAGGCCCGGCCAGCCCGCAGCCGGACAGGGCCACTGGTCAATAGCCTGCGGGTGTCCTGCATCGGCAGGGACAGGAAGGGAAATTTCGGTAGATGACATAAAAAGAGAGGGGCCCGTGCGCTAACGAATCTTTAGGGTGGCCAGGCCCGCGAGCACCAGCATCATGGTGATGATCCAGAAGCGCACCACAACCTGGGTCTCTTTCCAGCCGCTCTGCTCAAAATGGTGGTGCAGGGGTGCCATGAGGAAGATGCGTCGGCCTTCGCCGAACCGCCGCTTGGTGTACTTGAAGTAGGTGACCTGTAGCATCACCGACAGCGTCTCCACCACAAAGACGCCTCCCATGACAAAGAGCACGATTTCTTGGCGCACCACAATCGCAATGACCCCAAGCGCGCCACCCAGGGCAAGGGCGCCCACATCGCCCATAAAGACCTGGGCTGGATAGGCGTTAAACCAGAGAAAGGCCAGGCCGGCACCGACCAACGCCGCACAGAAGACGGTGAGTTCGCCCGCACCGGGAATGAAGGGCAGCAACAAGTACTTGGAGAAGACCGCGTTGCCCGCGACATAGGCAAAGACCCCCAGCGCGGCAGCGATGAGTACCGTGGGCATGATGGCTAGGCCGTCGAGGCCGTCGGTGAGATTAACCGCGTTGCTGGTACCGACAATCACAAAGTAAGAGAGCACCACAAAGCCCCAGAGTCCCAGCGGATAACCCACACTCTTAAAGAAGGGCACGATCAGGTCGGCCTGAGTCGGCAGGGCAAACATGAATCCGTTGCCGAGCCATTCCTGAAAGAGCGCCCAGGCGGCCGGCCCCGTGGGCGCAGACACGGCAAAGGCAAGATAAAAGGCCGCGAGAAGCCCAATGAGCGACTGCCAGAAGAATTTGGCCCGAGCCGACATGCCCTTCGGGTCGCGATAGACCACCTTCTTGTAGTCATCGACCCAGCCCACCGCACCGAGCCCCAAAGTCACAAGCAGCACGACCCAGACAAACCGGTTCGAGAGGTCTGCCCAGAGGAGCGTGGTCACGCCCACCGAAAGGAGAATCAAGGCCCCACCCATGGTTGGCGTGCCCGCCTTCACAAGGTGCGTCTGCGGGCCATCACTGCGTACCGCCTGCCCGATCTTCAGATGAGTCAGCTTACGAATGACAGCAGGGCCCAGTACCAGGCCGATGGCCAGCGCCGTGAGTGTGGCCATCACCGCCCGCAGGGTGATGTAACCAAAGACCCCCAGCCCTCGAATCAGGTCATCGAGTGACTGAAAGACCAGCAGAAGCATGTTGTTCCTTTCGATGAAGAATCGCCTGTACCACCCGTTCCATTCGCATAAACCGCGAGCCCTTGACCCAGACTGTCTGGCGCGCCTGCGCCGCCGGTGACGGCCGGCTATCGAGCCACGCGATCAGGGCCGCAATTAAGGCCTCGATGTCGCTAAAGGGCTGACCAATTCCGGTGCTACGCGCCGCCTCCGTAGAGGCCTTGCCAAAGACCAGCACAGAAGAAATCTGCTGGGCCCGTGCGGCCTGCAGTACCTCTGCATGAAAGGCGGGTCCCTGATCTCCGACCTCTCCCATATCTCCCAGCACCAGGGCATGGGCGCCCTCGACGGAGGCCAGCGCCGCAATCGCGGCGAGCACCGAATCGGGATTGGCGTTGTAGCTGTCATCTACCAGCCACTGCTGCGTGTCGAGCGGGTGCACGCGGCCTCGGCCCGCAACAGGCACGAAGCTATTGAGACCCTGGACCACGGCCTCCATGGAGATACCCAGCCCGAGCCCAAGTGCCGCCGCTCCTGAGGCATTGCGCGCCAGGTGGCGTCCTATGCCCAAAAGGGAGACAAGGCTCGCCGCAGGCTGCGCAAACTGCGGATCATTCTCGGCCATCCGCGCAGTCTGGGGTACGAGCTGCAGGCCAAAGGCAAGCGGCAGCGCGGCCTGGACCTCCGCCAGGCACTCGGCCGTGTAGCCTGACAATCCTTCTGCGCAGTCATCTTGGGTGAGGCCAAAACGAAGGTGGCGCAGATCAGGACGGGCCTGGGTCATCTCCCACCAGAGGGGCTCGTGATCTGGGTCGCGGGGGACCACGACTGATCCGCCGGGGCTGACCCACTGAAAGGTCTGCGCATTCTCCTGGGCGCAGGCGCGCACAGAGGCCATGAACTCTTGATGCTCGCGCTGGGCATTGGTTACCAGGGCAAGGTCGGGAGAGGCCAGTGCGGCCAGACCAGAGATCTCACCGGGATGGTTCATACCAATCTCAAGCACGGCCACCCGATGTCGGGCACGCAGGCCCAGAAGACTCAGTGGCACACCAAGGTGATTGTTGAGATTTCCCGGGGTTGCCCAGACCGCACTGCTGCCATGGGCGGCGCGCAGCACCGCAGCAGACATCTCCTTGACCGTGGTCTTTCCATTGGAGCCCGTCACCGCCGCAAGCCGGCCCCGCCATGCTCCGCGCCACTGGGCTGACAAGGCTGAGAGCGCCGCCTGGGTATCGGTGACTTCGATACAGGGCCCCAGCAGACCCTCTGCCTGCTGTGCATCCGTCGGGGCCCGCGACACGAGGGCGGCCGCTGCGCCCTGCGCAAAGGCCTGCCCCAGATAATCGTGCCCATCAACACGTGCCCCCGTGAACGCGAGAAAGAGTGCCCCAGGCGCTACCGTGCGGCTGTCGATCGAGACAGATACGGGCGGGCGGTTGGCCCAAAGCCCCAGCCCAGGACCATAGAGGCGCCCGGTTGCGAGCCCCTGACGGGTCAGGCCTTCGAGCAACCCAGAGAGCGTCGGCATCGGATACCAGTCGGCCAAGACGCCCGCCGCGAATGCGCCATCGTTAAAAGGCAGCGTGCTTCCAGCAATCTCTTGGGTGGTCTCGTGCCCTTTTCCTGCAATGAGTAGCACGTCGGTGGATGTGGCCATGTCGATAGCACGCTCAATCGCACGGCCTCGGTCGAGTTCCACCAGGCAGCGACGGCGCGCCTCAGGCGATAACCCCGACACAATCTCCTGGACGATCGCTGCAGGCGACTCGTGGCGCGGATTGTCAGAGGTGACCACCATCCAGTCTGCGCCGAGGGCTGCCTGCTCGCCCATGAGCGGGCGCTTGCCAGGGTCACGGTTGCCCCCACAGCCAAAAACGCAGATAAGCTGCCCCCCGCGCGCCTGGGCAATCGGATGTAGTCCGGCTAAGGCCTGCTGCAAGGCATCAGGCGTGTGGGCATAGTCGATGTAGACCGCAGGGCCCTGCAGCGGACTACCCGTAGCGGCCACGTGCACTGACTGCATACGGCCTGGGGGCGTCTCAAACCGTGCCAGGCAGTCGAGAATGTCTTCGGCCGAAAATCCCCGCCGGTACAAGAGCCCCGCCACCACCGCGGCATTTTGCAAATTGTGGGCGCCCGGGGGCGCGAACCAGCAGTCCGCGTCTGCCCGAGGCTGCCGGGGCAAGGCGATCGCAATCCGCGTTCCCTGCGGACCCTGTTCTGGCGCAAAGAGCACGAGTTCTTCGTTCTCTGCCGCGGCCGCAGACACCCACGCGTCTGGGCCCATGGCCACCGCCACCCAGAGGATTACCGCGCCTTCGGCAAGTACCGGAGGCAGCGCCAACTGCCCCGCAATCGGCCTTGCACGTACCGATCCATGAACACCGGGCGCCGCAAAGAGCAGGCTCTTAGCACGGGCGTAGTCGTCCATCGTCTGATGCACATCAAGATGGTCCTGACTGAAACTCGTGAGGGCGACATCTTTGAATCGACAACCGGCAAGCCGGCCCTGAAGCAGACCGATAGAACTTGCCTCCAGGACAACCTCCTGCACACCGTCTGCCAGGCAATCCGCAAGGCGTCTCTGTAGGCTGACCGCATCAAGACTCGTGAGTCCCGCCTCCGCGAGAGGCCGCTCCACGATCTGGTCACCAGTTCGATCAAAGCGATGGATGCCGAGGGTACCCACCGCGACGGCCGAGCGACCGCGCCAGGCCAGACTGCGGGCCAGCCCCCGGGCCACGGTAGTCTTGCCATTGGTACCGGTAATGCCCGTGACAGAGAGTCGCTCAGAAGGCCGTCCATAGAAGGCAGCGGCCAGAATGCCCGCACGCTGGGCTAGTTGGGGAAGCGCCCTCAGGGCAAGGCGACTCTGCTGGGCGGCGATCCAGGCCCGGGCTGCGGCCTCATCGGCGGCGTCGACCACGACGCCGAATGCCTGGGCCGCCTGGGCAGCCTCTAATAAACTCGACAGGCCCATACGCTGCCCGGGGCGGGCCACCAGCCAGTCCGCACGGCCGAGGTCCTGAACCATCGAGATCAGCCGCCCACAGGCGGACTGCTGTCGTAGCGCATAGGCCAAGGCCTCGCTCTGCGAATCCTCGCAGGCCAAGGGATGGGGGATCGCGAGAGGCTCCGTGTATGCCCGCGTCATCGGTCAGGTGCCCTCTTCCACGAGGCCCATCGCGGGAACTACCCGCACAGCGGGGTCGGGCGACATCTGCATACGACGCAGACTCTCGTTGGCCACCTGGGCAAAGACGGGGGCCGCGACCTCTCCCCCGAAATGTCGCCCTGCGGCGGGTTCATCCACCGCCACCGCAATCACAAACCGTGGCTGGTCTGCAGGCACGAGGCCCACAAAGGACGACAGATATTTGGCCTTGGCATAGCCTCCGGCCTCCGGCTTATGGGCCGTACCGGTCTTTCCTGCAACCCGAAACCCTGGAATGCGGGCCTTCGGTCCGGTGCCCTCTGGGCCTGCGGCACGCTCAAGCATGCGGCGTACGGCGCGGGCAGTCTCGGGGGTAAAGACGGGCTGACCCACCACGGGGCCGGCAACCTGATAGAGGCTTAGGGGCACTCGGTCCCCCTCACGGGCAAAGACGGTATAGGCCCCGGCAAGCTGTACCAGAGAGACCGACATGCCATGACCAAAAGAGACGGTGGCCTTATCGACGGCTGCCCACGACTGCCAGGGACGCAGCCTGCCTGCGGGCTCAGCCGGTAGCCGCATATGCGTCGGCTCACCAAAGCCCGAGGCGCGCAGCTTCTGATAGAAGAGATCGGGCGCGACCTTCTGTGCAACGCGGATGGTGCCCACGTTGCTCGACTTCTCCAGAATTTCGGAGACCGTCAGCGTGCCATGGGTCTTGGTATCGCGAATGGTTCGACCATCGATCACGATACGACCTGGCTCTGTAGATAGGCTGGTACTTGGCGAGACTGCCCGTGCATCGAGCGCCGCGGCCACGGTGAAGGGCTTAAGTGTGGAACCAGGCTCAAAGGTGTCGGTGGCCGCGCGATTACGCACCCGGTTCGGATCGAGCCGCGCGCGCTCATTCGGATTGAATGAGGGGGCATTGGCCATGGCCAGAACCTCGCCCGTGCGGCTATCAACCACAACGACCGAAACCGACTTGGCCTGGTGCTGCTCGAGCGCCTGCTGGGCGGCCGTATAGGCAATCGACTGAATACCTGCATCGAAGGACAGCCGGAGGTCTTGGCCTGGATTGGCGGGGTCGTAGGTCTTCTTATCAAAGACCCGATTCTGCCGATCGACCACCACACGCTCCACGCCGGGTCTGCCCTGAAGCTTGGTATCGAAGGCCAGTTCAAGACCTTCTTGGCCCTTGTCTTTGAGATCGGTAAAGCCCACGAGATTGGCAAAGGCGGCGCCATGGGGGTAATACCGGCGAAACTCCTGCTCAAGTTCGACACCTGGCACCCGTAACCCTCGCACCTTATCGGCGAGGCTGAGATCCAGCCCCGAGGTGACATAGAAAAACCCCTTGGCACCTTGTACACGGCGCCGCAGTTCCGCAGTCGAGAGCCCCAGCAGGCCCGCAAGTTCGCTGAGCTTCGGATGGCCGACATCGAAGAGGCGTGGCACCAGCCCGACACGGTACTCCGAAATACTCACCGCCAAAACATCCCCGTTTCGATCTAGCAGCCGACCGCGGGCCGCCGACAGATCGCGTACACGTTCGAACCGATTCTCGGCCCGCTTCTGCCATTGCTCTACGTTGACATGCTGCAGCCAGAAGGCCTTGACCCAGACAACGCAGAGGCCCAACGTGAGAAGGCCAAGCACCCACTTCGAACGATTCGCGGTAGCCCGCCAGGTGAGAATCTCGTCGTTGGGCTGTGGGCCTGAGGTACGCAGCGTCGCCCGACCTGCCGCGGCAGTGCGGCTGCCCTTGGGCCTGGCCTTGGCCTGCCGTGCCGCCCGTTCCGAGGCCGACCAGGAGCCGAAAAAGAAATGGGGCCGGGCAATCATGGCGACCGGCCCTTCGGTGCATAGACCGTCTCGGCATGGGTTATCGGCACCATGCCCAGGGTGTCTTTCGCCACGCTTGCGAGCCGGCCGGGCGTGCGTAGACTCGTCACGGCCACCTGCAGATTCTCAATCTCCGTCACCCGCTTTTCGATCTGACGTTCCATCTGCTCGGCAAGCGCAAAAAGGCGCCGCTCGTGGTAACGAGAATTCACCAGGGCTAAGGCACTCACCAGCAAGGCTACGGCCAGAAGCCAGTTCACTAGGCGTGTCATGCCACCGCCCGGGTGGCGACCCGCAGCACCGCGCTGCGGGCCCGTGGATTACGCGCGCACTCTGCCTCGGAGGGGCGCTCGCGCCGGGTATGGGCCCAGAGGCGGGGGGCCATCGTCTCGGAGCCGGCCGCATGGGAGAGCAGCGCAAACTGGGCGCGACCCATGCCACGGGGGCGTGATAGCCCCGCGGCTTTCTCGGGGGGCTGAAACGCCTGCTTCACGCGACGGTCTTCTAGAGAATGGAAACTGATGACCCCCAGGCGCCCTCCGGGCTTGAGTACCGCTGGGGCCTGTGCCAAGAGCGCGTCGAGTTCGTCGAGTTCGCCATTAATGAAAATACGGAAGGCCTGAAAACTACGGGTGGCGGGATGCTGGGACTCGCGCGGGGCGCCGGCCCGGGCAAGGGTCTGACGAATGAGGTCTGCAAGTTCGCGGGTGCGGGTCAGCGGCGGCTGCGCACCGGTCTCTGCGGCCTGCTGTCGCGCGACGATGGTACGGGCAATGGGTCCGGCATAGCGTTCATCACCAAAGCCGCGCAGTACCTCGGCAATCTCGGAGACGGTAGCGGTCTGGAGCCAGTCTGACAGGGGACTGCCGGACGAAGGGTCCATACGCATGTCCAAGGGGCCGTCTCTCATGAAACTAAACCCTCGGACGGCCTGGTCAAGTTGCGGCGAGGACACCCCAAGGTCGGCGAGAATGCCGTCGACCGAATCGAGGGCCAGTTCAGCCAGAACTGCCGACATTTGCGAGAACGGTCTCCGCACAAACTGGAATCGGGGATCCTGGATCTGAGCTGCCGCCGCAGCAGCCTCGGGGTCTCGGTCGAAGGCGACAACCCGGCCCGCTGGTTCCAGCCGGGCAAGCAGCGCCTGCGTATGTCCTCCTCGCCCGAAGGTGGCATCAACGTACGTGCCACTCGGGTCTCCCAGAACAGCCTCGACTAAGGCCTCTAGTAGAACGGGCTGATGGGGAGTCGATTCGGGCGCGATCAATCACACCGCCCCCCGCAGCTTACGTGCACGCACCTGCTCCTTATGGTGGGCAAGCCGCGTCGGATCCCAGAGCTCAAAGTAGGCACCGAGCCCAAGCAACATGACTTCTCGGCTAATGCCCGCCCCCTCGCGCAGCACGGGGTTGATGAGCACGCGGCCCGCGGTATCAAGCTCGGGGGTGTCGCTCAGGCCGAGCCAGAACCGGCGGCGTTCATCGTCCGTCTCTTCGGCCGATAAGGCCTCAACCTTCTCAGACCACCGAGACTGCGGCATGAGCAGAAGGCAGCCCACATCACTTTCGATCAGCGCGATCTGTCCGGAGGAGTCTTTGGCAAGCGCCTCGCGATACCGTGCAGGAACCGTCATGCGTCCTTTGGTATCGAGGCTGAGCGCGGAAACACCGGAGAACATAAATCGATCGAAGGCCTTGTTCAATGGAACTGGGGTGTGGCGAAAAGGCGAGGATGCTCAGGGGCAATTCCCCCACTTTCCCCCACTTTTTCACACGATTTCCCACTCTATGCAAAAGACAAGACCTGGTCAAGCCAAGAGATGTTTTCTTCTTTGGAAACAATAGGTTAGGGCCATCTTTTTGAAGATCACTAAAGTCAATTAAGTGATGCAAATCAATAAGATGACGCTTAAAGATTAAGTCGTTTCTAAACTTGCGCCCCGTGGGTGGCAGGACAAAGAAAAAAGGGGGAAGCGGACCTGTAGGCCGGATTCTGTTACGGAAGGGGCCCGTGAAGACCCCCTCTATGGCGACCATCCCTCTAGGCCCGCCATTGCTGACGGGCTCAAGCCACCTACCCGCGTACTTGGACGGGACGCCCTTCGAGGGCCTTAAAGGCTAAAGGCCCCACGTACGCCTATTTGGTGTTGCTCCGGGTGGAGGTTGCCGCGTTTCACATCCCCATGGCAGGCCATGGTTACTCGTCTCTGTGGCCCTATTCCTCGCCTTGGGCAGGCCGCGAGGCCCGCTTGCTGCGTACGGCCGTTAGCCGTCACCCTTCCCTGCGGAGTCCGGACCTTCCTCTGCCAGCGATATTACCGACAGCGGCCGCCCAGCCCACTTCCCTGGGCCCCATGATACGGGCTACGAGAGCGCGTTGCGCAGAGAAGTCTGGCTGCAGAGGGCAGAGGCGCGTCCCGGTCGAGCGCGTAACGGCAGGCCTTAGTCCGCGGAGGCCACTGTCCAGTCGATCACATCACCAGCCGCCAGCGGCACGATCCAGTTCTTGTCTGAGGAGAAGCTCTCGGTGCCGGGGCCCACGGTTACCCCGGAGATGGCCGACCCGAAGGGCAGCCGATCAGGCACCGTCTGGCGCTGACGGTGGAGTCGCAGCCGGCGTGTGTTGGGCGCAAAGCCATAGAACTGCGCCCCATGGAGGCTGGCAAATCCTTCTAGCCGATCGAGCGCGCCAGCCGTATCAAAGGCCTGAGCATAGAGTGCCATGGCAAAAGGCGCGGAATAGCAGCCCGCACATCCACAGGCAGTCTCCTTGGTCGACTGGGCATGGGGCGCCGAGTCCGTGCCGAGAAAGAATCGCGGGCTGCCACTGGTGGCGGCCTCGACGAGGGCCTGCCGGTGGGTCTCTCGCTTCAAAACGGGGAGACAGTAATAGTGTGGCCGAATGCCCCCCTTGAACAAGGCGTTACGGTTATAGAGCAGATGCTGCGGGGTAATCGTGGCCGCCAGGGGGCCTGGCGCCTGCCGCACATAGTCGGCTGCCTGTCGGGTCGTGATGTGTTCCAAGACAATCCTGAGGGCCGGATACCGTGCCCGCAGAGGGATCAGCACCTCATCGATAAACCGCGCCTCCCGGTCAAAGACATCGACCTCGCTGTGGGTCACCTCACCGTGCAGACAGAAGACCATCCCCAAGGCCTGCATTCGTTCAAGCACCCGGTCACAGCGGGCCAGGTCGGTCACGCCGCTGTCTGAGTTGGTGGTGGCCCCGGCGGGATAGAGCTTTACGGCAGGGATCACCCCCGTCTCCACCGCGCGATCGATCTCGTCGGGCAGCGTGGTGTCGGTGAGATAGAGCGTCATGAGTGGCGAAAATCCCAAGAGATCTTCTCTGCTGTGGGCCGAATGGTCGTGGGCGGCCGAGAGGATGCGAGCGCGGTAGGCCAGGGCCTGGGCCACCGTGGTCACCGGTGGCCTGAGATTCGGCATCACCAGGGCCCGGCCGAAGTGCCGAGCCGTAGCCGGTAAGACCGAGGCCATATCCGCCCCGTCTCGCAGGTGCAGGTGCCAGTCATCGGGCTGCACGATGTCAAGGGTAGGCGCGTCTGTATTGGGGGATGCCGGAGAGATCGTCTGTGTCATCGGTAGAGGCCTTTTCGAGACGCTAGACCACCAGAACCGCGCGGTAGTCATTTACATTGGTGAGGGTGGGCCCGGTGGTTATCACGCGGCCAACGGGTTCGAAGACCGCCAGCACATCATTGGCATCGAGTGCACGACGTGGGTTAATGCCCTGGGCCCGCGCCCGCTGAAGGGTCTCCGGACAGAGGAGCGCCCCGGCATGCGGGCTTGCCCCATCAATGCCGTCGGTATCTGCCGCAAGACCAAAGACCCGATCGGCCACACCCAGCGACTCGACCGCAAGCCCCATCGCCAGCAGAAACTCTGCGCAGCGGCCGCCCCGGCCAGGGCCTCGGACCGTGACGGTGCACTCTCCACCCGAGAGCAAAACAAGGGGCCGGGCAAACTGAGGATCCTGGTCTTGGGCCAGTTCCCGCACCCAGGAGGCAAAGCCCGTAGCCACATCGCGGGCCTCTCCGGTCACCGCATCGCCGAGTATTACCGGCCGCACGCCGGCCTCTGCAAACACCTGGGCCGCCGCCTTCAGACTCTGCCGGGCCGTGGCGAGCATGTGCGTGGTCACGTGGGAGAGCCTTGGGTCGCCCGGCTTAGGAGTCTCGGAGCGCTCTCCACGCAGCCCGCGCGCAAGATGGTCCGCAATGGAGGCAGGCGCGGAGACCTGCCAACGGCTCAGCACCTCCAAGGCATCGGCATAGGTGGAGGGATCGGCCGCACAGGGCCCGGAGGCAATCGCTGAAGGCGCATCCCCCACCACATCGGAGATCACCACTGCGGTGACAGGCGCCTGCGAAGCCAGTCCGAGCCGACCACCTTGTATGCGAGACAGGTGCTTGCGCACCACATTCATATCGGTAATGGGCGCGCCGCTGCGCAGCAGATCTGCGGTGAGCGTCTTTAAATCGGCCATCGAGACGCCCTCTACTGGAAGTGCCAAGAGGCTCGAGCCGCCCCCGGAGACCAGCACAATCAGCTGGTCATGGGGGCCCAGGGCCGATACCCGCTGCAGAATCTCTTGGGCCGCCTTCTCGCCGGCGGCATCGGGCACCGGATGGCCCGCTTCGATGCATTCAATGCGTCCAAGGGGCAGTCCATGGCCATAGCGAGTAATCACGAGACCCGACAGGGCCGCCTCAGCCGGCCAGGCGGCCTCCACAGCAGCGGCCATGCTTGCCGCGGCCTTTCCGGCGCCCACCACGAGGGTCTGGCCCCGTGGGGCTATGGGCAAGAACTGGGCGAGGCGCTGCCGTGGGTCGGCCGCCTGAACGGCGGCCTCAAAGCTCTGGCGCAAAAGCGAGAGCCAATCTTGCGTATCCGATCGACCGGTGCGCACAAGCATCTCAGCCCTTGCCATGCTAGCCATGCTAGCCATGGGCGAGCACCGCGGCAATTGCCTGCCCCACCTCGGAGGTACGCGCGGTGCCCCCGAGATCGGGGGTCTTGGGGCCCGTGCGCAAAACCGTCTCGATGGCCTGCAGAATCGCATCGTGGGCCTGTGGGTACCCGAGAAAATCAAGCATCAGCGCCGCAGACCAGATCTGCCCAATGGGATTGGCAATGCCCTTGCCGGCGATGTCGGGGGCAGAACCGTGGACGGGCTCAAAGAGTGAAGGGAACCGCCGCTCTGGGTTCAGGTTACCCGACGGGGCAATCCCGATCGTGCCGGTGCAGGCAGGACCAAGGTCAGACAAGATGTCGCCAAAGAGGTTACTGGCGACCACCACATCGAACCAGTCGGGGTGCTGCACGAAGTTCGCGGTCAGAATATCAATGTGGTATTTGTCGACCCGAACCTCCGGGAACTGAGCCGCCATGGCCTCCACGCGGGTATCCCACCAGGGCATGGTGATCGCAATACCGTTGGACTTGGTGGCCGAGGTCAGGTGCTTCTTCGGTCGGCGCTGGGCCAGTTCGAAGGCAAATCGCAAGATCCGATCGGTGCCATGTCGGCTCATGATGGTCTCCTGCATCACCACCTCACGGTCCGTACCCGCAAAGGCAATCCCGCCTACACTGGAGTATTCGCCTTCGGTATTTTCGCGAATGACATAGAAATCAATATCGCCAGGCTGTCGATCGGCCAGCGGCGATTTCACACCCGGCATGAGGCGTACCGGGCGCAAATTCACGTATTGATCGAACTCACGACGAAACTTCAGCAGCGAGCCCCACAGCGAGATATGGTCTGGAACCGTGGCCGGCCATCCCACGGCACCAAAAAAAATCGCATCAAAGGCAGTTAACGTCTGCTTCCAGTCTGCAGGCATCATCTCGCCGTGGCGTTGGTAGTAATCGCAAGAGGCGAAGTCGTAGGTTGCAAGATCCAACCCAATGCCAAAACGGTCTGCGGCGGCCTTCAGCACCCGCAGGCCTTCGGGGACCACCTCCTTGCCAATACCATCGCCCGGCAAGACTGCGATTCGATGTACCGCCATAACCAGACTCCTTGATTTTTTAGAATCTCAAATTATGCCCCTGCCCCCCTCTTCCCCCACTCTACCCGCCCCAGCCATCTCGGCCGTCGAACCGACGCCTCCGGTGGCCCGCCCACCCCGCGGTACCTGGCAGGTGATTGCCACCCTTCTGCCCTACCTGATGAAGTACAAGCTGCGGATGGGCCTGGCCTTGGGCGCCCTGGTGGCCGCCAAACTCGCCAACGTGGCCGTGCCTATTTTTTTGAAAGAAATCGTCGATGGGCTCACCCCCTCGACAACCCTAACCACTGCGGCGGTCGCTGTACCACTGGCCCTGGTGGTTGGCTATGGCCTCATGCGGCTTTTTTCTACAGGGCTCACCGAGATGCGCGAACTGATTTTCGCGCGGGTCACCCAAGGGGCCGTGCGCGATATCTCGCTGCGCGTATTTCGACATCTGCACCAGCTGTCTCTGCGATTTCACCTCGACCGACAGACCGGCGGCCTGACCCGCGACATCGAGCGCGGCACCCGGGGTGTCGGCACCCTGGTCAACTTCACCCTCTACAGCATCGTGCCCACTGCGCTCGAGGTGCTGCTGGTTACGGCCTATCTGGCCTGGCAATACCCTCCGGTCTTTGCCTGGATCACCTTAGCGGCGCTCGTGGCCTATGTGGTCTTCACCTTCATGGTGACCGAATGGCGCACCCATTTTCGTCGTGAGATGAACGAACTCGATACCCGGGCCAACGCCCGTGCAATCGACTCATTGCTGAACTACGAGACCGTGAAGTACTTCAATAACGAAGAGTTTGAGGCGCAGCGCTATGACCGCAGCCTGATGCGTTGGCAGGAGGCTGCCATCAAGAGCCAGGCCTCGTTGTCTCTGTTAAATGTCGGGCAGTCGGCGATCATCGCCGTAGCCGCCACCCTCATGGTCTGGCAGGCGGTGGCGGGCGTGCAAGCCGGCATCATGACCCTGGGAGATCTGGTGCTGGTCAATGCCTTTCTCATTCAGCTCTACATTCCGCTGAACTTTCTGGGTGTGCTCTATCGAGAAATTAAACAGAGCATTGCGGACATGGAGCGGCTCTTTGGCCTGATGGCCCAGCACAAAGAGGTGGCTGACCCACCGGGCGCACCCGCCCTCGCCGTACGCAATGGCGAGGTGCGGTTTGAATCGATCGATTTTTCGTATGACCCCCGACGGCCTATATTTCGGGGGCTGTCCCTGGTACTGGCGGCCGGGAAGACCACCGCCGTGGTGGGCTCCTCAGGGGCGGGGAAGAGCACCCTCTCGCGGCTGCTCTATCGGTTCTATGACATACAGGCAGGCCGCATTCTGATCGACGGGCAGGATATCCGGGCTGTCACCCAGGGCTCGGTGCGACAGGCGATCGGCATCGTTCCCCAAGACACGGTGCTCTTTAATGACAGTCTGGCGTACAACATTCGCTATGGCCGGCCCGATGCGAGCGACGAAGAGGTCTGGCAGGCGGCCCAGTCGGCCCATCTCGAGGCCCTCATCCAGAGTCTGCCCGACGGCCTGAAGACGCAGGTCGGCGAGCGGGGGCTCAAACTCTCCGGAGGCGAAAAACAGCGTGTGGCCATTGCCCGGGCCTTACTCAAGCGGCCAGCCATTCTGGTTTTTGATGAGGCCACCTCCGCACTAGACTCGGAATCTGAGCGGGCCATTCAGGCCGAGATTCGAGAGGTATCGCG
>JBDLQX010000114.1:0-17954 GCA_039800345.1 Pseudomonadota bacterium | reverse complement strand
CAGCGCCCTACCCCTGCAGTTATCTGGGGGGCCGAAAGGCCCGATCTCAGGTAGCCACACCGAACCACCTCATTACTCCCGAGGTCTATGGCGACCTCGTACAAATGGGATTTCGGCGCAGCGGCGCCTTTGCCTACCGGCCCTACTGTGATGGCTGCAAGGCCTGTGTCCCGCTGAGAATTCCCGTGGCGCAGTTTGTGCCAAGCCGAACGCAGCAGCGTGTACTCAACCGCCTGAGTAATGTACTCACTGTGCATGAAGAGCCCTTGTCGTTTCGGGATGAGCACTATCAGCTCTACCAGCGTTATCAGTCGTCGCGCCACGCCGGCGGCGGCATGGACCAAGACAGCCGCGAGCAGTACGCGCAGTTTCTTCTGCAGAGCCGGGTGCAGACCCACCTTCTGGCCTTTCGCAGGCCCGACCAGAGTCTGGCCATGATCTCGATCATCGACCGACTGCCCGATGGCTTCTCCGCGGTCTATACCTTCTACGACCCCGCCCAGCCCAAGGCGTCCTATGGCACCTACGGGGTGCTCTGGCAGATCATGGACTGCAAGGCCAAGGGGCTGCCCTATGTCTACCTGGGCTACTGGATTGCCCAGAGCCCCAAGATGGCCTACAAGTCCGGGTTCCGGCCTTCAGAGGTCTTGCTACAAGGCCGCTGGCAGCCAATCGCTGAAGACAACCTCGTCGTGCCGGCATGACGCCGCAGCCCGCAGCCTGGGCCGCCTACGCGGCCGTACGGCCCTTACTTTTTTCACTCGACGCTGAGCGGGCGCACCACCTCACACTCTTCGGTATAGGGCTAGGCCACCGACTGCTCGGAGGGCTCCTTCCGGCAAGCCAGCCCCTGCCGGGAATTGCACACACCGCGGCGGGCCTGGTCTTTCCTAATCGCGTCGGACTCGGCGCTGGGCTCGATAAAAACGCAGACCACCTTGATGCACTGGGCCGACTCGGCTTTGGCTTTCTTGAGGTGGGTACCGTCACCCCGCGGCCACAGCCAGGTAACCCGCAGCCGCGCATGTTTCGGCTGCCGCAGGCCCAGGCATTGATCAATCGGCTTGGATTTAACAACCTGGGCCTCGAGGTCTTTTTAGAGAACGTGAAGCGCTCTACCTGGGTGCGCGAGCGACGGGGCATTCTGGGGCTCAACATTGGTAAGAATGCCGACACGCCGATCGACCGGGCCGTCGACGACTACCAGATGGGGTTAGAGGCGGTCTATCCCTGGGCCGACTATGTCACGGTGAACATTTCCTCACCCAACACCAAAAACCTGAGAGACCTGCAATCGGAGCAGGCCCTCGGCGGACTGCTGCAGACGTTGAAAAAGACGCAGGCGCGGCTGCAGGGAACCCACCAGAAACGGGTGCCCCTTTTCTTAAAGATCGCCCCCGACCTCACCGAACTTCAGCTCGAATCGATTGCCACGCTGATGCGCAGCTACGAGATCGAAGGACTCATCGCGACCAACACCACGCTCGATCGTCAGGCTGTCGAGGGGCTACGTCATGCCCAGGAGGCGGGCGGCCTCTCTGGGGGACCCCTCTCAGAGAAGTCGACTCTGGTGCTGCGACAGATGCGCAGCCTGCTTGGGGCCGAGGTGGCGATTATTGGCGTGGGTGGGATACTGAGTGCCCAGGACGGCCTTGAAAAGGCTGCCGCAGGCGCAGACCTGGTTCAGGTCTATACCGGGCTCATCTATCGGGGGCCGACCTTGGTGTCGGACCTCACAAATGCCTTTTTGGCCTGCCAGACAGCATAGCGATCAGTAAAGGTCTTGCCCGACGGGGCCATCACGTCGCGATAGTGGGTCCAGCCACCGGCAAAAGGCAGACTGGCAATGCGACCAGACCGCCCCCCACGCAGTCGGAGGAATCGATTGGTCACCCCCGTAATGAGTCGATAGAGATTGGGACGCAGGGCTGCGAAGCCCCAGGCCCAGAGGGCCCAGCGCTCACGCAAGGGACGCAGGTGCCTGTCGAACTGTCGCTCGCGCAGCTTGCGCAGCAAATCGGGGAGCGGAATCTTCACAGGACAGACCACATGACATTCCCCACAGAGCGTCGCAGCCTGCGGGAGATCAAGTGCGTTTTCGAGACCGGCATAAGAAGGTGTGAGCACCGAGCCCATGGGGCCCGGATAGACCCAGCCATAGGCATGGCCCCCGATCTTTTGATAGACAGGGCAGTGGTTCATACAGGCGCCACACCGAATACAACGCAACATCTCTTGAAATTCACTGCCCAAGAGGCCGGTACGGCCCCCATCCACTAAAACGAAATAGAGATAGGTGGGCCCATCGGGCTCCCCCTTGGCCTTCGTGCCGGTGAGCAGAGAAATGTAGTTTGAGACCGACTGCCCCGTTGCCGACCGAGTGAGCAGTCGGGCCATAGTCGCGAAGTCTTCCAGGGTGGGCAGTACCTTTTCGATACCCGTCACCACCACATGCACGCGGGGCAGAATCGTGCACATGCCTTCGTTGCCCTCATTGGTAACGATGGCAACCGAACCGGTCTCCGCAATCACAAAGTTGCCGCCGGTCACCCCCATCTCGGCCTTCAGAAACTTTGGCCGCAGCTCCTCTCTTGCCTCACGGGTGAGCTGGGGAATGTCGGTAAGCCGGGGCTTGTCATGAACGCGTGCAAAGAGGTCGGAGATCTCTTCTTTGTCTTTGTGAATCACCGGCGCGATGATGTGGCTCGGTGCCTCGTTGTCATTGATCTGCAGAATGTACTCGCCGAGGTCGGTCTCTACGGGCTCCACGCCCGCCTGGCGAAGCGCCTCATTGAGCGCCATTTCCTCCGAGACCATCGACTTTGATTTGGTGACGGTCTTTACCTTGTGCTTCTTGGCAATCTGCACCACAAGGTCTGAGGCCTGGGCGGCATTCTCTGCAAAGAGGACCTTGGCCCCCTGCTCGGTGGCCTTCTTCTCAAAGAGTTCAAGCCAGATATCCAGGTTGTCAATGGCCCGGTTCCGCCGTTCGACGGCTGCGTCCCGCGTAGCCTCGAAGTCGATCTCGGTCATGGCCTGGGTGCGGGCAGTCACAAACTTCTCAGACAGGCGCTTGAGGTTTTTCTGCAGTCGCATATCGGCGAGCTTCTCGCCCACCCGCGCCTGAAAGTGCATCGACTGTACCTGCATGGTTAGAGGTCTCCCGCCAGTACCTTGGCCACGTGCAACACCTGAGTCTTGTGGTCACCCAGGCGACGCAGTCGGCCTTCAATGTTCAGCATACAGCCGAGATCGCCGAGTACGACCGCCTGAGCGCCCGTGGCCTGAATATTGCCAATCTTTTCATCCACAATGGCCGAGGAGACATTGGCATATTTAACTGCGAAAGTGCCGCCAAAGCCGCAACAGGCCCGCGCATCTTTCATTTCACGAATTTCAAGGCCCGGCATCTTGTGGAGTAGGGCCCTGGGCTGGTCACAGATCCCCAGCTCGCGCAGACCACTGCAACTGTCATGGTAGGTCACGCTTCCAGCCGACCGGCCAGGGAGATTTTCAAGCTTAAGCACCGAATGCAGAAAATCGGTGAGCTCGTAGATGCGGGAGGAGATATCGGTGAGGCGTTGCTTCAGACCGGGGTCGTCAGAGAAAAGGTCGGCATAGTGCACCTTGATCATGCCCGCGCATGACCCCGAGGGCACCACTACATAATCGTAGCCTTCAAGCTGCGCGAGCACCCGCTCGGCAAGGCGATGGGCGGTGCGCCGGTCACCTGCGTTGTAGGCGGGCTGACCGCAGCAGGTCTGCTCTGGCGGCACGATGACCTCACAGCCACCGAATTCCAACAGCTTGATCGCCGCAAAGCCGATGTCGGGCCGCATAAGGTCGACCAGGCATGTCACATAGAGGGCGACACGGGGGGATGTTTCGGCGGTCATAAAGATTTATTCTGCATAGGACTTGCATTTTGCCATTTCATGAGACGAAATAACGGCTTTCCGGAGTTTAGTGCCTAAGCGTATGCGATACCCTGCCCCACCGGTCGTGCCACCGAAACCTGCGATTCAGGTGATCGAGCGTATGAATACCCTGCTAGATGCCCTGGCGCGGCAGTCTGACCCTGTCTCCCTCAAAGAACTCTCTCGGGTCACCGCGCTCCACCCTTCCACAGCCCATCGCATTCTCAACGACCTGGTGATGGCGCGGATGGTCGACCGCACCGAGCCTGGCCTCTATCAGCTCGGTATGCGCCTGCTCGAACTCGGCAACCTGGTGAAGGCCCGGCTCAATGTACGCGACGCGGCCGCGGGGCCTATGCGAGACTTGCATAAGCTCACTGGCGAGACGATTAATCTGGCGGTGCGTCAGGCCGATGAGATTGTCTATGTAGAACGCGCCGTCAGCGAGCGCTCGGGGATGCAGGTGGTGCGAGCGATTGGAGGGCGGGCAATCATGCATCTCACCTCGTCGGGAAAACTCTTTCTGGCGGCCGACGATGCGCGTGCGGTGCGTTCGTACAGCATGCGTACCGGGCTCGCGGGTCAGACCCGCAACAGCATCACCGATGTACATCGACTAGAGCGCGAACTCGAGGAGGTGCGTCGACAGGGCTTTGCACGGGACAACGAGGAGTTGGAACTGGGGGTGCGGTGTATCGCCGCGGCCATTCGCGACGACGGGGGCCGCATTGTTGCCGGGCTCTCTATTTCGGCCCCGGCCGACCGTGCCAACGACGGATGGGTAGAGGCACTACGGCAGACCGCGATGCAGATTTCGCAGTCGCTGGGCTACGAGCCCCCGGCTGGCCTGTCGGCCAAGGCCTAGGCCTAGGCGCCACCAATCGGCCGGCTGCTGCCTGCCTGCTGCAGAATGAAATCGCGAATGCGTTGGGCATCCCGCTCACGCTGACGCTTGCCTTGGGCATCGAGCATCACCATGATCACGGGCCGCGCCTCAAACTCGGCCTGCATGACAAGACAACGGCCTGCATCACGAATAAAGCCGGTCTTAGAGACGCCTAAGTCCCACTCTTCACCGCGGGCAAGCGTATTGGAGTTCATGAACTGCACCGGACGACCACGCACGCGCACCACGAGATCGCGCGCGGTAGAGTATTCGCGAATTTCAGGAATCAGATAAGACTCTTCGACCAGCCGCACAAGATCTCGGGGGCTAGCCACATTGCCATTATTGAGGCCAGTGGGCTCGGTAAAGTGGGCGCGCGTCATACCAATCTTCAAGGCCTTGACATTCATGGCCTCCACGAAGGCCTGCATGCCACCAGGATAGTTACGCCCCAGGGCATGGGCGGCGCGGTTCTCACTCGACATGAGGGCTAGGTGCATCAATTCGCCCCGGGTAAAGAGCGCACCCACGGGGAGCCGCGACTTGGGATTTTTCTCAAGTTCAGCGTCTTCTTTGGTGATGGCCAACAACTCATCAAGGGGCAGGCCGGCATCAAGCACGACCAACGCGGTCATGAGCTTGGTGATTGAGGCAATGGGCAGAACAGCATCGGGGTTTTTTTCGACCAAGGCCTCGCCAGAAATCTGATCGATCACGATCACCGCGCTGGAGTTCAGTGCAACATCAGACAGCGCAGAACGCAGCCCCATACGGGTGCCTGCGGACATGACATTCTCCGGGTCACGCACCACCCGGGCCACACGCTTTTTGCGCTCCCCAGCGGCAGATTTTCGCGCGAGTTGCTTCTGTGGCGCCCTTGTTGACTTCTGCGCAGCCGGGGGCCTCTGCTCCCGCTGGGCCTTCTGGGCCGTTTGGGCTTTCTGGGCCGTTTGGGCTTTCTGCGGCTTAGACGAAGCCGAAGACGCTTTTGTTGCTGAGGCCGCCGACGTGGGACGCGAAGCTACGCTTGCCTGCGAAGAACGGGCCGACTCGGTGACTCTGGGTGCGGGGGCACTCTGAATGGCCGGTGCCTTGGGAGCGGAGGAGGCCCCCGTGGGTGCGGCTGCAGCCCCTTGGGCGTTCGCGTGCGTGCTGAGCGTAAGCACGACAAGGCCGCCAGCCAGATACCGTGCCGCGACCAGAACACGCGCCAACCCGAAACTCCGCATGCAGCTCCCCCTTTCGGCCCAAAGTGTACCAAACCTGCACCGGCTGTCAAACAAAAAGAAGCGTGAATTCCTAGGGTTAGCGATTAGTTTCAAGAAACGCTCTCAAAGTTAAGGGTCAGCGGATACCCTCAGAAGGCACAAGACGCCTTGGGGGGAGCGGGAGCGTAGGACATCCCGAGCAACCAAGGCAGACCGCCGCGGCAACGCTGAGACTAACGACAGGCCTGCTGCTCCTGCACTAGTTCGCCACCCAGCCCCAGCACGCCTTCTCGCAATGCCGCATACGCCTCGGCCACCAGGGCCTCACCCTGAGAGGAATCGGCAAGCGCGCCCACAGCTTTAACCCCCAGCTCCAGATACCGTTGGGCCTGGGTCTGGCCCGGCAGTGGGGCCGAAGGAAGACTGTAGATCTTTAACGCCGGGTAGGCCCCGGTGAGATCCTCTAAGAGCCGCGTCACAGACGCTTCGAAGAGGCCCCTCACGGTCATCGACTGGTCGCGCTCGGCAACAGCGCGGAAATAGGCCGCGTAGTGGGTATCAAGCACCCATTCCATCATCGGCCAGGCCATCACCGGAAAGCCAGGCAGAAAATAATGGCGATGCACGGAAAAGCCAGGAATCCGGTTGTAGGGGTTGGGGATGATCTTCGCCCCCTCAGGAAACTCCCCCATCCGCAGGCGCTCTGGGGTGAGGGGCTGCTGCATTTCTTCGCAGCGCTGGGCAATGAGGGCCTTCGCCTCGGGATGCAAGGCCAGCGTGCGGCCCAAGGCCTCTGCCACCGCCTGACGGGTATGGTCATCAGGCGTGGCGCCAATGCCTCCGCAGCTAAAGACAAGATCCTGGGTAGTGAGCGAATGTCGCACGGCGCTCACGCAGCGACTGCGATCGTCCCCCAGATACGAGACCCACGACAAGGCAAGACCGCGGGCCGCAAGAATCTCCTGGGTCTTCGCAAAGTGACGGTCCTCGCGCTTACCCGAAAGAATCTCATCACCCACGATGTAGAGGCCAATCGACAGATCTTGGGCAGCAGGGTCACGGCTGGTTTCAGTGGTCACGTGGGCTCCTTCTTTTTTTAAGGCGAGGTTTGTCTTTAGTGCAGCGAGATTGTCGCCCAAGTCTTCTGGAGTCGCTTCACCGATACGGGCATGGGGGTCTTCAGCTCCTGGGCAAACTGAACCACCCGACATTCCTCAAGCAGCCAGCGAAACTCAGTCATGGCCTCAGACCACTGCCCCTGATTGGACCGGGCCCAGCGCCAAAACGGCTGCTCGACCAGTTGCAGCTCCTGCCAACGGGCAAGGTCACGGGCTGGATCGGCACGGTACTTATCCAGACGCAGCCCCATGGCCTTGAGATACCGGGGCAGATGACGGGCCCGTTCATCAGGCGTGTTCACGACAAAGTCCTTCGGCAGCAGACGGGCCATCTGCTCCTCGATGTCCTTATGTATCGGCTGCGGCGGCCGCACGGAGGCCAGCCTGCGGGCGATGGCCTGCTGCTCGATGAGCACCGTCTTGAGCCACCGCTGGATCTCCTGCGCGAGCAGAAGAAAACGGCTCCGGCCTTCGGCAAGCCGCGCTTCGAAGGCCTTGTCGGTCTCGGGCCATGGCTCTGCAAGAAAGGCCCGACGTAGGGCCAGCTGCCGCACTTGTTCGCAGAGCTGCTCGGCCCCGCCCTGATGGCGCCCTCCCCAGGCAGCCCAGGCAAGGGTGAGCGGTGCGTCCTTGACGAGTTCTTTCTCGATCGTCTTGATCGGCTCTCGCATACGCTCTGCAAAACGATCGGCCAGACGCTGCCACTGCACCCCCTCTTCGACCTTCGGGTCGGGTACCCCAAGCTGCGTACGCAGGGCCGCGAGATCCCGGCCCTGGGCGAGCTGACGACCATGGATATCGATGACACGAATAAAAGCCGATAAGTGTGAGGGCAAGGCATCGCGCTTGAATTCCTCGGCAGACACCGCAAGGCCCGTCTCCTGCGCAATATCTTCGATGAGCGCGCGCCCAAGTGGCTTGTCGCCCGCCTGGGCCTGCCAGCGGCCGCAGAAGCCCTCAACATAGTCAGCCAGTGGCAGTAGGTGTCGGCGATGTCGCTGCGGCAGGCTCTTCACCAGGGCCATCACCTTCTCTTTGCGCATGCCGGGTACCAGCCAGTCGAGCCGTTGGGCATCCAGCCGCCCGAGGTCGCTGTCACACACGGTGATGATCAGGCCATCATCTGCCGCCCCTGGATCGAAGTGATAGTCGAGCGCGCACTGCAGATCGGGCTGCTGATACTGCCGAGGAAACTGGTCCGTGGTAATGCCCGCGGCCTCATGCCGCATGAGGTCTTCCTTACGCAGGTACAAAAGCTGCGGGTCTTGGGCACCCGCCTTACGCAGCCAGGCGGTGAGGCTATCGAGGTCTACCACCTCCTGGGGGATATGCTGATCGTAGAAGGCTTCAATCAGGGCCTCATCGACCAAGAGGTCCAGCCGTCGGGCTTTTTGTTCGAGCTTTTCGACCTCATGAATGAGGCGCTGATTGTGGTCATAGAATTTGAGCCGCGGTTCGATCTCTCCGGCCACTAGGCCCTCACGAATCAAGAGGGCACGCGCCTCGCGGGCCTGCTCGGGCCCAAGACTCGACCAGGCCACCCGACGTCGCTGAAAGATCGGCAGTCCATAGAGCACGCCGCGCGCATAGCCGATAGCCTTACCTGCCTTCTTCTCCCAGTGGGGCTCTGAGTAACTCACCTTGATCAGACGCGCGGCCGCCTGCTCCACCCACTCCGGTTCAATGCCCGCCACCGTGCGCGCAAAGAGTCTGGATGTCTCGACCTGCTCCGCGGCCATCAGCCAGCGCGGCGGCTTTTTGGCCAGATGCGATCCTGGCCAGACCGCAAACTTCACCTCGTGGGTGCCCTGCCAGAGGCCCGTACCAACAGGGGCTGAGGCGGCCGACCCGCCTTTGGGGCCCCCCGTGGTCGCCTGCTTCACAGGGCTGTCGATACGACAGCCAATGTTCGACAAGAGGCCCGTAAGAATGGCCTGATGCAGGCTCGCATAGTCGGCGGGCCGTTCATTGAATCGCCACTTTTTTTCCTCTACCCAGGAGACTACCTGCTGATGCAACTCGCGCCATTCGCGCACCCGTAGGGGCGAGAGAAACTGGGCCCGCAAGGCCTGGTCAAGCTTACGACGCGAGAGCTTTTCGGCAAAGGCTGCCTCGATCCAGTCCCAGAGCCGAAGCCAGCTGAAGAATTCAGACTTCTCATCGGCAAACTTCTTGTGGGCTGCATCGGCCGACTGCTGCTCGGCCAACGGCCGATCGCGCGGGTCTTGTACCGACAGGGCGGCCACGAGTACTGCCATCTCCTTCAGACATCCCCTCTGGCGTGCGGCCACCAGCATGCGGGCGAGCTTGGGGTCGAGCGGCAGCCCAGCAATATCGCGGCCGATCTCGGTGAGGCCTCCTTCGCTGTCGAGGGCACCGAGTTCGTTGAGCAGTGCCAGCCCATCGGCTATGGCCTTCTTCGAGGGCGGATCAACAAAAGGAAAGACCTCAATGGCGGGCAGGTGCAAGGCCTTCATCTGCAGAATCACCGAGGCAAGCGAACTGCGGTGAATCTCTGGGTCGGCATGCACGGGCCGAGACGCAAAATCTTCCTCGCTGTAGAGCCGAATACAGATGCCCTCAGACAGGCGGCCTGCGCGGCCTGCCCGCTGCTGGGCCTGGGCCTGGCTCACGGGCTCAATCTGGAGCTGCTCAACCTTCCCCTTATAGCGGTAGCGCTTCACACGGGCCAGGCCCGCATCTACGACATAACGGATGCCTGGTACCGTAATCGATGTCTCAGCCAGGTTGGTGGAGAGCACCACGCGACGGCCCTCTGCCGGTCGAAAGATGCGGTCTTGGTCTGCCTGGGTCAGGCGCGAAAAGAGGGGCAAGACCTCTACACTCTGGCGACGGCCAGGACCCGAGACAGGCCGCAGCCGATCGGCCAAGGCATCAGCCGTGGCGCGAATCTCGCGTTCCCCAGGCAAGAAGACCAAGACATCCGCGGGGCCCGCACCGACAGGCTCCGCGAGCGCTGTCTCGATGCCTGCGACGACCCGATCAATCAGATCTTCATCGTCCTTCTCCGGCGGCCGGTAACGCATCTCAACGGGATAGAGCCGGCCGGAGACCTCGAGAATGGGCGCGTTGAAAAAATGCTTCGAGAACTTCTGCGCATCGAGTGTGGCCGAGGTGATGATGAGCTTGAGCTTCGGGCGCTGCGCAAGCAGGTTGTGCAGGTAGCCCAAAAGAAAATCGATATTGAGGCTACGCTCGTGGGCCTCATCAATGATGATGAGGTCATAGGCTTCAAGCTTGGGGGCGGCCTGTGTCTCGGCGAGCAACATGCCATCGGTGAGCAGCTTAATGGGCACGCCGGGCCGCGACTGATCGTTGAAACGAATCTTGTAGCCCACCCGCGCGCCGGGCATACGCCCGCACTCCGACTTGATTTCTTGGGCAATGCGCCGAGCCACCGAGACCGCAGCCAGCCTACGCGGCTGGGTGTGGCCAATTGACTTGCCCTTGGCTCCGAAGCCACAGGCCAAGGCTATCTTGGGCAGCTGGGTGGTCTTGCCCGAGCCCGTCTCCCCGCAGAGGATGAGCACTTGATGCGCCAGCAGGGCCTGCGCAATCTCCTGCCAACGCGAAGAGACCGGAAGTTCGGCAGGAAACTGCAGCCCCAAGGCCAGCGCCCGGTTCTGCAGGGCCTCGGGCGAAGGAGGGGTGGGCAGAGTCACGCCGGCATTATAGGAGCTCGCTTGCAAGCCGCGCCCTCAGCGCCTATTGTGTGCGCACCATGACAAGTTCGACCCCTGATTTCGTCTCCTGGCTGCGCGATGTCGCGCCCTATATTCACTCCTTTCGGAACAAGACCTTTGTGTTGGCGGTGCCGGGTGAGCTCGCGGCCGAGGGCCATCTCGAGTCGCTGGTACACGACGTCGCGCTACTGCAGGCCATGGGTATGCGCATTGTGCTGGCCTATGGATCACGGCCCCAGGTCCAAGAGCAGCTGCGACTGCGGCAGATTGAAGAGCACTACAACCAGGGCCTACGCATCACCGACCGGGCGGCGCTGGAGTGCGCCAAAGAGGCGGCCGGTGAACTACGCCTCGATATCGAGGCGGCCTTCTCCGCGGGACTGCCCAATACGCCCATGGGCAACTCACGTATTCGCCTAATGAGCGGAAACTTTGTGACCGCGCGTCCGGTGGGGATCGTCGATGGAATCGACTACCAGCTCACAGGCCTGGTGCGAAAGATTGAGGCGGACTCGATTCAACTTGCCTTAAACAGCGGATTCATTGTGCTGGTGCCGCCCCTGGGCTTCTCGCCCACCGGCGAGGCCTTTAACCTCAGCCTCGAAGATGTGGCCGCGAGCATGGCGGTGGCCCTGGACGCCGATAAGCTCATCTACCTGGTCACCGACACGGGCCTTCCGCGCGACGGCGAGACCTCATTGGTTGAGGTCTCTGAGCTTCAGGCGGAGCAACTGCTTGCCAAAGGCGCACTGACCGATGAGGCCGCCTTCACCCTGCAGCACGCGCTGCGCGCCTGCCGTGGGGGTGTGGAGCGGGCGCATCTCGTACCCTACTCTGCTGACGGTGCTCTGCTGCTTGAACTCTTCACCCACGATGGCGTGGGCGTGATGCTGGTGGAAGAAACCCTCGAGGCGCTGCGGCCTGCCTCCCCCGATGATGTGGCGGCAATTGTGTCGCTGCTTGAACCACTCGAAGCCGATGGCACCCTGGTGCCCCGGGGCCGCGCACAGATCGAGCGGGACATCGACCGGTTTACAGTGATTGAACACGATGGTGTGATTTTTGGCTGCGCGGCGCTCTACACTTTTGGTGATGCCCCCATGGGCGAACTGGCCTGCCTCATGGTGCGCAGTGACACCCGTGAAAAAGGCGATGGTGAGCGGCTCTTAAAGAGCATTGAGCACCAGGCCCGCCAGGCCGGGCTACGGCAGCTTTTTGTGCTAACGACCCGTACCACCCACTGGTTTCTTAAACGCGGATTCAAGCCCACCGAACTCGAGACCCTGCCCCCCGACCGGCAGGCGGATTACAACCCGCTGCGCCGCTCACAGGTTCTGATCAAGCCGCTCTAGGTCTTCACTTTCTGCGCGTCATCGCACTACCGACGCGTCCTGCGTCGTTCTCGGCTAGACGGCACTGCGGGCGAAAGGACCCGCCCCCAGGCTACTAAATTCGGCAAGAATCTCGGGCGCCCGATTCGGGTTCTGATGCAGGGCCTCAAGGACATCGGGGGAGGCCTCGACCAGACCGTCGATATGGAGAGCCGCCGAGCCGCCGCGGTGGGCGAACTGCATGTGCCATTGGCTAAAGAGCCGGATCGGAATCTCCGCATCGGTGATCACGCGCAGACTCTGATGCCGCGGGTCTTTCTGAATCGAATGCCAGACCCGCTGCAACGACAAGGGCGGCCCCTCAATCCATTGAAAGAACTGGCCTTCGTCATAGACCAAAAGACCCGTGAGACCCTCAGCGCGATTCCGCGACCGGGCCGCAGCCAGCAGGTACAAAAGTTCTACCTCGCTGAAGGGTTCGACCGCCTGGCTGTAATAGACCAGCGTGGAGAGATTGGGGTTTGACATTCGGCTGTCTGTAGCTCCTTGACAGTTCTAAGTGTCAACTTTTATTTACTATTTTGCAACCGTATTTTTCAATATCCCTGCGCCTGCCGAATTACCCCTCCGGGTGCGGGGAAAGTACCAACAGCGAGCGCCCTTCGCCCACCAGCGCAAGGCCTGCCGCATCAGGCATCGCATCCAAGGCCCCATCCAGCCAGAAAAAGACCCCCAAGGGACCATCTGGGGACCAGCGCGCAGCAGCATGTCCTCGGGCCTCGACCGTGACCACCCCGCCACACTCTGGAAGCACGGGCAGACGCAGACAGACAGGGCCTGCAGTCTGCGGCCCACGATGCAGGGTCTGGCCCACCGGACCGGCCCAGTCGCGCAAGACCGCGAGATCGGGCAGCGTAGGGGCCTCAAGCCGAAGAAACCGAGGGTCTGCATCAGGCTGCAGCCGCGCCTCGGCAGGGAGCCTGCTCAAAAGTAGCGCCCACCGCGGCGACACGCGGACAGGCGGCTGGCCGGGCGGATTCCAGAGGAGGAGGCGGCTGCTGAGGTGCTGACGCAAGACCTGCAGGCTGGCCTCAGCCACCCCGGCCGGGGCAGACGACTGCAGCGCGCCGACCGCCAAGGCGGTCATGGTCGGCAAAAACTGTAAAGCTTCGGGCACAACCCCCCTATCCGCTCGCAGCACAGGTGGCCGGTCCCGCTGGGACATGAGGCTGTCAAGGCCCGTAAGAAGGCCATCGAGCGCCTTGGAGAGGTCAGCGGGCTGCGGGCTGCCCATCGAGCTGCACCAGGTCGGCCATCAAGGCATGCTGCTGCCCCCGCAGCTGCTCAAAAGCAATCTCAAGCTCATCGAGCGCATCGTGAATCTCTTGTAAGTCTTGGTTGGTCTGGGCCACCGCGGGATCGAGTACGAGATTCAGGCTTGCCCGGCGCACGTCTTCCAGACTGGTCATCGCCGCCCCAAGTGCCTGCTCGGATTCGTAGAGGCTAGCCTCTAAACGGCGCGAAAAGTCTGTAGACCCTAGCGGCGGGCCTGGACGTACCACCACTGGGGAGGGGGCGGCGGGAACGGACGACGGGGCTGTAGCAGGAACGGGCTCACGAATCAGACTCGGCGCGGCGCGGATAGAGGTCGGTGGAATCGGCAGGGGCGCGCCCGATAGCGACGCGTCTTCCAGAGACGCGTCACCGGCTGCTAGGGAGGGCTCCCGGGCGGTGTCGTTGGCTGCCGGCGTTCGACCACCCAAGAACATCATCAAGAGCATCGAGAGAACGGCAAGCGCTGCAGCCCCCCCAGCAAGCGCTACCCAGGGAAGGTAGGCGGGAAGCCCGCTGTCGTCGAACTGGCGAATGGTGGAGGGGAAAAAGCCCTGGCTCAGCCCAGTACGCCCCACCTGTTCGGCCCACTGCCACGCCCAGGCGTAGGCACGCCAATGGGGAGCCTGCCAGGCCGCCGCGTCGGCCGCGGGGGGAACGAAAACAAGGTCAAAGGCGTAGGCAAGTACTGCCACCATGATGAGCAATGCGGCCGCAACGCCAAAGCTCCTCGCCAACCAGTAATGCATGGACCCTCCTTGTACGTGCCATTCCCGGAACATGTTACCGGGCGATCATCGCTCCGACTGGGGCGCTGCGCCGCCAGACACCGGCGAAAGCCGGGGCGCCACTGCGCCGGGCTGCCAGTCTAGCCCATCGGCCCAGACAGCGTTACGCACGTCGCCATTACACGACTGCAGCAAGACCAGATGGCGAGGAGGCAAAACCACATCCCCCGCCTCTGGGAGATCGATCCCAGACAGCCGCCCTGGCCCCAGAATATCGGCCGGCTCCTGGGCGAAGACGGGCTGGCCTAAGGCAAAACCCATCTGCCCAGACCAGGCAGCAGGCTGGCCGCCCTCCCCCCAGGCCGACTGAAACTGGCCAACCGCGGCCACGCGCAGTACAGCCTCTGACGAGACGGTATAGGCCTGCGCGTGTCGGTAGACAGTGACAATCATGGCGGTATGTTGGTCTGCCGCTATCTCGTTATGTCGCTATGTCGCTGCGGGGCGGGTCCAGACGGGGCCCAGCCGACAGGTCTTCTGCAGGGACTGCAGATAGTCTTCGTGGTCTGCGAGCTCTTGCGGCGTCGGGGTAACAACCCGCAGCCGGGAGAGGAGTGCTGGGTCGCTGGCCTCTGGCAGGTCGAGGTCATCATCGCTCGCAGACATGGCCAGGGCTTCCTGCCCACGGGTCATGCCAAGGTAGACCTCGGCAAGCAGCTCCGCATCCAGCAGGGCCCCATGGAGCTGCCGGTGGCTATTCGATACGTTATAGCGGGTACAGAGGGCATCTAAAGAGTTACGCTGACCGGGATGCAGCTGTCGCGCCATCTCCAGGCTATCGACAATCGTAATGTCGGGCCGCGACTGCAATGTGGGCAGATCGAGCCGAGAAAACTCAGCATTCAGAAACCCCACATCAAAGGGCGCGTTGTGGATGACGAGCTGCGCCCCCTTGAGGAAGGTGGAAAGCTCCTGGGCGATCTCTGCAAAGACCGGTTCATTGGCCAGTCGCTCCAGGGTGAGACCGTGCACCTGAATCGCCGCCTCATCAATCGCACGCTCGGGATTGAGATAGAAGTGCAGCCGACGGCCCGAAGGACGGCGGCCCAGCAGCTCGATACAGCCGACCTCAATGACCCGATGCCCGTCTTCGGGCTTCAGGCCAGTGGTTTCGGTATCGAGGACGACGAGACGCGAGAGACTACCCATGCGTAGATAGTAGGCAGAACAAACAAGGTGAGCAAGGTGCCCAGGCCCATGCCCCCCACAATGACCCAGCCGATCTCTCGGCGGCTCTCCGCACCGGGGCCCGTGGCCAAGGCGAGGGGCAGGGCACCACAGACGGTGGCAATCGTGGTCATGACAATGGGGCGAAACCGCCGCACCGCCGCCCGATGGGTGGCCTCGTAGACGGCAAGGCCCTGGGCGCGCAGCTGGTTGGCAAACTCCACAATCAAGATACCGTTCTTTGCGATCAGTCCAATTAAGGCCACCAGGCCAATCTGTGAATAGACATTGAGCGACCCCTTCGTGAGCCAGATGGTGAGTAAGGCGCCGCTGAGCGCCAGCGGCACGGATACCAGGATAACCAGGGGATGCAGAAAGCTCTCAAACTGGGCGCTCAGAACGAGGTAGATAAAGAGCAGGGCGAGGACGAATACAAAGAGCAGGGTGCTCTGACTATCGCGATACTCGCGAGACTGGCCATCGAAGTCGAGCTGATAGTCGGCAGGTAGCTTCTCCCGGGCGAGGTTCTCAATCATGGACAGCGCCTCTCCAATAGAGACCCCAGGTGCCAGGCCCGCCGTGATGGTGACGGCCCGTTGCTGCAGAAAGTGGTTGAGCTCACGCGGACTCACGGCCTCGGAGAGCTTCAAGACGCTCGATAAGGCTACCGGGGCGCCATTGCGGCCGCGCACATAGATGTCGCGAATGTCCTGGGGCGTATCGCGATCGCGACGTTCGAGCTGCACGATAACGTCGTACTGCTCGCCGGCCTTCTTAAACCGGGTGACCTGCCGTCCCCCGAGCAGGCTCTCCAGGGTCCGCCCGATCGACTCCACCTGGACCCCCAGGTCGGCAGCGCGTTCGCGATCGATCTCAATACGGATCTCTGGTTTGTTGAGCTGCAGGTCGGTATCCACCCCCTGCAGCATCGGGTTCTGGACAAGCTCCCGCCGGAGCTGCTCGGTCACCTCAGCCAGAGACTCAATGGGGGCAGAAGAAAGCACCACCACCTGAATCGGCCGTGATCGAATATTCTGGCCAAAAGAAGGCGGCGGTACCGCAAAGGCATTGATGCCAGGAATGGCGAGAAGTTGCGGCTGCAGCCCTGCAGCAATCTGCTGCGTGGTCCGGTCGCGCGCCTCCCACGGAACCGGCCGGAAAAAGGCAATGCCGCGTTCGACCGTGGGGGTGCCGGCGATCACAAAATATTTATCGACTTCGGGCACCGCCTCAAAGATCTGTTCTATCCGCAGGGCATAGCGGGCGGTGTAGTCGATAGAACTGCCCTCAGGCGCAGAGATCGGCACCACAAAAAAGCCGCGGTCTTCAAAGGGTGAGAGCTCTTTTTTAATCACTGTAAAGAGGCCCACTCCAAGAGAGACGACCAGCACAACCACCAGCACGATGGTCTTCCTGCGATGCAGGAGTCCGTGCAAGATCCGGTCGTAGGCTGCAAGCACACGGTCAAACCCCCGTTCGAACCCATCGCCCAGACGGTGCGCCCAGATCAGGCCTGGCCGCGCCTTGCGCTGGGCCCGCAGGGTCTCGGGCGACTGCAAGAGCCGGCTGCACATCATGGGGGTAAGCGTCAATGCCACGAACCCCGAGACCAGCACAGCACCAGCCATGGCAAGCGCAAACTCGGTGAAGAGCCTGCCCGTTCTTCCCTCTGAAAATGCCATGGGTGCAAAGACGGCAGCGAGCGTGAGAGTCATGGCCACGACCGCAAAGCTGATTTCTCGCATGCTCTGAGAGGCCGCGGCAATCGCAGTCATACCCTCTTCCACGTGGTGGGCTGTGTTCTCGAGCACAACAATCGCATCATCCACGACCAGGCCAATGGCCAGCACCAGGGCCAAGAGGGTGAGCGTATTGATGGAGAAATCCAGGGCATAGAGAATCGCAAACGCTGCGATCAACGAGACCGGGATGGTGACAATCGGAATCAGGGAGGCCCGCACCGACCGCAGAAAGACAAAGACCACCAGGGCCACAAGAATGACCGCCTCGGTGATGGTCTTTGCCACTGCACGAATCGATCGATCGATAAATATCGAGTTGTCATTGGCGACCTCGAGACCCACCTCCGGCGGCAGGTCACGACGAATCTGCGGCAGGGCTTCGGTGACCGCCTGCGAAAGCACTAAGGGATTGGCGGTCGCCTGCTTGATCACGCCCATCGCCACATTGGTGCGTCCGCGGAAACGCGCCACACGCCGCTCGTCTTCGGGGGCGATCTCCACCCGGGCCACATCCCCAAGGCGCACCAAGGCGCCCGTACCGCGGGGGGCCTTTAAGACAATGGAGGAAAATTCTTCGGGGGTCTGCAGATCGGTCGGGGCCATAACCGAGAACTCACGGCCCGGGGTCTCCACGCGGCCAGCAGGAATCTCTACATTCTGGCGGCGCAATGCATCCTCGACATCCTGCACTGTGAGCCGTTGCGCAGACAGTCGGTCTCGATCGAGCCAGATACGCATCGCATAGCGACGGTCTCCAAAGA
>JBDLQX010000113.1:0-4086 GCA_039800345.1 Pseudomonadota bacterium | reverse complement strand
CCTTCTCGTCGCCCAAAAGATGGCCGGTACGGAGAGAACCCCAACCGTCTGCAGCACTACTACCAGTACCAGGTGGTGCTCAAGCCCTCCCCGCCCGATATTCTCGATCTCTACCTCGGATCGTTAAAGGCCCTGGGCATTGACCCACAGACACACGATATTCGGTTTGTAGAGGACGACTGGGAGAACCCCACGCTTGGCGCCTGGGGCCTGGGCTGGGAGGTCTGGCTCAACGGCATGGAGGTGACCCAGTTCACCTATTTTCAGCAAGTCGGCGGCATCGACTGCAGTCCCATTACCGGCGAGATTACCTACGGCATTGAACGACTGGCCATGTACCTGCAAGGCGTAGAAAACGTCTACGACCTCACCTGGACCCAGTGGCAAGAGCATGGCCAGACACGGCGTATCAGCTATGGCGATGTCTACCACCAAAACGAAGTGGAGCAGTCGCGCTATAACTTTGAGGCCAGCAATGTCGAGGTGCTCTTTCGGAGATTCTCCGAACATGAGGCCGATGCGGGTAGGCTGCTCACAGAGGGGCTGCCCCTGCCTGCCTACGAGCAGGTGCTGAAGGCCGCCCATAGCTTTAACCTGCTTGATGCACGCGGCGCGATTTCCGTGACCGAGCGGGCCCAGTACATCGCACGTATTCGTACGCTATCGCGTCAGGTGGCCCAGGCCTACTACGAGGCCCGCGAGCGCCTCGGGTTTCCCATGTTGCCGGGCTCGGCCTCGCTGGCTTCCCTGGGTAACAAGGCAGCGTAAAAAGATAACAACACAGAGATGACTACGCCCTTATCTACCTCCGCCCCGCTACTCTTGGAGCTCTTCACCGAAGAGCTTCCGCCCAAGGCCCTCAAGACCCTGGGCCGTGTCTTTGCAGACACCATTACGCGGTCGTTACAGTCCGCTGGCTTGGTGGCGGCCGACGCGACGATGACTCCCTTTGCCAGCCCGCGTCGACTTGCCGTTCACATCGACGCGGTCGCCCGCCAGGCCCCCGATCGGCGGCAACGCGAGAAGCTCGTTCCGGTGGCGATTGGCTTGAATCACGAAGGCCAAGCACAGCCTCCCCTTGTTAAGAAGCTGGCAGGCCTCGGACTCACCCTCGGAGAGAATCTCTCGCCCACCGATCTGATCCGGCAGATGGACGGCAAGGCAGAGGCGCTCTTTGTCGAGGTCAACATTGCCGGCGCACAGATCATTACCGCCGCCCAATCAGCGCTTGATCAGGCTATTGCCGCACTGCCTATTCCAAAGGTCATGCGCTATCAGTGGCCCACGTCGGAGAACAACCCGGCACTACACGAGGTGAAGTTTGTGCGCCCCGCGCATCGCCTTCTGGCCCTACATGGTGCCGACGTTCTTCCTTTAGAAGCGCTGGGCCTTCGGGCAGACCGCCTCACAGAGGGGCACCGGTTCTTAAGTAGCGGCGTTCTCTCGATTTCCCATGCCAACGAATATGCCGAGAAGTTGGTACAAGACGGATTCGTGATCGCGGGGTTCGAATCGAGGCGCCAGAAGATGGTCTCGCTGCTGCAGTCGGCGGCTGAGGCAGACCGGGTGGTGATGCCGGAGTCGCTCGTCGATGAGGTTGCAAGCCTGGTGGAATGGCCGGTGGTGCTCAAAGGGCAGTTCGATGCGGGCTTTCTCAAGGTGCCCCAGGAGTGCCTCATTCTGACGATGCAGCAGAACCAGAAGTACTTCGCACTCACCGACCCCCAAGACCGGCTGGTCAATCGGTTTCTACTCGTCTCAAACCTTGCCTCCAAAGACCCCGCGGTGGTGATCCAGGGCAACGAACGGGTACTGCGTGCACGCCTCTCCGATGCCCAGTTCTTCTTCGAACAAGACAAGAAAAAGCCGCTCGCCACCCGGGTGGCCACGCTGGCCCAGGTGGTCTATCACAACAAAATCGGAAGCCAGGCTGAGCGCATCGCACGCCTGACACAACTGGCATCGCGCTGGGCACGTTGGGTAGGCGCCGACCCCGCACAGGCCGCCCGTGCAGCAGAACTTGCCAAGGCCGATCTGGCCACCGATATGGTCGGCGAGTTTCCCGAACTACAGGGCATTGCGGGCCAGTACTATGCGCGACACGACGGCGAGGCGGAGGCTGTTTGTCTGGCGATTGAAGGCCACTACCACCCCCGATTCGCAGGCGATAGCCTGCCTGGTAACCCCGTGTCCCTCGCAGTGGCCCTGGCCGATAAGCTCGAGACCCTAGTCGGTATCTGGGGTATTGGCCTTCTGCCTTCTGGCGACAAAGACCCCTTTGCCCTGCGCCGAGCCGCACTTGGGGTCATTCGTATTCTTATCGAGGCCCGCGTACCCGCGCCGTTGCATCAGTTACTCGAAGAGACAAACCAGAGCTTTGCAGGCATTTCCGCGGTGGCCCCCAACCTTGCCGATGTCCAGGCCTTTATTGCCGACCGACTGCGGGGGTATCTCAAAGACAAAGGCCATAGCCCCGAGGCCATTGAAGGGGTGCTGGCCCAGTGCCCCAATCGCTACGACCAGCTACTCGATCGACTACAGGCAGTCGACCGGTTTATGGCCTCTCCCCAGGCGCCGGCCCTGTGTGCCGCCCACAAACGCATTGGCAATATTCTGAAAAAAACCGAATGGGCCGATCGCACGGGGCTTGCCCCAGTCGATGCCGCACGGCTAGAAGAGCCTGCAGAAAAAACGCTTGCCCAGGCACTTGCCACACTCGGGCCCGAGGCCCAGACACGTGCCGAAAAAGGCCAGTACGTCGAGGCAATGCAGGGGTTGGCCGCACTCAAAGAACCGGTCGATGCCTTTTTTGATCAGGTCATGGTCAATGCCGAGGACCCTGCACTGCGCGAGAATCGGTTACGACTGCTGCACAACCTCTTTGGCACGATGAATCTGGTGGCAGACCTCTCTCGCCTGGCCAAGGCATAACCGCGATCACAGCATGCGAGTGCCCCGAGCAGTGGTCTTTGGCCTCTGGCAGACCGTAAGCCTCATCTTCTGGGCGACACTCTTCATGTCGTGTGCCCCGTTTCTTAATAGGCGCAACCGCTATCGCCTGGCCATGCAATGGCCGCGCATGACCATCTACGCGGCGCGCGCTATTCTGGGTATTCAATGGCGCATCGAGGGGCAGGCCTTGCTTGATGCCTATGCAGACCGGCCAGTCATTGTCTGCGCCAAGCATCAGTCCTCCTGGGAAACTTTTTTTCTTCCCAGCTTCATGCCACGGCCACTCTGCTTTGTCTTTAAGAAAGAACTATTGGCGATTCCCTTTTTTGGCTGGAGTATTCGACTACTCGACATGGTCCATATCGATCGACGTCAGGGCCGTGAGGCCTTTCAGCAGATCGAATCTCAGGCAGAACAAAAGTTTGCGCAAGGCCGATGGATGGTCTTCTTTCCAGAAGGAACCCGCACGCGTCCCGGGCAGCGCGTGAAGTACAAAACGGGAGCTGCGCGACTTGCGCTGGGCCTGAACACCCCGATACTGCCAATTGCCTTAAACTCTGGGCTGCTATGGCCGAAAAATGCTTTTCTCAAACGCTCTGGTTGTGTCACTGTCTCTATTGGCCCAGTTATAGAGCCACAGCCCGAAGACACCCCTGAGGCCCTCACGGCCCGAATCGAAGCCTGGATTGAAGAAGAAACCCATCGCATGTCCTGAGCAGCTCTCGCTGCTTGCACCATCTTCTGCACTCACGCCTCCAGCGTTCACACCGCCTGCAGTAACAGGTCGTTTAGGAGGTCCCGTGCCGACTGGCCATGGGCAGATCGAGCTCAAATCCAAAGAGCGATTTATGGAGCTCGAGGGCCAGAGAATTTCGGTCGTACTCACGCGGTCTCGACGCCGCACGGTAGGAATGTCATTACAAGACGGCTATGTGAAGGTGGTGGCCCCCGCCTGGGTGCCTCTGGATGAGATCAGCAACATTCTTCGGCATAAGTCACGCTGGCTATCGGCACGTTACCGCGACTGGCAGCACCGCCAGGCCAACCGACTAGAGCCCGAGGCGCAGTGGGCCCACGGGGCAGAAGTGATGTTTCTGGGGCAGCCCTGCATGCTCTCGCTCACGCCAGATTTAC
>JBDLQX010000112.1:0-5174 GCA_039800345.1 Pseudomonadota bacterium | reverse complement strand
ATGCCGTTGCCGGTCTGGTTTCGCTGGATGATCGCCTTTATGGTCAATAGCTTTGTGCGCCCCACCGACCTGCGCAACATTCAGCACCAGCATGTGCAGATCGTGCGCGGGCGGCACACCTATCTGCGGCTCAAGCTACCCGAGAGCAAGAAGCACACGGAGACCATCATTACCCTGAAGCCCGCGGTGCGGGTCTATGAGGCCCTGCTGGCCCATGCCACAAAGATGGGCCATGCAGCCCCCACCGACTATCTCTTCTATCCGGAGGTGGCCAATCGCAAGACCGCCATGATGATCATGGATGTGCAATTTCGGCGGGTGCTTGATGCGGCAGGTCTGCGCACCGGCACACGTGGGCAGAACCGCACCCTCTATAGCCTGCGGCATACCGCCATTACCTTTCGGCTGTTGTACGGCCAGGGCATTGACCTGCTTACGCTCGCCAAGAATGCCCGTACCTCGGTGGAGATGATCGAGCGGTTCTATGCCTCAGAGCTCAATGCCGAGATGAATGTGGGCATGCTGCAAAGCCGACGGCAGCGGGTGGCGTAGGCTGCCCCCACCATATCGAGTGGTCGCTGTAGTCGCACGGCAGAAAGCCTCTTCGCCCGGGTGTCTAGTAGTCCTTGTGGGAAGCGCTCTTTAGGGTGGTGGCCCCTTCACGCCACACCCGGATCGGCCGGGCATTTGTTTCATGTCACAGCATTCCTCGGGCTCCGATGCTTTCTCGGCAGCCGCTACCCCAGTCAATACCTCCGCAACGGCTTCGGGCGGTTCCGATACCGCCGCAGCCACCGCTCCCCTTCTCGATCCCCGTAATGACTACGTCTTCAAGCGCATCTTCGCATCACATATCGATCTGCTCAATGACTTGGTCAATGTCATTCGGGGGGATGCAGAGCCGCTGCGTCTTACCCAAGTACTGAACCCCGACATCCTTCCCGAGGACATTACCGGCAAGGAGATCATTCTCGACATTCTGGCTGTAGACAACCAAGGCAGAACCGTTGATGGCGAGGTGCAGGTCAGTGGCAGACAACACTACCCTGCACGGGTTCTCTACTACGCGGCCCGAGCATTCGTGGACCAGGTGGCCGAGGGCGAGGACTACAACAAGCTGCGCTCGGTCATTGGGGTGCACATTCTGGACTTTTCCCTCTTTAAAGAGGCGGAGGATCGCGACCGGGCCCAGTGGCGCTTTGGCATGCTTACGCATCACGAGCCTAGGCGGGCACTAGACACGCAGCTTGAGCTCAACTTCCTGGAACTTCCCAAGCTCAAAAATCGCCAGGGGCTAGAGAAAACCAACAAACCGCTCTACGATTGGAGCGTCTTCTTCTCAGATGTGAACAATGGAGCAGCCATGCAGCGTGTTAGCCACCCCGAAGCCAAAGAGGCCTTTGAAATCCTAAAATCTGTGAGTGCCACAGCCCAAGAGCGGCTGGAGGCCGAACGACGGATCCGATATGTGCGGGAGGTTAATGCCATCAAGGATTACCACTGGGACGAGGGCAAGCAGGCTGGCATTAAGATCGGGCGGGCAGAAGGCAAGGCAGAAGCCACTAGGGCCCTTGTAGGTCGGTTGCTCGAGCGTAAGTTTGGCCCCTTAAGCCCCGAGTGTCAGTCAAAGCTCGATGCCGCAACGCTCGAGCAGTTGGAGCACTACGCTGAGGCCTTCATGACGGCGCCCTCCCTCCAGGAGGCCCTCGCACCGTAGACTTTCCCTGAGCTTATCTGCCTACGTTGGTAGCCCGCCCCATGACCCGTCACATCCTCGCGCTAATTTTCCGAGATGAATGTGGGCATGCTGCAGAGCCGACGGCAGCGGGTAGCGTCGAGACATTCCACAGAAGTATTTCGCAGCCAACCTCAGGCGGACGAACCACCGACACGCGGATTTTCAGTTGTTCAGTCGGTGGAGCCCGGATCGTTTGATTTCTTCTATGAACTGAGGGATAGCAACTGTCGCTGTTTTGCAGACAAGATCTAAGTCGAATGAAGTTCTTTACGTCTTGTGCAGCTTCAAGAATGGTTTAGTACTGCGGGGCGGTGAGTAGTCACTCGCGCAAAACACGAGATTGCAAGCTTCGCCATGAATAGACAGGCCAGTGGGTTCTCGTCTGCCCCTGTTCACCACCAAAAATAACGCCTCCACCGGCGCTAAGGTCTGTGAATTGCTCGGAAAACCTCTTTAACCCCTTGAAGTAATCAGGGGTCACCGTCTGTCCTGCCTTAATTTCAATGGCATGGAATTTTCGGCCCATGGGTAAAAGGAGATCTACCTCGTTGCCCTCGGCATCACGGTAAAAGTACATTTCAGGCGACTGTCCCTGGTTGAGCCTGTCCTTCATGGCTTCCATAATGACGAAATTTTCAAACAAGGCGCCATACAAGGGGTCGCGCTGCAACTGGTCGGCAGACCGTAGACCAAGCAGCCAGCTTGCGAGACCTACATCGTAGAAATAGAGCTTCGGTGACTTTACCAATCGCTTAGAGGTATTGGTAAACCAAGGAGGAAGCAGATGTACGATATAGCTCGTCTGCAAGAGATCAACCCAGGCTCGCGCTGTTGCATGGGACACGCCAGCGTCGTTCCCCAGGCTAGAAAGATTTAATAGTTGCCCGGTGCGTCCTGCGCAGAGGCGCACGAAACGATTGAACCGTTGCAAGTCATGCACAGCGGTGAGCTGCCGTAGATCACGCTCTATATACGTCGCAAAGTAGTCGCCAAGGGCCTGCGCCGGGTCAAGACCCTGGTCATGAATTCGGGGGTAGAAGCCTGTTAACAAGGTGGCGGGAAGATTGTCCAGCCGGGCATGCTGCGAGGCCCCCTGCGCGAGACGAGATTCAGCTAAGGTGAAGGGAAAAAGGCGCAACAAGGCGGTACGCCCTGCAAGTGACTGTGATATTTGGGTCATCAGTGCAAACTGCTGGCTACCAGTGAGAATGAACCGGCCCGGCTGAGAATTTTCATCCACCAGCGTCTGAATGTACGAGACAAGTTCCGGTGCCCGCTGTATCTCATCGAGAATAGCACCGGTGGCCAATGGCGCCAAAAATCCGCGTGGATCCTCCAAGGCAAATCTACGAGTGTCAGGATCTTCCAGACTGAGATAAGCCAGGTAAGGAAAACATGATCGCGCAAGCGTGGTCTTGCCGCTTTGCCGAGGGCCCGTGAGGGTGACCACCGGATACTGTGTTGCGAGGTTTCGCAGCACAGGGAGAATTGCTCGTTCGATCATTCGCGTAGCCTAACGCAAACCTGCAAATTGAAGAAATTTTCTTCAACTATAAAGCAACAAGGAAGACCGCCATGATGATCATGGCTATGCAGTTTCGGCAGGTGCTTGATGCGGCACCTTGCCTCAGGCCCGGTGATACGGATGCCCCACTGCAATCGACCAGGCGCGATAAATCTGCTCCGCAAGAATGACCCGCACCATGCCATGGGGCAGGGTCATGTCAGACAGTCGCAACTGCGTGTGCGCCTGGGCGCGCAACGTCTCACAGAGCCCATCTGGCCCCCCGATGACAAAGACGAGATCGTGCACCTCGTGCTGGCAGCCCACCAGATAACGCGACAAGGCCTCACTGGTCAAACGCGCACCGCGCTCATCTAAGGCCACCATGCGCGCCCGTGCGGGCATGGCCTGCCGAATGCGCACCGCCTCCGCCTCTAGCATCTGGGGAACCGTGCGGCCCAAGGTGCGCGACTCGGGCTTTATCTCTCTAAGGGTCATCGCCCAGTCGGCAGGCATGCGACTGGCATAGTCCTCAAACGCCGCACCTACCCAGGAAGGCTGTCGGCTGCCAACTGCCAAAACAAGAATCTTCACGGTTGCCGCGCCCCGATGCGGCGGTGGCCTCTAGCCAAAGAGCCGACCGCGCTGCCCAAACCGGGAGACCAGAACCGCAGCGAGGGCCGCCTTTAAGAGGTCTCCGGGTATGAAGGCCAGCGATACCGCTACCGCCTGATCCATCGGCATCGCGGCCCGCCAGGCCAACACTGGAATACCCACCGCATAAATCACCACCACGCCGCCCACCAGACAGGCCAGGAAGGCATTAATCAAGACCTTAGAGGGCGCAAGCCGCTGGAAAAGTACAAACACAAGCCCCACCAGAAAGGCCCCAGGAATCCAGCCCAACAGAAAGCCTGCAGTGGGCCCAAACAAGACGCCAAGGCCACCACGGCCCCCCGAGAGAAACGGCGCCCCGAGCAGCACCATAAAAACCAAGAGCAGTACCGCAAGCGCCCCGCGCCGAGGTCCAAGAAAGAGACCTGCCAGCATGACGCCCAGGGTCTGCACTGTAATGGGTACCCCTGCGAGAAAGGGCAGATCCACCTTGGGCACCAGCCCCAAGACGGCGATCAGAGCGGCAAAAAGGGCCACCAGTACGATGTCGCGGGTCGATGCCACAGAGGAAGCGATTGAGGCCCGCTCTGCAGGAGAAATTACAGGGACCCTTTCCTGACCCTCAGCCTGCGGTTGGGCTTGTATTTGGGCCTGCGCGATTGGCTCTGAAGTTGGAGAACCAGAATCTGCGGCGGGAGGATTTGGAGGAGCGGGGGGAAGGGTCATGGGCTAGAAGTAGATGGCCCAGAGATTGTGGCATTTGTTGCATCGACACTGCAGCACCCGGTCGAGTGTCTCCGGATCCGACCGCTCATCGTCGACCTGAAGCCTGCCGTATACCTCGCAAGACGGGCAGACTGCCTGATGGGCAAGAATCTCGGCCCGGGCGATTAAGCGCGAGAACCGAATCCAACTGAGCCCCCCCAGAATAACTCCGGCAAAGGCTCCGACAAGCTTGAGTGCAGACCAGACCCAATGCTCGTCAGAGCGCTCCCAGAATATTTCTAGGGCAGAGGCCCCAAAAATAAAGAGCAGCAGGCCCAGCGCCACATAGCCAAAAGCACGTATCAGCTCACCCTCATACCAGTGTCGAAACCCGTCTTTATTAATGGCGTCTTTGAGCAGCATGCCCTTCACTCTCAGGCAAATGGCGCACATACGCAAGCCGCAGGCAGTGCATTTCGGAATCCCACAGCCAACAAAGCCGTGCTGCAACACGCATAGACATGGCTCAAACGCTGGTGGAGCGGCCTGCTCTGCACCGGAATGCACGGATGCTTCTATGGGGCGGTCTTCGCACGGGGCCATGCCACCTGG
>JBDLQX010000111.1:0-10172 GCA_039800345.1 Pseudomonadota bacterium | reverse complement strand
ACAATCGCGCATAACTGAGAGTCTCAATTTCATTTATGAATACCTCCTTTGACTGGTCCCTCGTACGCTCCTTCCTGGCGGTACTCGAATATGGCAGTCTTCTGGCTGCGGCACGGCAGCTGCGGTCAAGCCAGCCCACTATCGGTAGGCATGTGGTGGAGCTAGAGTCCCAGCTTAGGGTTGTTCTTTTTGACCGCACCGGTCGGGGCCTCGTACCCACCGAAGCAGCACTTCGCCTCGCCGACGCAGCGCGTACCATGCAAAGCGGCGCCGATCAGCTTGCGCGGGTAGTCGAAGGTGCCGACCGATCGATATCAGGCACGGTGCGCATCACCGCGAGTCAGCCGGTGTCTTGTTATGTGCTTCCACCATTGCTTGCGCAGATGCGCCGGTCACTGCCCGACGTGCAGGTAGAACTGGTGGCCAGCAATGCCGTAAGCAATCTTCTGCGCCGAGAGGCGGATATAGCGGTTCGTATGGTTCAGCCGGAACAGGCCACAGTAATTGCCCGACGGGTGGGTAAGGTCGCTCTCAGGGCTTGCGCCCACCAGGATTACCTGCGGCGTCGTGGTGTCCCGCGTCAGCCCGCCGATCTTCTAAACCATGACCTCATTGGCGGGGATCGCAACGACGAGACCCTCAAAGGCTTCGCAGCCGGTGGCATATCTGCGACGCGGGAGCACTTTGCTTTCAGGACCGACGACTTAATTGTTGTATGGGAGGCTGTTCGGGCGGGGCTGGGAATCGGCTTTGTCAGCGAGCACCAGATCCGAACTGATCCCGCAGTTATTCCGCTACTGCCGAAACTGAAGATCCAACCCCTTCCCGTTTGGTTGGTCGTTCACAAAGAGATCCGCACCAGCAAACGCATCCGAGCCGTCTATGATTTTTTGGCCGATGCATTGCCTGGTGCAGTCTGAGTCTATGGTGCGGTCTGAACCCGCTCGATCACTCAGTTGCTGATGCTCGGCGTGCTAGGTTGACCGTCTCCCTTGCCGCCGATGCCTAGGCAGTGGATCACGGCACTTGACAACAAGCCCACCCGTGAGGCCGGTGCTCAGGTCGTGAAGGATCATGGCTAAATCTCCTATGTCGGTTAAGGGTGTCTCATCGCCCGAATCACACGTTCAGCTACTTCGTTCGCAAGTTCCGAAATCGGGATGAGCGCACCCGGAACCCGTCCGCTTCGCAAGGTGGCTGCGCCATGGACAGCACTCCATGCAAATAGCGCGTCACGCTCACTCGGCGGTGTCGGAACAAGACCCTTCAAATACAACCCCAACAAAGCCGCTGGAAGATACTCGTAGCTGTCGGGTTTTCCCTGTGAATCGATCGTTTGACGATAGGCCTCAGCCTGTGCACCAAAGACCAGTCGCCAAACGGCAGGCTCGTCATCTGCAAATTGCAGATAGGCATGTGCCAGGCGGCTTAGACGGAGCCGAGCGTCCTCAGAGTCCGATGGCGGGGCCGTGATATCAAAAGCAGAAGCAAACCGCTGTCTAAGACGGTTGAAGCCAATACGGGCAACTTCAAATAACAGACCCTCGCGGCTGTCGAAGTGGCGATAGACGGCCGCTGCCGTGACGCCTAGACTAGCGGCGAGTTGTCGCAACGACAGTCCCCCGATGTCCGGTGCTGACAACGCTGCATCAATCAATTCATGCCGAAGATTACCGTGGTGAAAGCTTCGTGTTTGGGTTTCGGCTGTACTTCTATAAGAAGCGGCCCTAGGTAATTCATTGTTGAGCATAGGGCAATGTTATCGGTGTATACATTAAAGGGCAATGCCGCCATAATCTGCCTGACATCTCACTAAAGAATCTTGTATTCACGCACCATGACATTCGAGGCAGTGACCCCGTTAAAGGACAGAGCTACAGGAGCTTTCTCAATGCATGACTGCGGTCAAGCACTGGGTGAGGTGCTCGGTAGGTTGAGCATCTCCGAACCTGTGGTGGTGGTTGGAACATCCTGGGGTGGTTTGGTCGCAGGGGAATTTTCACTGTCTCACCCAAGGCAAACCCTGGCCGTGGTCATGCTCAACACCCCTATTCTTATCGATCGTGAACCACTCGCTCATCGTCCTCACCCATCGGCTGCTTCGCAATATTCATCTCGCTGCAACGCCCTTCCTAGGTGCCTTTGTGTACGCAGGCCCCCTGCGGGAGAATCCGGCATTTGTCAGCATCGTGCAGTGGGGCGTCTTCCCACTCGTGGCCGTTGCAGGGATGGTGATGTTGATCCGCCCCTGGCTGTTAAAGCGCGCAGACACTAAGACCTTATGAAGCGCCGCGAATTCCTCTTTACCTGCCTGACCCTCACAGGTGGGTCAGTCGGTCTTTCCTTCACTGGAGTAGCTACGGGGGTAATAGCAACGGGGGAGCAAGCCCATCGTGTTCTCGAACTCGACCTTCTCGATATCGCTCGGCAACGGCCTGTCCCGACGCGTCTGTATCTGCCGCATAGGGCGAGCCCGTCTCAGCCAGTACCTTTGGTTGCCTTCTCCCACGGTCTTGGAGGATCGCGATTTGGCTACCAGTACCTGGCAACCTATCTAGCTGACGCGGGCATTGCGAGCATGCACCCGCAGCATGTAGGCAGTGACCATAATCTGTGGCGCGGTAACCCCTTGGAAATGCTACCGCGTCTGCAGGCGGCCGCACAGGACTCGGAAGCCCTGGCACGAGTGCAAGACATTCGCTTTGCGTTCGATGAGGTTTTGGCGTCTGTCTACGCACCGATTATCGATGCATCAAGAATTGCAGTCGCTGGCCATTCCTATGGTGCAAACACGGCGATGCTTGTATCAGGGGCCAGAGTCAGTGCAGCCGGAGTGCAAGAAGGTGCTCTACACGATAAGCGCATTCGGGCGGCTATCTTGATCTCGGCCCCCCCTTTGGTGGGGCAGGGACCCATGGAGCAGGTGCTCGGTACTGTCAACATTCCTACGCTGCATATCACCAGCGTTGACGACACCATTAATCTGCCGGGCTATCGCAGTACCGTAGAAGACCGACGCGCAATCTTCCGAGCCATGAGCGAGTCGCCAAGAACCTTAGCCGTATTCAATACTGGCGGGCACAGTATCTTTACCGATCGAACAACACGCAGTGGTCCTGAGACCAGCGCGCGGATTAAGGGGGCAACGAGAGAACTCTGTGCACTATTTCTGCAGCAATCTCTTCTGAAACCGCAGAACGATCAAGGTCTAAAGCAATGGCTGGTTCGTTATGAGGACACACTAGACCAATTCGTGCAGCAAACCTAGAAAATCATCGCAGTCGTTCTCGCAATACTGTCTTGAGAACCTTACCGTAGTTGTTCTTGGGTAATTCGCCCACAAACTCATAGCGCTTGGGTCGCTTGAATCGCGCAATACGCTCGAGGCAGTGGGCATCAAGCATATCGGCTGTTAGCGACATGCCTTCCTTCACCACAACGTGGGCCACCACCACTTCCCCCCACTCGGGGTCCGGAGCCCCAACTATCGCCACTTCAGACACGCCCGGAGCAGTAAGCAAAACCTCCTCTACCTCACGCGGATAAATATTCGACCCGCCACTGATCAGTAGATCCTTGCTACGGTCTTTCAGGGTAAGAAATCCATCGGCATCGAGGCAGCCCAGATCACCGGTCCAGAGCCAGCCATCACGAAGCGCCTGTGCGGTGGCCTCGGGATTGCGCCAGTAGCCCGCCATCACCGTGTCGCCACGGACCAACACCTCGCCGATTTCGCCTTCGGGCAACAACTCGCCACCTTCGTTTACCACGCGGACCTCAACCGGCGTCTGTGCGACCCCTACAGATGCCAGACGCTCAAGGTAGCGGGGATGGTGGTCTTCCAACAGATGCCTACGCGACAACGCGGTGGCCACCATCGGTGTCTCCCCCTGCCCGTAGATCTGGACAAAGCGTGGCCCCATCACGCGCAGCGCGCGACGAATGTCTTCTACATACATAGGAGCGCCGCCATAGACCACCGTCTTAAACGACGCCGCGCATTGCGCCTGCCCGAGGCCTTCTGACTCCGCATAATCCACCAGTCGCTTAATGATCGTGGGGGCAGCAAACGTAGACAGTGGGCCAAGGGCCTTGCCGAGCGCAAAGAGTTCTGGCGGATCCACCCCACCCGAAACGGGAACAATATGTCGTGCCCCGGCCATGAGATGTGGGATAGCGTAGAGCCCGCATCCATGGGACATCGGTGCGGCGTAGACCATGGCATCGTCTAACCCAATCGAATCCACATCGACGAAATACGTCAATCCCATGGTGACGAGATTGCGATGCGTCAGCATGACCCCCTTAGGTCTGCCTGTGGTGCCGCTGGTGTAAAAAAGCCAGGCCGTGTCACTGGGGCCAGCGGCCCAGGGGGGAGAATCGGTAAAGTCCCCCATCGGGCTGAAAAGGGCATCGCCCTCGGACGATTCGATATCCACCTGGCGCTCCAGCCCTGCCAGCGGCTGTGGCGCAACATCTGAGGTCACAAAGGCCCAACGAGCTTGCGCATTGTCGATAATCCACGCCACCTCTGCCGGATGTAGCTTCGCATTGACCGGCACGGCCACAAGACCGGCCCACCAGGCAGCCCAGAGCACTTCCAGGTAGCGCGGGTGGTTTCGCATAAAGAGCAACACCCGGTCGCCGGCCTGTAGACCTGAAGACCGAAAACGCTCGGCAAGCGCTGCACTGCGTTGGGCCCATTGAGCGTGTGTTGCCCAGGGTGTTGTGCCTGTGAAGATCGCTGGGCGATCCCCCGCCATAAGGGCTTGGCGTAGTAGTAAATGGGCGAGATTCATAGCATTCCCAGGTTACCGAGGCTCCATCATTAGAGAGAGAGTGAAAGATAGGCGCGTGGCGTCAAGATCTGAAGGTCATGACTCGTCCGAAATGATTCCGCAAGCGCAACAAGGTCCCGTTCACCTGTTATCAGCATCTCTACTTCACCGTTTAGTGCAAGTTGTAGGAGCATGTCATCTTTGGGGTCAGGCAGACTATTAACCGATGATGAATGCGTACGATCTGAACAATCCCACCCAGCAACTGAAAAAACTGTTGACGTTCTTGAATCGAAACATAGCGGTCGAACTTTGCTCGAGACAGGACATCTGCCAACTCACCGAACGATTCGTCAGACGCGAGCAGTACTCCCCCATCAAGTGCTTTATCAACGGCCCGGGCTGCAACGCCAGACGGCACAAGAAGTCGGCTAATGATCGTATTGGTGTCAAGCACCAAACGCGGCTTTACCTTACTAGACGTAAACACCTGGTCGTTCAAAGCCAAAAGCTTCTTCAACCCCTTTTCGGTCAGCCCCGCGTCTTGTGCACGATTGCCGATCTGATCACAAAATCGTTGAAACTCGGCAACATTGATTCGGGTTAAGCGCTCGTATTCCGCCATGGATAAAACAACCGCTACGTCGCGACGCTGACGCTGAATAACAACGGGTTCGCGTACAGCCATATCGATAAGGTTTGCGAAGCCCTGCTTGGTATCGCTGGCGCTGATTGTTCGCATGACGGGCTTTCTGACAAAAAACAATTGTACGTTCTGTACAAAATAGACAAAAAGTACAGGAGACCCCTTAATATCCCTAGCCGTTCAAAATCGCATCGCGAAGTAGATCGCCTCCGACCGCACCGTATAACCAAGACTCCTCCGATTCATCCCGAACGATTCGAAATGCTGGAACACCGTCTACGCCCTTCTCTTGCCATTCGTGGGCGATATGGGAAATGCGCTTACGCAGCAGAGCATCGTTCAGGGCAGCCTCTGCAGCCTGCCGTGGCATACCCGCCTTCTCAGCAATCTCTAAAAGCGTAGATCGCTGCGTAAGATCTCTGCCAAACAAGAAAAACCCCTCAAAGAAATGCTCGACCATGCTGCTTCCATGGTCTCCCGCAGCCGCTACGAGCACATGCCCATCGAGGGTGTTGGGCTGCACCTTGATCTCATCTAGATGCATACTCACCCCCGCCTGCCTCGCATAGGCCAACACCCGCGCATATCGGGCGAGCCCAGCCTCACCAAACTTATTCACCAGGTAATCGTGTCTTGATATGCCTTCCGCAGAGAGGTTCGCATTCAACATATAAGGAGACCATGACACGGTGACTGTGACTGACGAAGCCTCAATCTGTGCCAAGGCCTGCCGCAGTTGACCGAGGCCCACGTAACACCATGGGCACACAATGTCAGACACCACTTCAATATGACAAGAAGCTATCTTCATATCCATCCTAGGCGAAAAAAAATCGTGCGCGGCGAGGCCCGTGTAAGGTCTTAGAATACTCTTCATCAACCTTAAGGGAAGGAATCGAGCCGTGCTAAAGATCGAGTGCGTTGTTGACTGCCAGAACTATCTTGGTGAAGGCCCCGTCTGGGATAGCGAGGCAGAAACCCTCTACTGGGTCGATGGTACTGGGCGCAGAAAGAATAAGCCCACGATTTGGCGGTACGACACGCGGTCTGGGGAGGTAAAAAACTGGGATATTCAGCGCGATATCGGTGCCATGGCTCTGCGTAATAACGGTGGGGCAGTACTCGCCTTAGACGATGGTTTTTATTTTTTCGATTTCGAGAAGACGCGTCTCGAGCTGATTCAAAAAGTGGATGAATCTGAGCCTCGTACACGACTGAATGATGGCAAGTGCGATCGCAAGGGCCGTTTTTTTGCTGGCGGTATGGACGACAAGGAGGAGCTACCGATCTGTGGGCTCTGGCGGCTCGATCCAGACCTCACCGTAACCCTCGCCTACCGGGGAATTATCTGCAGCAATGGGCCCTGCTGGAGTCCTGATGACAAAAAGTTTTACCTCGCCGATACCTTTCAACAGGAATACTGGGCCTGGGACTATGACATCGACACTGGCACGCTCTCTAACAAGTCCACCCTTGTGAGCTCCAAGGGACAGCCTGGATTTGCCGATGGTTCAACGATCGACGAAGACGGATTTCTGTGGAATGCGGAACTTGTCACAGGAGAGTTGGTGCGGTACGCACCTGACGGCAGCGAAGACAGGCGCGTTGGAATGCCTGTGCGCAATGTCACCAGCGTTATGTTTGGAGGCAAGAACCTCGATGAGCTCTATGTCACCTCCATGGGGCGAGTCGACCATCCCGCTGTACACGATCATTTCACCAAAGAGATCAAGCCGCAGTACTTGGCAGGCTCTCTTTTCCGGGTGACCGGTCTCGGTGTTCGGGGCCTACCTGAGCCGAAATTTGCGGGTTAGGTGAAAGTGCAGAGCCGTCATCATCGCTATAGGCCTATCGTTGTAGCGCGCTACGAGTGTCTCTCTACGCCAACTGAGGGACCCAGAACCCTTTGAAAGGAGTGTTACCACCATGACACGCAGATTTGTTGACCTATCGATCACTCTGGAGAACGATGTCCTCAGCGACCCTCCTGCCTTCGCCCCGAAGATTGAATACCTTACCCACCAAGACACCGTAGAGCAGATTGCGCAGTTCTTTCCAGGGTTGAAGAAAGAAGACCTCCCAGATGGCGAGGGTTGGGCTGTGGAATTCGTACGCCTATGCACCCACAACGGCACCCATCTCGACGCGCCCTACCATTTTCATTCAACGATGAATGAGGCATTAGGCAAGAAGGAACGCGCCATCGCCATTGATGAAGTACCTCTCGAGTGGTGCTTCCAACCCGGTGTGAAGCTCGACTTCCGACATTTTCCCGACGGATATGTGGTCACCGCGCAAGACGTTCAGAGCGAACTCAAACGTATCAACCATGACCTACAGCCCCTTGAGATTGTTGTCGTCAATACGCGTGCGGGATCGAGGTATGGGCATTCCGATTACGTTTCTTCGGGCTGTGGCATAGGCTACGAGGCCACCATGTACCTCTTAGACAAAGGTGTTCGGCTCACAGGTACAGACGCCTGGAGTTGGGACGCACCTTTTGTTCACACAGCCAAAAAGTATGAAGAGACCAACAACGCAGGCCTGATCTGGGAAGGACACAAGGCCGGGCGTGATATTGGCTACTGTCACTTAGAGAAGCTACACAATCTCGAATCGCTTCCGCCAGCGGGTTTCACCATTAGCTGCTTTCCACATAAGATTCGTGGCGCATCCGCCGGCTGGACGCGCGCAGTCGCAATTTTTGATGAGACACTTTAAGAACGCAAAAGCGCGGTCATTGATCTCAATGAAAACTTTAAGGGCCTGACATGCAAGTCACAGGAAAGTGTTATTGCGGCGCAATTTCGTTTAAAGCGCTGGTAGATCCCACACGGGTCATCGTTTGCCACTGCGCCGACTGCCAGATCTTCTCTGGGGCCCCATTTCGGGCCGTCTTACCTACACCTGCCTCCAATGTAAACGTGACCGGTACAGCCAAACACTATGTCAAGGTAGCGGAAAGCGGTAATCGCCGACGACAAGCATTCTGCGGCGAATGCGGAACCCACCTTTGGGCTACCGAGGGGGATGGCGAGCCAAAAACCATGAATCTTCGCCTTGGCTGCATCGAAGAGCGCGACCAACTTGCCCCGACCGCCCAAATCTGGGGACACTCGGCGGCGCCGTGGCTCGATCAACTACCCTTGATTCCTGTGCACGAGAAGGGGCTCATGAGCCCGATCAAGAAAACGCCCAGCGTTTAAGCCTTTGTATCCAGCAGGAGATCGGCTCTGCTGGATAGGACGGCCAGCACTAATTCTCATTCCAGAAGTTTTCGGTACTGAACAAACCCGCTTCTGGCTGCGATATGGTCGTACAACAGCATGGCATCTTCGTTTGTTTCGTGGGTAAGCCACCAAACGCGTGAAGCCCCAGACTCTCTGGCTTTGGTATACACAAATTCGATAAGCGCTCTGCCTACGCCTTGCCCACGGATACTCGTATCGACAAACAGGTCTTGCAAGTAAACGTAGTCACCAATTGTCCAGCAGCTTCGATGCTGAATGTAATGCACCAGTCCAATCAATTTCTTGTCGACTTCGGCAACTGCACAATGCATAGGCTCAGACGCATGAAGGAAACGAGCCCACGTGACAGACGTTGTTTCTGCGGGGATATCGGCCTTGTAAAAAAGCTGGTAGCCCTTCCAAAGGGGGAGCCAACTCTCGAAGTCTGTCTCACACACCGCTCGGATAATCATGTTTATTCAGATCTCTTTATTCATCTCAAACCGTACCATACGTTGGGCAGTACTTCCTGAACTAACTAAGACTGTTCACTGAAAAACTCGCAAGCGTCCTTAGGCCAAGAGCTACTCAAAAACTTTGGCTGATCCGGTGATCCTCCTCTTTTTGGTGGGGTCGGGGATTCAAACCGGGAGGGGTTAGCGTCCCAGCGAACAAATCATTGCGCTTCACGCATAGCTCTTCCTAGGTCGTCGTGGCCCTTGGCACTCAAGGTGTCGGCAGCGTTCAGGCGATCGCGCGTCTCGCGGTTCTGGCTCAGCTTGGCCTTGCCTTCAATGCGCTTGATCTCGATTTCAATACCCACGATCGCGCGCAGCATACCGTCGATGTAGTCGGGGGGCGAATCGCCCATTTTCCAGGGACGTGGTTCGTTCACTTCGTGTTCACGGGTGAGCCTGGCTACAACGCCACGGACAAACTTTTGTTCGTCCATGACCGTCAGGCGGCCATGCACATGCACCACTTCGTAGTTCCAGGTGGGTACCTGCCGGTGGGTCTCATGCTTGCTCGGGTACCAGTTGGGCGATATGTAGCTTTCGTTGCCGCGAAAGATCACCATGACGTCCGCGCCATCTTGGCACTGCTGCCACACTGGATTGGTACGAGCAACGTGCGCCGTGAGCTGTCCTAGCGCGCCATGACCCGCATCGAACTCAAACGGAATGTGATTGGCGTCCAGCCCATCGGGACCCATCGTGACAAGCGCGCCTAGCGGGTGTTCCCGAATGATGGTGTGCAGGTCTTGCGAATGCGTGATTGCGAAATGTGCGGGGATGTACATCGGGCTGGCCAGAGGGTTAGCGAGAAACACTGGTGATTGTACTTACTGGAAGCCGCCTGCGACAAGGCTCAGTCGGTGCTGCTTGGCCAGGTGTTTTTCGGCCTCGATGACACCAACTTCCGGGAGTTCACGGCCATCTCAACGATCGTGCTCGTCAGTTTTACGAGTACTACGGTTTCAAAGCATCGCCCGCACATCCAATGACGCTGATGCTGCGG
>JBDLQX010000110.1:0-12528 GCA_039800345.1 Pseudomonadota bacterium | reverse complement strand
CCACCGGCGGTAAGTACGAGGTGGTCGGCCGTTGACGAAGTCGTCGAAACAACGCTCGTCACGCTCGACGTCCCAATGTTGATGTCACCACTGGAGAAGACCCGAACCGCACCGCTTCCCTTCAGTGTTTGAGTGGAAACAATACCTCCCTCGATATCTACTGCCCCTAGGGTCTTGGTCTGTCCTGCGGCACCCTCAAGCGTAACCGAACCATTGGTCCCCGCACGTACCGTTATTGGTGAATCTGCAAGGTTTGTCTCTCGAATGTATTGGAGGACTGAATACTGTCCTGACACGGCAGGCGCCAATGCTTCTTGGAGATCGTTCCACTTGGCTTGTGTGCCAAAAAACTGTAATGCCGACTCGCCCGTTACGCCCTGCCCGTTGGGCTCACCGGTGCCAAAATTGCTGTATTGGCCATTAATTCCGGCTCCACCTGCGCCGCTCTGGGTGAAGAACGCTTGATTAGCCTGAGTTCCCCCGACCCAGTACCAGGTTGATGTACCCCCGCCCAGAGCGTTGGCCTTGTCTCGAAAACCGCCAAGCCATGCACCTCGATAACCACCCACATATGCGGCAACAGAATTCACGAGCCGCGAGTTCACTGTAGCCAGAAACTTCTGACCAACCGCACTCCCCCCGGTGGTGCCCGCCTTCGCCTGTTCTCTTGCATTGACCCATGTATTTGTTGGGCCGGTAAAAGGAACCGCCTCATATACGTTGCCAGAGCTCAACAAGCCCTTGACCGTAATATTGCCTCCGGTCGTTCCCCCGGTTCCGCGGCTCTCAAGCGTTAGCCCCGAAGGATGCGCACCAATCACCGCGCCAGGGAAGAGGATATGTCCGCCGCCTGAGGTAACACTCAGAGCACTAGACGATGCAATATAGGTATCGCCACCCACCAAATAGGATCCAGTGAGCGCGTTTTGCCCCAAACCAAAAGTTATGTTGCCGCCATTGGACGTAACGGAGTCTGAGAGGATCGTAATTCCTGACGCGTCCCGATCGTAATCGGCATTGAGAGAAACATGCAGCGGGCCAGATGTCGCTGTGATCGGATCATTGATAACGATCGTATTGGCAGCGCGAATGGTGAGCGTCTGGGTCGTCGCGCCGGTTGCCTTGATAATCGGGGCATTGACTTCTACATCGCCCAGGCTAGTGGCTGTTGCCGTAGCCGTTAATAGAGCATCTCCCGCAATAGACAAACCGTCGTATGTCGCACCGCCAGGGATCGAAATCGAGCCGACAGAAAGCTTGCCTGCGCCGTTCACGGAAATGCTCGCAAGCGCGTTCGCCCCTGCAAGCGTGCCGATAGTGTTGCTGGTGTTCTCCAACGTAAACGTACCATTACCAGCAAGCAATAGTTTGCCAGTCGACAGCGCAGCGGTCTGAGTCGCGGCGGTATGAGCGGAAATCATGATGCGGCTGTCTGTAGCCGCAGAGTTCGAGGTAAGGGGTTGCGTGATGTTTACGTTAGCGCCGTATAGCTCGATCGGTCCATTGATAGTGGTTGCCCGGGCGAGGTTCAACGTTCCGGTTGTTGCGTTTACGGGTCCGACGCGCAACCCGGTGAGGGTATTCGCTATGTTGAGGCTGGCTGTGGAAATCGAGCCCGTACCGAATCCTTCAAAGGCTAGCTTACCGGTGCCTAAAAACGATGGCGTCGCCGGCAGTGTTGCATTGTTAAATACGAGCGTGCCAATGTTTGACGTGGTTGCCCCAGTGTATGTGTTTGCAGCGGTAAGGCTTAGTGTCCCTGGGCCATTGAGACTTAGTTGATTCGTACCCGAAATAACCGATGAGATCGTACTTGCTGCCTGCGGAACCACCACAAGATGCCCACCAAGTTTCACGTTAGCCCCAGTCATATCCACTGTGCTACCTGTCACGGTACAAACGATACAGGGGCTACCAGAAAAGAGCGGATTGGGGGGGCCTGAGGCCTTCACACTATCAACGAACAATTGAGCCCCGAGTACACGTCCACCTGTGGCGTCCCAGGTGCCCATCACAAAAACGAACTTGTATGTACCCGCCGCGATACCACTGTCCAGGGTGACCTTGGCGGTTGTCCACGGTGTGCTGGCACGAGCGTTGGCACCAGTCGCATTAAGAATCGGCACCGTGCCGCCCGTTGCGGTGTTGAGCAGGTATCCGTACACGTCGTAGGCATCGTTACCGCCTTGCGCACGCCATTTGAATTCTACGGAGTCGCCGCCTGTTAGGGGCACCGTACCGTTACTGATAATGTAAGGACCGCGAACGATGCCAAAGCTTGGCGAAGTGCCGTCGGAGCGCATTTGCAAAGACTTGGTGCCATCTTCGGCAGGTACTGCTGACTGCGCCGTAATCGTCGTGGTGTATCGGAAACTTGATGAGGCCTGCCCATCACACCCTGTGCCCGTTGCCTTGTTACAACCGGACTGCACACGCGTTGGGTAGGTGGTGTCGATAGGGGTTTTAAATCCACCGATCATCGTTGAACCCATCGTGACTTGTGAGTTCGAATAAGTCCAACCAGGGATCTCTGTGCCGGCTGCCGCCCCAGAGATTAATGGGTCTTCGAATGAGGAGTTCTGAAACTGTGCAACGCCCGCAGTACCGACCCATACATCATTTAGATAGGTCTGCAGACTGGTCGTCGTGATGTTCGCGTTGATATAGGTGTTACCGGTAGCAGATGTCGTAACGCTATTTAGTGGCTGACCGCTTCCGCCCACCTCCGCGTTAAAGACCGCTTTCTTATCTGCCGCAACGTTTACGACCAAATCGTGCGGCCCCTGAACGGTCTTAATGAAGCCAATGTCACCGGCGTTCGATGTTGCGGTGAGGTTGGCCTGAAGCTCAACTGCGCCGTTATAAATCTGGTCCTTCTTCGAAATAACAACGGTGGGCGTTTTAACGACGATCTTGTTAGCTGTGAACACCAGATTGTCTGCACTGGCCGACGTATTCAGTGTGAAGCCGCCCGATTGCCCCTGAAAAACCAGCTCACCCGAGGCAATAACTTGCACATTGCCGGCTAGAGCTTCAAGGCTACTCTTGTTAATTGTGTAGCTCGCTGTGTTCGATGCATTCGCCCAGTCCGCACTTGTACCGGTCGATGTGCCGCTATCGGTAATCGTCACATTGGTGGGGTCAAGTAAGACGAGGCCAGAGTGTCCCTGAGGAGCGCTGACATTTACAGAGCCCACAAATCCCAGGTTAACCTTACCTGACACCTCAACCGCCCCACCATCACCCGAATCTAGGCCACCCTTGGCATTAACAGACCCCGCAAATCGGGTTGAGCCCTCGCTCCACAGCACCACGGTTCCGCCATTGCCATTGTTGGTGGCGCTGGCGTCGATGCTGGCACCCTGCTCCATGGTGACGGTTGTGGCCTGCCGCATGCTGCCACTGCCTTGCCACTCTCCGCCCACCAACACTGTGCCGCCGCCCGTGGCGCCAGAGGCGTCGATATGACTACCTGCTTTGAGCGTAATAGCATCGGCCTCTAACCGAATATCTCCACCCTGCCCCGTGAGGCTCGTGGCATCCAAAATACCCGTGTGGTTAATCGCACTCGCGGTAAGGTCGCCTGCGGCCTTGGCCGTGAGGTAGATCTTGCCATCGGCGGTACGAATACCGCCGCCCTGCTCTATTGCCGCGTTAAGCGCCCCTTCTTCAATCTCTACCTTTACTGGGCCACCCACATCGAGCCGAACCTTGCTTCCTGCCGCCAGAATGACATCGCCCTGGTCTGCCTGAATCTGCCCCAGCTGCTCCACCTTGGCGGCAATCAGTGCCACAGAGCCTGCGCCCTGCGTGGTGATGCTCCCTTGGTTGACCACCGAGCCCGTGCTATTGCCCTCAAACTGGTAGTTGCCCGCAAGGAAGTTTTCATTGGTGATATTGAGTGTAGAGGCCACCAAGCCACCCACATCAACCTGCGCCGTAGGAGTAAAGACAATGCCGTTAGGGTTGATGAGAAACACCTGTCCATTGGCAGACAGCGCCCCCTGAATACGCGAGACATCGCTACCCACCACCCGGTTAAGTGCCACAGACTGTGCGTTGGGCTGCACAAACTGCACCTTGTTGTTGACCCCGATGTTAAAGGTCTGCCAGTCTGCGGCCATCTTGGCTGTGGACTGGGTGATGGTCATCGTTGAACCGGCTACGTCTATCTGGCCTGATCCGGCGGTAATCGCACCGCCCGTGGGTAGCCCCTGGGTGTGGGCGGTGCTGACTGAGAGCGCACTGGCCACGGCCACCATGGTGCTTAAGCCCTTCTTACCTACCGCTCGGTAGCCCGAAGAACGCCCTTTGAGCCCCTGCCCGTCTACATAGAGGCTCGAGCCCAAGACCCCAAAGCCGGGGTAGTTGCTGTAGAACGGGGCAAAGGGGTCGAACCGGCCCATGCCCTCGATCTGCGGCACCACGCACTGGCCCGCATTGTGGGTGAAGGTGAGTAAAGGTGCTTTGGGGGCCTCGTCCTGGCTGGGCCCCTCTACGGAATAAATCAGCGGTCCTATGGCCTCATCGAGATCGACCTCGAGTTCTGCGTTGCGAATCTCTTGGGTTACACGACCAGAGGCGTCGCATACCAGCGCTGTGACGGTATAAAGCCCCGCGTCGAGCGAATGCTCTTTAGGAATCGTGACCGACCAGACACCGGCACGAATAACCAAGCCCTGGTTGGGCCCATAGACCACCCCATCAATCACCACCGACAGCCGCTCATCTGCCCCTAACCGCACCTCGCCAGACACCGTCGGTGTGCGTGTCTTGCAGATAAGACGGGAGGCAGGGCGGCTACGCCCGGCGGCATGACTGACCCGAAAGCGCTCGGTATTAGCTTGAGGGCGATCATCGGGGGCGAGGTCTGTCAGCCCCTGCCCATTCTCAAGCCGCGTAGCCTCACGGTGCCGGCGCTGCGAATCGGATGTGGGGCGCAATACCGCCGGCAGCTCATCGAACAGCACCGGGCTTTGGCCGTAAGAGGCAAGAAACGCCTTTTCTCCGGATAGCGATGTGCCTGAATGAGCGCCGTATCCCGCGGTCCATTGTCGCGCACTTGACGATTGGCTTACGGGCTTGGCCATTGGGCGGGAACGTATCGGAGTCGGTGGAGGCGGAAACAGGGACGATTAGCTGTTGGAGAACACCAGCTGTGGCCCCACCACGGTTGCCCGCTGCGACTGGAACCAGCGGTCCGACAGGTCTTCCATGGCCTTGAGGGTATTCACCGTCTCGATAAACCGTCGCATGGTGAAGATGAGGTTTGAAAGATTCATGTCGAACGGGAAAAAGAGCGTGTAGCTGCTCCAGAGCCCAAGCTTGCCGTCATCCCAACGGTGGGCAAAGAACTTCACCAGAGAGAGTCGCTCGGTGGCCTTGATCACGAGATCGTTGACTTCCAAGGTATTGAGCTCGGGCCTGAGCATCATGAGCCCACGCATGTGCAGGGCACGGGCTTCGAGGTCAATCTGCAGGCGCAGGTTGCACCCGGTGCCATGCACCCAGACCTCGTTTTCTTCGACGGAGCATTCAAAGCCCGCGTCTTCAAGACGCTCTATAAGCAGGCTGTTGGAAACTTCGGACTTAGAGATAACGCGCATGGTGAGACCCCGATCGAAAAGACAGATGTCAACTTTTAGACATAGGGCCTAATAAGACCATATTTTTTAATAACTTACAACTTAAAGTTGACTTTAGGCTAAAGTCTTAGCCTGGCCGTCGAGTGTGCATCAAAACCGCCTGTTAAACGTGGCTAAAAATTTAAGTAAGTTACTTAATTTATTGAATAATAGAAGCTTTATTCAATAACTCGCCAACGCAACACGGACTCTGGTAGGGTTTCTCGCAGCACTTCCACGCAGAGTCTGTAGCCTGTACCCCGAACGGCCTGAATGGTCTCTGCATCGGCCCCACACGATTGCATCTTCTTTCTTAGGTGACTGAGTCGATTTTGCAGACTATCGACACTGATCCCCGGATTGTCGGGGCTCAGTAATAAGGTTACTTGGGCACGATCCAGAATATGCCCCGTCGCCTCGGTAAATGCGCCGAGAAGTCGCACCTCCGCGGGGGACAGCTTCGCGCGGCCCTTGGGCCCCAATAGCAAAAGGTGGGCGTCGTCGAGCGTAAAACGAAGATCTTTGGCTGATTGCGCAAGTACCCGGGCGCCCAGAGCCTTAATGGCCGCAACGAGTTCGAGAGGTTCTACCGGCTTGGGCAGATAGATATCTGCCCCTGATTCGTAGCCCTTAACGCGGTCATTTATATGGGTGCGCGCCGTAGTAATGATGATCCCCACCGCGGGGTGCACCGCGCGCAGCCGGTTGGCTAATGAGAGGCCGTCTTCACCCGGGAGGTTTAAGTCGACCACAAAGATGTCTGGCGAGCGCGCTAATTCGGAGAGGTCGAGGGCCTCTGCAGAGGGGACCCCGAGGGTTGCAAACCCCTGGTGTACGAGCATCTCGGTTGTGGCCTCGCGCAGGCCATCGTGGTCTTCTACAACAACAATAAAAAGCCGCGAAGACATTTAAGACTCCTTCATTGGGCTATGGATCACCTCAAGCCGAAACCGTACCCATTGGGCATCGGGCTCGTAGACCAGCCTTCCCCCAAGTGTTCTGGCGAGCCCCTGGATCATATAGAGGCCAAGGCCAGACCCACTGCGGTGGCTCGCAGTAGGGCTGCGGTAGTACTTTTCAAAGACTTTCTGCCGATCCGGCCAGCCGGCATGCCCGGGGCGATTCGACACGGTAATGCTCCACTTGTTTGCCGCATTCACAGAATCGATGACGATCCTCACGGGGGCATCGGCAGCACTGTACTTCAGGGCATTGTCCAGTAGGTTACGCAGGATCACCTGCAACAGATAGGGGTCGGTACGTGTCCCGAGCGTTGCTCCTTCCGCGTGGACCAGCTCGAGGCGACCGTGGCCGGGCATGGTCTTCAGAAGATCGCCGACGAGCGCAACGACCTCGCAGTTGGCCATGTGCACCTCGATCGCACCGTCTTCCACCTGACTGGTCTGCACGGTACGTTCCACCACATGGGCCATGTCGGTGACGGAGGACTGGATGCGCTGGGCCGTCTTTTCGGGAATCTCACGGTCCATGAGCAGCATGCGCATGGTGGCCAGTGGCGTCTTGAGTTCGTGGCCGAGCATCGCAAGAAGTCGCTCCCGCTCAAGCCGACTCTTTCGCTCTTGTTCAGCCCGCAGCCGCTGATTCCCCGCCTCGGAGGCGAGTGCCGACTGTCGACGCAAGAGAATCAGCCCACGGTAGTACAAGACGCTCACCATCAGTACGCCAGAGGTGAGTGCATAGAAGAGCACGATGTAGAGGCTAATCTCCGCACCCGGCAACAGGCCTAATGCGGGCAGTGCGGTCATAAGGGTGAACAAGCAAGAGATGGCGAAGAAACCCACCACGACAAAACCTGGCAGCTGGGCCTGCGGCGGATCGCTGCCCTGGGGGCGCACAACCGACCGGCGCACCAGCAGCGAAAGTATGAGCACCGTGATCGGCACGATCAGCACCATTGCCATATTAATGGCCAATATAGGACGCACGACGCCGATCAACATCAAAGCCATGAGTCCCGCGTAGCTGATGAGTATGAGCTGCTCTACTCTGCGATACCAGGGATAGTCAGAGATTTCCTTGAGTAACTGCACACAGAAAAACATCACGGCCCCCGTAGCAGCAACAGCGGGAAGGCTCGTAGAGAAATCGATCCAAGCGCTGCTGAGATGCTCTGACAAATAGAATCGAACGTACCCAAGCATGCCGAGGCTAAAAACAAAGGTACAGGCCTGAAACACGACAAAGGTCACCAAGAGCACATTGGGCCGTGAAAGCAACTGCACCACGCCCCAGAGCAGGAAGACGCCGATGATGGTGAGGTAGATCGCACCGAGATGGTCTAGGCGACTGGTGTCGCGTCGCAGTTCGGTAGCCGTGAGCACCTCAAAATGGGCCAGTCGCGTACTGGTTGAGGCTAGTCGAATAAAGATGTCCCGTGCTGCGGGGCCGGCTGACAGGCGCAGAACAAAAGCGGTGGCAGGCTCAGAGCTCTTGGTGAGAGGAACCCGGTCACCTGTGAACATAGGCGAATCAAACCCTATAAGGGGGTCGTAGATCTGTAGATCGTCGAGGTAGGCAGGGCGGACTCGGAGATAAAGCGGGGTCTCCGCAGAGGCGCCCGAAACCGAGGGGTCGAGGCGCAGTCGAATCCAGACGGGGGCAGCCCCATAGCCTTGCGACAAGACGCCCGCAAAAGGAATAAATGACGCATCGCGTACCGATTCGATGGTCTGAAGCGCGCTATGGTCCTCGAAAAACGCGCGCGCTACGATGTGGTCTTGTGCTCTGGCTGGTAATGAGAGAAAGAGCGCCAGTGCAGCCCAGAGCAGCCAGCCATACCACCGTGGGAGACTATAGCGTCGCAAAGAGTGCCTCCACACGGCCCAGAGCCTCCTGCACAGAACCGGCTTCTGCGAAGGCCGGCAAGGCCGCGCGCATCGACCGCCCGTAGCCTGTTTCGTAGAGCCGTCGATCACCGATGAGTAGCACGCCGCGGTCTGCCTCTGACCGAATCAGCCGCCCGATGCCTTGCTTTAGTGCGAGAAGGGCCTCGGGGCATTGAATCGAACGAAACGGATCTTCGCCGCGCCGTCGCGCCTGATGCATGCGGGCCTGCATCACAGGATCATCGGGTGGGGCAAAAGGCAATTTATCAATCAGCACCATCGACAGGGCAAGTCCGGGTACATCCACGCCCTCCCAGAAGCTTGCGCTTCCGATAAGCAGACCACGGCCGTGGGCGCGGAACTCCGCAAGCAGCGCCGTGCGGGATGCCTCGCCCTGCACCAGGAGCCGCCGGTCGGCCAAGAACTGACTGGGACGACGGCGCAGCGTTTCGGCCGCCAAGGCCACAGCCCGCAGACTCGTGCAGAGTATGAGAACCCCCCCGGGGATCTTGTGCAGAAGAAGGTCCATCCCAGGTAGTGCCAGCAGTTGGGCAATCAAATCGGCCGACTTCGGATCGGGGAGCGACCTCGGCAAGACGAGCAGTGCCTGCTGCTGAAAATCAAACGGGCTCCCCACCAAGACAGACTGTGCAGGCCGGATGCCCAGCCGGCGGGTGAAATAGGAAAAGGCCTGCGCGGCGTCTTCCGCATGAAGCCCTGCCGACGAGAGTGTGGCAGAGAGGAATATCCAGCTACGATCGGGCGCATCGAACACCGGTCGTAAAGGCTCAGCAAGATCAAGCGGCGCGCCGTGCAGGCTCAGCCCCGACTTGGTCTTTTCGAGCCAGAAGACCCGATCGGGCTCTTGGCCCATGCCCTCCTCGGCCTGATAGTCGTTGGTGGTCTGCCCCATGAGGGCCTCTGTGCCCGCCTGAAAACGAGTGAGCCGCTCGATGAGGGTGTCGGTACGATCTGCGAGCCGCTCAATTTCGGGGTGGCGCTCGCGGTTCAACCGCAGCGCGTCTTGTATCGGCCGCAAGGCCCCCGCCCAGTCGGTGATGGCCTGTCGCGATGTTGCCCCCATCTCGGTCTCAAGCTTGGACCAGTCCCACTTCCCAAGGGCTAAGGGCGCAAAGGCCGAACGGACGACAAGGGAAGACTGCTCCAGTGCCGCTGAGAGCTCGGCCCAAGGCGCCCCATCGCGGGCAAGCCGTAGGCCTGCAGACAGAAGATCACGCGCAAGGCTTGCGTACTGATGGGTAGACACAGACTCGGAGAATGCCTGACTTGCCGTCGGTATAAATGCATGGGCCTCATCGAGCACGACGATATCAAGGACTGGTAGCAGCGCCTGATCAGCATCGCGGCGCAGGGCGAGGTCTGCGCAGAGCAGATGGTGATTAACAACAACAAGGTCGGCGGCCCAGGCCGCACTGCGCGCCTTGGCCACAAAGCAGTCTGCAATCCGAGGGCAGCTATTTCCCAGGCAATTTTCCCCGGTCGAGGTGACCCACGGTACAACAGCAGACTCCTCGGGAAGGTCTAGGCAGTCTGTGAGATCACCCTCGGTCGTCTGCGCTGAGAACCGTTTCACCGCGCGGAGCACCTGCCAGTCCTGAGCACGCGAGAATCGCCCGTCTTGTTCGGCGACCTCCATGCGATACAGACAGAGATAATTGGCGCGGCCCTTTAGGCGCACGACGCGCGGGGCGAGCTCCAGGGCCTGTAGAAGCTTGGGGATATCACGGGTGAAAAGCTGGTCTTGTAGTGTCCTTGAGGCAGTCGATACAAGCGCCTTGCGCCCCGAGCGCAGAGCAGGAATCAGGTACGCAAAGGTCTTGCCCACCCCTGTGCCGGCCTCTGCCACCAACGTCTCACGCTGCTCGATGGCCTGCCAGACTGCTGAGGCCAGCCTGCGCTGCTCCTCGCGCACCCGAAACCCTGGAAGGGCCTGCTGCAGCAGGCCCTCGGGACCAAAGTGGCGGTCTATCTCAGGGCTGACAAACGGCTCACGCCGGTTCATTCGGCGAGAGCTGCATAACGAGTTGAGTAATCTGGTCTTTGATCTGTAGTTTGCGCTTCTTCAGTCGTCTCAGCGCAAGCTCATCGGCAGTGCCATCTTGTTGTAATGACATGATGAGCTGGTCGAGTTCGCGATGCTCCTGCTCGAGTTCGAGCAGTCGCATAGGCAGGGTTCGAATGTCGAGGTCCGGATTCATCGCTTTGCTGGGCGCGTTTCTATCGCCTTCGCATGCTGCGCCACCGCCTCTTGTCGGGCCCGCTGCCGGGCACCCGCCTGAACCTGACGAATCTGAAGCTCCATCGACTCCTGAAGGAGCTCTAATTCACGCACTGCCCGTGCGTACCGCTGCCGAACGCCTTCTAAGCAAGACGCGGAAAAAAACCGTTCGAGGCAGTCCATCTCTTGTTCTGCATAACGGCCGCGAATGTGCTGTCTTTCTTCGGTGAGTGCTACTAGGCCGCTTCGCAGTCGGGCTTCCTGAACGGCTTCGAAGTCCGCCCGCACATCTGCTTGTGCGCAAACCGGTGCGGCTGCGAAGGCAAGCGCGACCGCCAGTCCCCGCAGGGCAGAAGAGAGAGATCGATGGACCATAAGAGTCAAGTATGGCATCAACTGATCCGCTCGACACCACGCCGACGCTGGGCGCTTAGGTAGCCCTCGGATTTCATCTCAATCAAACGGCTTGCGGTCCTTTTGAATTCGCCTGCCATGGGCCCGGCGACATAGAGGGCATCTGGTGCGCAGTGGGCTGAGATCGCCAATCGTGTGCGGTGGTCATAGAGGACATCCACGAGCCAGGTGAGGCGGCGGGCCTCGGAGAACTGCAGGGGCGAGAGGGCCGTGACCCCGGAAACGATGACCGTGTGAAACTGCTGTGCAAGCCACAGGTAGTCGTGCATCGACCGCGGGCCGCCAATGAGCACTGACGCGTCGAACCAGATGACGCCACCCGCGCGGTGTCGATAAGGCACATCGCGGCCTTCGATCGTGATCGTGCCAGCAGCGGACTCAGGCCCATCGGCGAGCGCATCGAAAACCCGCCGCAGGGGAGGTGCAGACGCTTCTTGCTCTGTCACGCGCACGTAGAAGTCTTCTCCCGCGAGGCCATGCTGCGCAAGCCAAGTCTCGGCGCTATCCTGCGGGTTACGCCGACGGTGGTCCGTACCTGCGGCGAGTTCAACCACCGCAAGGTGCTGCTCTAGAAGACGTATGGCCGGAAGCAGTCGGTCACGGTGGAGACCGTCGGGATAGAGGCCAGACGGTGGATAGTTGGAGGTCATGACGAATCCCACTTTGGCCCTGACTAGGGCCAACAGAAGCCGCTCGAGGATCATGGCATCTGCGATATCCGAGATATGAAACTCATCAAAACAGACCAGTCGATACCTGCGGGCCACCCGCAGGGCCACCTCGGCCAAGGGGTCCTCGGTGCCGCGCAGATCGTACATCTCGCGATGCACGCCGCGCATAAATTCATGGAAATGGACCCGAAGCCGCCGCTCGATACGAACGACATCGTAAAAACAGTCCATGAGGAAGGTCTTGCCACGACCTACTCCGCCCCACAGATAGACACCACGGGGAAGCGGGGGGTGGATAAACATCTTCGCCAGCTTGCCTCCCCGCTGCGTCTTGTAATGCGCCCAGTCGGCCGCACATCGCTCGAGGGCGGCCAGCCCGATGGACTGGCTCGGGTCAGGCGACAGCGACCTTTCTGCCAGAACAGCCAGATACCGCGCCTCTACAGGGCCGATTTCCATAACTACATATTCAGAGCTCGTTTGTCGGTGGCCAGCGCCGCCTCTCGAATCACCTCCGACATCGAGGGGTGCGGGTGGCAGACCCGCGCGATATCCTCCGCAGAGGCCTTGAACTCCATGGCCAGCGCGGCCTCCGAGATAAGATCTGAGGCTGTAGCAGCGACGATGTGCACTCCGAGCACCTCATCGGTGGTGGCGTCTGCCAGTACCTTCACAAAGCCCTCGGCCGCATCCATGCCCAAGGCACGGCCATTGGCCGCAAAGGGAAACTGCCC
>JBDLQX010000109.1:0-3301 GCA_039800345.1 Pseudomonadota bacterium | reverse complement strand
CTCCTCCTGCAGTCGTTTTATCGGCTCGTTAGGCGCGCTAGGCTATGAAGGCTCTGGAATATGTACCCAGCCATGCATCAGCACGCGCGCACTGCGGCTCATGCTTACTTTCGTAACGGTCCATTGGCCGTTTTCTTGTTGGGCCTGGGCGCCAACCCGCAGGGTGCCCGAGGGGTGACCAAAGCGCACCGATTCACGCGTACCGCCCCCAGTTGCGGCATTGACGAGTGTGCCGGGAATGGCCGCCGCGGTGGCGATGGCAACCGCCGCGGTGCCCATCATGGCGTGGTGCAGCTTGCCCATTGACAGCGCACGCACCAGAAGGTCGATCTCGGAGGCGGCTACCTGCTTGCCACTGGAGGCCGTGTATGCCGCGGGTGGCGCCACGAAGGCTACCTTGGGCGTGTGCTGCCGGCCGGCAGCCTCAGCCAACTCTTTGATGAGGCCCATGCGCACCGCGCCATGGGCGCGAATGGTCTCGAACATGGCAAGTGCCTTGGGGTCGGTGTTGATCGCTTCACGCAACTCCGTACCCGTATAGCCAATGTCTTTGGCATTGACAAAGATGGTGGGAATGCCCGCATTGATCATGGTGGCCTGAAGGCGGCCGACCCCGGGCACCTCGAGGGTATCGACCAGGTTACCGGTGGGGAACATGGCCCCGCCGCCGTCTTCGTCATCTGCGGCGGGGTCCATAAAGTCGATCTGAATTTCGGCTGCAGGAAATGTCACGCCATCGAGCTCAAAGTCACCGGTTTCTTGTACCTGACCCTCGGTGATGGGTACGTGGGCGATGATGGTCTTGCCGATGTTTACTTGCCAGATCTTGATGGTGGCAATCCCATTCGCAGGGATTTTTGTGGCATCGACGAGTCCGTTACGAATCGCAAAGGGCCCCACAGCAGAACTGAGATTGCCGCAGTTGCCGCTCCAGTCAACAAACGATCTATCGATTGATACCTGCCCAAAGAGGTAGTCCACATCATGGCCAGCGTGGGTGCTCTTACTGAGAATGACTGTTTTACTGGTGCTCGATGTGGCGCCCCCCATACCGTCGATCTGGCTGGCGTAGGGGTCGGGGCTGCCGATGACGCGCAGCAGTAGCGCATCCCGATAAGGGCCCGGATGCTGGGCCTTCGACGGCAGATCTTGCAGCCTAAAAAAAACGCCCTTGCTGGTACCCCCCCGCATATAGGTGGAAGGAACCTGAATCTGGGCAGGGGCTTTGCGGGCGGCAGACATCAGCGGCGTGTGGGTTGAAGTTGGTGGTTGATGGCCGGTGTGGCCGAATGTTAGGAAATAGTGCGCGCCTAGGCGGCCTTGGCCTCGAGAAAGTCTTGTGCGAACCGCTGCAATACGCCTCCGGCCTCGTAAATCGAGACTTCCTCGGCGGTGTCGAGCCGGCAGAGCACAGGGGCCTGTACCGTCTCGCCATTTCTGCGATGAATCACGAGGGTAAGTTGTGCGCGGGGGGTACGGCTGCCGATGACATCGAAGGTCTCGGTGCCATCAATGCCAAGTGTCTTGCGATTGGTTCCCGGCAGAAACTCCAGAGGCAACACACCCATGCCTACGAGATTGGTACGGTGGATGCGCTCGAACCCTTCCGCCACAATGGCCTCGACGCCGGCAAGCCGTACGCCTTTTGCGGCCCAGTCGCGCGACGACCCTTGGCCGTAATCTGCTCCGGCGATGATGATCAGCGGCTGACGCCGATTCATGTAGGTTTCAATGGCCTCCCACATACGCATCACCTTGCCCTCGGGCTCTACGCGGGCGAGTGAGCCTTTTTTCATCACGCCATCGACAACCGCCATTTCGTTGAGCAGTTCGGGGTTGGCAAAGGTGGCCCGCTGGGCGGTGAGATGGTCACCACGGTGGGTGGCGTAGGAATTGAAGTCTTCTTCGGGAAGTCCCATCTTCGCCAAGTATTCTCCTGCCGCACTGTCGGGCAGGATGGCATTGGAAGGCGAGAGGTGGTCGGTGGTGATGTTGTCGCCCAGCACAGCCAGTGGCCGCATGGCCTTGAGTGCCCGTGCTCCGGCAAGTGCCCCTTCCCAGTAGGGGGGCCGCCGAATATAGGTGCTCTGAGCCCGCCAGTCGTAGAGTGGGCTAACGCGGTCGTTCGATGCCACCTTAATGGCAAACATGGGGTCATAGACCGCACGAAACTGTTCGGGCTTCACACTCTGGGCCACCACGGCATCAATCTCGGCGTCGCTCGGCCAGAGATCAGCAAGCCGAACGTCTTTACCCTCCGCAGTGCGGCCCAAGACGTCTTTCTCAATATCAAATCGAATGCTGCCCGCAATCGCATAGGCCACCACCAAGGGAGGCGAGGCCAGGAAGGCCTGCTTGGCATACGGGTGGATCCGGCCATCAAAGTTACGGTTGCCCGAGAGCACGGCCGTGGCATAAAGATCGCGCTCGATGATTTCTTGTTGAATTACGGGGTCAAGTGCACCACTCATGCCGTTGCAAGTGGTACAGGCGAAGGCCACTACGCCAAAGCCGAGCTTCTCAAGCTCGGGCATAAGGCCGGCCTCTTGCAGATACAGGGCCACTGTCTTTGAGCCGGGGGCGAGCGACGACTTTACCCAGGGCTTACGCACCAACCCCGCACGATTAGCGTTACGGGCCAGAAGCCCTGCGGCAATCATGTTGCGGGGGTTGTTGGTATTGGTACAGCTGGTAATGGCCGCAATAATCACCGCGCCGTCGGGCATTTGGCCGGCGGTTTCGGTGTAGGCCTGCGCAATGCCCTTGGCAGCCAGGTCGGTTGTGGCGACGCGCTTGTGGGGATTTGAGGGGCCCGCCATATTGCGCACGACCGACGACAGATCAAACTTCAATACGCGTTCGTACTGGGCGTTTTTCATCTGGTCGGCCCAGAGGCCTGTCTGTTTGGCATAGCCCTCTACGAGGCGAATGAGTTTCTCGTCTCGCCCGGTGAGCCGCAGGTACTTAACCGTCTGCTCGTCGATGTAGAACATGGCAGCAGTCGCCCCAAACTCCGGGGCCATATTCGAAATCGTAGCCCGGTCGCCGAGTGTCAGGCGATCAGCCCCCGCGCCATAGAACTCCAGATAGGCCGAGACCACCCGTTCTTTACGCAAGAACTCGGTGAGCGCTAGGACGATATCTGTGGCTGTTATACCGGGCTGGGGCCGTCCGGTGAGCTCCACCCCCACGATATCGGGAAGGCGCATATAGGAGGCGCGGCCAAGCATGACGCTCTCGGCTTCGAGCCCACCGACGCCAATGGCAATGACCCCGAGCGCATCGACCATAGGGGTGTGGC
>JBDLQX010000108.1:0-16624 GCA_039800345.1 Pseudomonadota bacterium | reverse complement strand
CGGGCTGACCCTCGAGCCACTGGGCCAGGCCCAGAGCGTTATCAGAATGGGCCCGCATACGGACGGCCAGGGTCTCCAGAGACTTATGCAAGACCCAGGCGTTAAAGGGGGACATCGAGGGGCCACAGGTACGCACCACCTGCCGAATAGGATCGACCAATGCCTTGGGTCCGGCCACAGCCCCGCCAAGAACCCGCCCTTGGCCATCGATGTACTTCGTGGCCGAGTGCAACACCAGATCTATCGGGAACTGCAGCGGACGCTGCAAGGCCGGGGTGCAGAAGCAGTTGTCGACGACGGTCATGACACCGGCCTGCCGGGCAATCTCGCCAATCGCCTGCATATCGGCGACCTCAGTCAAGGGGTTCGACGGCGTTTCAAGATAGAAGATCTTGGTCTTTGGTCCGATCGCATCTCGCCAGGCCTGTGGATCGGTTAACGAGACATACCGGATAACGACCCCAAACTTGGCCATGAAGTTATCGAAGAGTTGTATGGTGGCGCCAAAGAGGCTGCCTGTGGTCACAATCTCATCGCCAGCCTTCAGATGCCCGAGGCAGAGGGCAAGAATGGCCGACATGCCCGAAGCCGTCGCCACACAGTCTTCCGCCCCCTCAAGCGCAGCAAGGCGCGCCTCAAACATCTGTACCGACGGGTTGGTGAATCGAGAATAGACCATGCCCGGTTCGAGATTCTGAAATCGGCGCGCCGCCTCCGCCGCGTCTTCAAAGACAAAGCTCGAGCTGAGAAATAACGCCTCAGAGTGCTCGCCAAACTCTGAGCGCTCCGTTCCCGCCCGCACCGCAAGGGTGTCAAATCCCCAATCGGCCGACGACTCAGGCAAAGAAAAAGCCATACCGTTCCCTTCTTGATAAGTGTGCTTGGGCTTATGCCGCCTGCCGCGACTGCTCTAGGCGGTCTAACAGCGCGTCATCAATATCGCCCGTAATGTACTGCCCATCAAAGCAGGAGGCCTCAAGGCCCGTGAGCTTTGGATTGAAACTGCGGACATCGGCCTTCATGGCGGCTATGTCCTGGTAGACCAGATCATCAGCGCCGATGGCGTGGCAGATTTCGGCATCGCTTCGCCCATGGGCAATTAACTCCTGGCGGCTCGGCATATCAATGCCATAGACATTGGGAAACCGCACAGGGGGTGCCGCCGAGGCAAAGACCACACCACGCGCGCCCGACTCGCGGGCCATCAACACAATCTCGCGGCTGGTGGTCCCCCGAACAATCGAGTCATCCACGATCAGCACCCGCTTACCCAGAAACTCCGAACCAATGGCATTGAGCTTCTGGCGTACTGACTTTCGGCGCACCTCCTGACCCGGCATGATGAAGGTGCGGCCCACGTACCGATTCTTAATAAACCCCTCTCGGTAGGGAAGCCCCAGCCGCATTGCCAGCTGCATCGCGGCTGGCCGGCTGGAATCGGGAATCGGCATAACGACATCGATATCGCCCTTTGAAAACCGCTGGGCCACCAACGCTGCCAAGGTTTCTCCCATACGCAGCCGTGCATCATAGACTGCAACGCCATCGATGAGCGAGTCTGGTCGCGCGAAATAGACATACTCAAAAACACAAGGGCAGCGCATCGTGTGATGGGCACAGGTCTTGGAAAAGATCTCACCCGCCTGAGTAATCACCAGGCACTCGCCTGGCGCGATGTCGCGTACGAGCCGGTAGCCCAACCCCTCAAGGGCCACTGACTCGGAGGCCAGCATGTATTCCTTTTTGCCCTTGGGCCCCTCGAGTTCGCCCAGGACCAGAGGGCGAATACCGAATGGATCGCGAAAGCCAATGACCCCAAACCCCGGGATCATCGCCACGCAGGCATAGGCCCCTCGTACCCGTTGATGCAACATGGTGACCGCATCAAAGACTGCCTCAGGGTCGAGCGTGAGGCCGCTCACAGCCTTCTGTAACTCATGGGCAAAGACATTTAAGAGCACCTCGGAGTCCGACTCGGTGTTGATGTGTCGACGGTCGCGACGGTACATATCGTCTTGGAGTTCTGCGGCATTGGTGAGATTGCCGTTATGCCCCAGCACAATGCCAAAAGGCGCGTTGACATAGAAGGGCTGTGCCTCCTCGGCACTCATGGCACTGCCCGCGGTGGGATAGCGCACATGTCCGATGCCCATCTCGCCCTGCAGGTTACGCATGTCTCGGGTACGAAAGACATCGCGTACCAGACCATTGCCACGGGCAAGGCTAATGCGCTTGCCCTGCGCGGTGGCGATTCCCGCTGCGTCCTGGCCGCGATGCTGCAAGAGCAGCAGCGCGTCATAGAGCATCTGGTTTACAGGCCCTGCCGAGACAATACCAACCACTCCACACATGACGCGAGACCCCTTTTAACCAGACTACGAAGACAACTGAATACGGTCGGCTAGAAACTCTGGCGCCCACGGCGCAAGAAATACAATCGACTGCTCAAGAATAGGCCGCACCCAGGCCTGGGCCCAGGCCGCATCTGAGGGCAGCGAGGTCGCCGCGCCGAGTAGGCCCAGAACCCCCGTAATTAATAGGCCGCGGGCCAGCCCAAAGCCCGCGCCCAAGATACGATTGAGCCACGAGAGGCCCGCCGCCTGCGTAAGCAGCGACAAGGCCTGGCCCACCCAGTGCCCGAGAAGAAGCACGAGCACGAATACCGCACCGAATCCAAGCCCACGCCGAAGACTCATGCCCCACCCCTCGGGCATCAGTTCGGTGGCATAGACACCGAGACTGCTGGCCGCAAAGAAAGCCAAGACCCAGAGGACCAGAGCATAGACCTCTTGCACCAAGCCGCGGAAAACCGCCAAGAGCGTGGACGCACTGACCAGCACCAGAAAAACAACGTCTACCCAGGTGAGAGAGAGGGTAGACATACGGGGCAGTTTACGGACGAACCAAGAAGGAGGCGTACCCTTGCGCACGCACGCGCTCGAGGTAGGCCTTGGCCTGAGACTCGTTAAAGGGCCCCACACGGACGCGGTAGAGCGTGCCCTGGGCCGAGGGCACATCCTGGACCGTTGCCGAATAACCCAGCCCACGCACCTTTGAAGCCATCGCAGCGGCTGCCTCCTGAGAGTCATAAGCACCAAGCTGCACAAACCATGCCCGGGAACCGCCTGCGCTGGAGCCTGAGGCCGTCTGGCGCGCAGACGACTTCGCATCAGCGCCACTTGGCGCTGAGGAGGAAGACGACGGCGTCACTGCAACCACCACAGGGGCCTCCACCCGTTCGGCAGACAACGCAGAGGCCGCAGGCTCGGGCGAGCCCTTCGACGGCTTGGGGTCTTGTGATGGCTTTGGGTCCTGCACGGGCTTGGCATCCTTCGCTGGCTTGGCGTCCTGCGCTGGCTTGGCCTCTTGCGATGACTCCGAAGCCTCCTGTGGCGCCGGACGTTCGGCGGGCTCCGGTATTCCGCGAGACACCATAGGGGCATCGCCTACAGGCATGAGGACAACAAAGTCTTGGGCCAGCGGACGCGGCTCTTGCAACATAAGCTGATACGCGGCCGTCGCAACGGCCAGAGAGAACACCGTGGCCCCCAACAGACGCCAACGCGCACGGCGCTTCTGATCGGCACCTGGGTCGGCCCCGTCGAGATCGGTGGACCGATAGGTAGAGGACGAAGAACCGAAGTCAGTGGGCATGGGGAGAGTTGGGCGCCTGACCAACAGACTGGGCGAGCGGCCAGACTGCCGAGACAGTCATAAAAGAACCAAACACAAGGATTCTATCACTCGGCTGCGCCCGTCCCTTCGCATACAGGAGCGCCTCCTGCGGCGTGGCGAAGGCGTTGAACTCGGGCGGCTCGACAGGCAACTGATGGGCTGCAAGGCCCGCAACGGCGCGTTGCGCCGCCTCGGCCAGCTGCACGCCCGAGCGCGCGCGCAGACCCAGGCTGGGATCTTCCAGGCCCGCAAGGCACCAGACATCCACCCGTCCCGCAAGTCGCTGCACGATGGCCTCGGCATCCTTATCGGCAAGGATGCCCACGACGGCATAGGTTCTGGGGAAAAAACCCATCTGGTCGAGATTTGTCGCCAGGACACCAGCGGCATGGGGGTTGTGGGCGACATCTAGAATGACTGCAGGCTGGCCCGGCAAGACCTGAAACCGACCCGGCAGATTCACCATAGCGAGCCCTTGGCGCACTGCCCCCTGCGATACAGGAATACGGTCGTGCAGGGCCTGAAGTGCGGCCAAGGCCGCCGAGGCATTGAGCAGCTGATTCGCCCCGCGCAGGGCCGGGTAGGCCATGGCATTGCGCCGACTGCCACGCCCGCTCCAGCTCCACTGCTGACGATCACCCTGGTAGTTGAAATCGCGCCCCATCTGCCAGAGATCGGCACCCAGCTGTGCCGCCACCTCGGCAACGGTGGCAGGGGGCACGGGGTCACCGACCACCAGAGGCCTACCGGGCCGGGCAATATGGGCCTTCTCCCAGCCAATCTTTTCCCGGCTATCGCCGAGAAACTCCTGGTGGTCGAGATCAATCGAGGTAAGCACGGCCGCATCGCTCGAGAGGATATTCACCGCATCGAGCCGCCCCCCGAGACCGATTTCAAAGATCGCAACATCGCAGGGCTGCCGTGAGACCTGCAGAATCGCAGCCAAGGTGGTGACCTCAAAATAAGTGAGCGGCTGCGCGGGAGGCTGCTGGGCAACGCGGTCTACCTCTTCCAGGGCCTGCCGCCAGGCATCGGCATCGGCAGGCTCACCCTGGAGCCGCAGTCGCTCTTCAAACCGTAACAAGTGCGGTGATGTGTAGCAGGCCACACGGTAGCCCGCCTGAATCAGAATGCTCTCAAGAAAGGCGCAGGTGGAGCCCTTGCCATTGGTGCCCCCTACCACCACCACCGGACAGGGCAGACCGATGCCCTCGGGACGCGCCACAAAGCCCAGGCGGGCAGCCACCGCATAGACGCGATCGAGGCCAAGCGCAATGGCTGCGCCCCGACGAGACAGGAACCCGTCAAGCCAGTGTGCCAGCGCTAAAGAAGACAAACTCTCTGACAACCGTATCGCCCCAGTAAAAACAACAACCGACGACCAAGAACGCGCTAGCCCGTTAAGGCCCCTTCCGGCTGGCGTTGCAAGATCGCCAAGAGGGCGGCAAGCTCCTGGCGCATCTGACGACGATCGACAATGCGGTCCACCGCGCCCTTCTGAAGCAGAAACTCTGCCCTCTGAAACCCTTCAGGAAGCTTCTCGCGCACGGTCTGCTCGATGACCCGCGGACCTGCAAAACCAATCAAGGCCTTCGGTTCGGCAATCACCAGATCAGCCACAAAGGCAAAGCTCGCCGACACACCCCCCATCGTGGGGTCGGTCAGCACCGAAATATAGGGAAGCCGGGCCCGGGCGAGTTGCTCGATGGCGGCGGTAGTCTTGGCCATCTGCATCAAGGAGAAGAGGCCCTCTTGCATCCGCGCGCCACCACTGGCCGCAAACGAAATAAACGGCACCTTGGCCTCAATAGCCGCCTCGACGCCCCGGGCAAAGCGTTCGCCTACCACCGCGCCCATGGAGCCACCCATAAACTCAAACTCGAAACAGGCGACAACCACCGGCAGACCGCGGATAGCCCCCTGAATGACCACGAGGGCATCGGTCTCATTGGTGTCGGTCTGGGCCTCCGATAGCCGCTCTGGGTAACGGCGGCTGTCTTTGAACTTCAGGCTATCGACCGGCGTCACCTCCTGCCCGATCTCATGACGGCCCTCACTGTCGAGCAGATGATCGATCCGATGGCGGGCCCGAATTCGCAGGTGATGACTACAGGTGGGACAGACCTGCAGATTCTTCTCAAGGTCTGTCTTGTAGAGCACAGAGTCGCAGGCGGGGCATTTGAGCCAGAGCCCCTCGGGCACGGCACGCCGGCGTGCCTCGTTATGCTGAATGCGCGGCGGCAAGAGTTTCTCGATCCAGCTCATGAGGCGGCTCCTTCCTGTCCAACGCAGTGGGTATCGAGGGCCTGGCGAATCTCGTGAATAAATTGTCCAGCCACATGCCCCGGGTCTTGATGATTCTGGACAGCTGTTTCCATAAGACGAATCAGCGCACTACCAATGACCACCGCATCGGCATGGGCACCCACTGCCACCGCGGTCTTGGCATCGGAGATGCCAAAGCCCACCCCGACCGGCATGCGGGTATGGGACCGAATCTGGGCCACCCGGCTGCGGACATCGGCCGTATCGAGATGGCCGGCCCCGGTAACACCCTTTAACGATACGTAATACAGATACCCCGAGCCGAGCCGTGCCACCTGGGCCATGCGGGCGTCCGAAGAGGTGGGAGCCAAGAGAAAAATCGGGTCGATGCCGGCCTCACGAAGTTGACTGCTAAAGCCCGCAGACTCTTCCGGCGGATAGTCAACGACCAAGACGCCATCCACCCCAGCCGCCTGGGCCGCCGCCACAAAAGCCTGACCACCAAAGCGCTCGATGGGGTTGGCATAGCCCATCAAGACCACGGGGGTCTGGGCATCGTTGGCACGAAAGGCAGAGACCCACTGCAGACAATCTTGCAGGCTTACCCCGCGGGCTAAGGCCCGCTCACTGGAGCGCTGAATCACCGGGCCATCGGCCATGGGATCGGAAAACGGTACGCCTAACTCGAGGACATCGGCGCCCGCGCGGGCGAGTTGATGCATCAGGTCCACGACGCTGTCTCGGCTTGGATCGCCCGCGGTGATGTAGGGAATCAGGGCCCGACGGCCTTCGGAGCGAAGCATCGCAAACCGGGCCTGCAGCCGCGCAGAGGCGGCCTGAGGCTGATCGCTATGAGAGGGCATCGAAATTGCCGTAACCGCGCTAGAGCGAAAGCCCACCGGCCTGGGCGACGGTATGCATGTCTTTGTCTCCGCGGCCCGAGAGATTCACGAGGATGATCTGGTCCTTCTCAAGTTGTGGCGCTAGCTTGGCGGCGTAGGCCAGCGCATGGCTGGTCTCGAGCGCAGGAATGATGCCCTCGATGCGGCAGCAGGTATGGAACGCCGCAAGCGCCTCATCGTCGTTGACGGGTACGTAGCAGGCGCGGCCCGAATCTTTCAGCCAGGCATGCTCAGGACCCACGCCAGGGTAATCGAGCCCTGCGGAGATCGAATGGGTTTCAATAATTTGGCCGTTGGTATCTTGCAGCAGATAGGTGCGGTTGCCATGCAACACGCCCGGCGTGCCCGCTGATAGCGAGGCCGCATGGTGGCCTGAGGCCAGCCCCTCACCACCGGCCTCGACCCCCACCAGGCTTACCCCCGGCTTGTCGATGTAGTCATAAAAAATACCCATGGCATTGCTGCCCCCACCCACGCAGGCGAGCACAAAATCGGGCTGACGGCCAGCAATCTCTGGCATCTGCCAGAGGCATTCCTTTCCAACCACCGAATTAAAATCACGCACCATGGCCGGATAGGGATGCGGGCCGGCCACCGTACCGATAATGTAGAAGGTGTCTTCGACATTGGTTACCCAGTCGCGCATGGCCTCATTCAAGGCATCTTTCAGCGTCTTGGAGCCGCTTTCCACCGGCACCACCTCAGCACCCAAGAGCTTCATACGATAGACGTTTGCGGCCTGGCGGGCCACATCGGTAGAGCCCATATAGACCACACACTTCATGCCAAAACGTGCGGCGACCGTTGCCGTTGCGACCCCATGCTGACCCGCGCCCGTCTCCGCAATCACGCGGGGCTTGCCCATACGCTTGGCAAGCAGGGCCTGACCAATGGTGTTGTTCACCTTGTGGGCCCCGGTATGGTTCAGGTCTTCCCGCTTGAAATAGATCTGGGCGCCCCCGAGTTGTTCAGACCAACGCTTGGCGTGATAGATCGGGCTTGGCCGGCCAACAAAATGCTTGAGCTCAGAATGAAACTCCCGCTGAAAATCGGGATCAGTCTTGCTTTTTTCGTAGGCCTCTTTTAGGGCCTCAAGGGCAAAGACCAGGGTCTCAGAGACAAAGCTCCCGCCATAGGGTCCGAAGTGGCCGGCGGCATCGGGGTAGTTGTAGGGCAGATCGTTGGGCTTCATATGCGCGGTCTCTGGGCTAAGAAGAGGGCAAGGGGTTTCCCGTTCGGTTTCTGGAGAGATCAGCGGCCCGAACGGCCTTCATAAATGCATCAATGCGAACTGAATCTTTTATTCCTTTTTGTAGACGGCCGTCCAACAACTGCTCCACACCACTAGAGACATCTACTGCAGGCGGGTGCAGACGATAAAGAGCCTCTTCAATATTGTGGGGCCCAAGGCCACCACTGAGAACCCAATGCCGCCCCAAGGTCTGTGTGCCTTGGGCTAAGAGCCCCCAGTCAAACGACTGTCCACTTCCGCCAAACCCAGCCGAGTCGGCATCAAAGAGCACTGCCTGTGCCAGACCCAGCCATGACCGGGATTCTATCAGGTGACCCTGCGGCGCAGCACTGCCCGCGTCGGCTCCGCCGGGCGTCCCCGCTGGGGCTGCCGGCAGCCGAATGGCCTTAATCACCGGGCGGCCCAGATCGGCATAGTGCTCGGGTTTTTCGTCACCATGGAGCTGGATATGGCTCAGGCCCACGGTGTCGGCCACCGCGCGAATATCGGCAGTCGGGGTATTCACAAAGAGACCCACCAGAGAGACCCAGGCCGGTACCGACCGGGCAAGGGCCGCCGCCTGCACCGGCGTGACCGCACGCGGGCTAGGGGGATAGAAGACCAGGCCCACCGCATCGGCGCCGGCATCGACCGCCGCCTCAAGGTCTTCGATACGGGTAAGTCCGCAGATTTTGACGCGGGTTCTCTGTAATTCCATGGTCATGGCCACGCACCACTCAGAGGTCTGAGAAGACCTGATCGTACTCGACATGCCGCAGGCAGAGGCCCTGGGCGGGAAAGGTGCGGCCCGCAGCCGTACGGTCTCGCGCTACAAGCAATTCGGCCATCCATGCCGCCGGGCGCGCGCCCCGACCCACCTCAAAGAGACTTCCCACGATATTGCGCACCATGTGGTGCAGGAACGCGTTGGCCCGAATCTGCAAGACGATCAAGGCGCCCTCTTGCGTCCACTGGGCCTGCTGCAGATCGCGTACAGGCGAGGCCGCCTGACACTCTGCCGCCCGAAAGGCCGAGAAGTCCTGCTCGCCGAGGAGGCAGTCTGCACCGGCCTGCATAGCCGCGACATCCAGCGGCTGAAAGACCCAGGTGGCGAAGCGCGCCCGCAGGGGTGAATCCACGGGGTGGTTATAGATGCTGTAGGTATAGGTACGCGATCGGGCAGAGAATCGCGCATGAAAATCGTCGGGCACCGGATGGGCCCACCGCACCCGAATGGCCGCGGGCAGAAAGGCATTCACCCCGCGTACCCAGTTCCAAAGCGGGCGATCGATGTGGGTCTCGAAATGCACCACCTGGCCGCTGGCATGCACCCCCGCATCAGTGCGGCCGGCGCTCACCGTCTCAACGGGGCTGCCGACAAAGGCAGCGAGTGCTGCCTCGAGCTGATCTTGAATGGTCTTGCCGCTGGGCTGGGTCTGCCAGCCATGAAAATCCGTGCCGTCGTACTCCAGGCCCAGGGCGAGCTTCATTCACAGCAGAATACGAAGCATCCGGCGCAGCGGCTCTGCCGCACCCCAGAGCAGTTGGTCACCAATGGTGAAGGCGCCCAGATACTCCGAGCCCATGGCCAGCTTACGCAGACGCCCCACCGGAATCGTTAGGGTGCCGGTGACCTGTACCGGAGTCAGCCCGTGGATACTGGCCTCCTTGGTGTTCGGAATAACCCTCACCCAGGCGTTGTCGTTGGCGATCATCTGCTCAATATCAGCAAGCGGCACATCTTTTTTCAGCTTGATCAACAACGACTGGCTGTGACACCGCATCGCGCCAATGCGAATACAGGTGGAATCAATCGGCACGGGCGCCACCGAGAACCCCGGGCCACGGCCCAGGATCTTATTGGTCTCCGCGCCTCCCTTCCACTCTTCCAGGCTCGTACCGTCACCGCGATCGGCATCGATCCAGGGAATCAGGCTTCCCGCCAAGGGCACCAGAAAGTTCTTGGTTTCTTCCGGGGTGAGCCCCTGCTGGGTGGCCAGTACCGTGCGGTCGATATCGAGGATGGCACTGGCGGGGTCATCGAGCAGAGCACGCACCGAGCCATGGAGTCTGCCCATCTGGGTGAGTAACTCCCGCATGTGCTGCGCACCGCCACCAGAGGCCGCCTGGTAGGTGGTGGCCGACATAAACTCCACCAGATCGGCCTTAAAGAGCGCGCCCAGGCCCATGAGCATGCAGCTCACGGTGCAGTTGCCACCAATGTAGTCCTTCACGCCCCGGTTGAGCGCGGCGTCAATCACATTGCGATTCACAGGATCGAGAATAATGACGGCGTTGTCGTTCATGCGCAGGGTCTTGGCCGCATCAATCCAGAAGCCCGACCAGCCCTTCGCCCGCAAGGGTGCGTAGATTTCTTTGGTGTAGTCGCTGCCCTGGCAGGTCACCACCACATCGCAGTCGGACAAGGCGACCAGGTCGTGGGCGTCGTAGAGCTTCGCCTCTGTCTTGGGCAGCCCCGAGAGTTCTTTGGGCAGGCTACCGCCCGCATTCGAGGTCGAAAAAAACCGCGACTCAAAGAGTCCGAAGTCATTCTCTTGCCGCATGCGATGCATCAGCACCGACCCCACCATTCCCCGCCATCCTACAAAACCGACCTTCATCGCTTCCTCTTTCTGCAGAAATAGATAACTCGTTTGCCTCTGAACCCCGCAGTGGGGCCGCGCTACCCTAAGGCCGCCACTACCGCGGTACCCATCTCACGGGTACCCACGCGACGGCACCCCGGCCGCTCAATGTCTCCGGTGGCCAGCCCCTCGGCCAGCACCTTGCGCACGGCAGATTCCACCGCGACTGCGGGGGCCTCAAGGCCAAAGGTATAGCGCAGCATCATGGCCACCGACAGAATCATGGCCAACGGATTTGCCTTATCTTGGCCAGCGATATCTGGCGCCGACCCATGAATCGGCTCATAAAGACCCTTGTTCTTAGCATCCAAGGAGGCCGAGGGCAGCATGCCAATTGAGCCTGTGAGCATCGAGGCCTCATCAGAGAGGATGTCGCCAAACATATTGCCCGTGACCATGACATCAAACTGCTTGGGGTTCTTCAGCAATTGCATGGCCGCGTTGTCCACATACATATGGGTTAAGGCCACATCGGGATAGTCTTTCCCCAGCGCCGTCATGATGTCGCGCCAGAACTGGGTGGTCTCCAGCACATTGGCCTTATCCACAGAGACCAGCCTGCGGCTGCGCTTGCGTGCCGCCTCAAAGGCCACGCGCCCGATGCGAACAATCTCGCTCTCGCGATAGACCATAGTGTCAAAGCCCTCGCGCTCTCCGTCCTCGCGGACACGTACGCCCCGTGGCTGACCGAAATAGATATCGCCCGTGAGTTCACGCAAAATGAGGATATCCATGCCCGAGACCACCTCAGGCTTGAGGGTCGAGGCGCTCGCAAGCTCTGGAAAAATCATGGCCGGCCGCAGGTTGGCAAAGAGGCCCAGAGACTTTCTCAGCCCAAGAATGGCCTGCTCCGGACGCAGTTCGCGTGGCAAGGTGTCCAGCGAAAAATCACCCACAGCGCCGAAGAGCACCGCCTGCGATTGCTGGGCAAGTTTCAGGGTGGCATCCGGCAGCGGATGGCCGCTGGCGCGATAGCCCGCACCACCCACTTCAGCAGCCTCCAGGCTCAGACCAAAGTGGCCCTGGGCCGAGAGACGCTCGAGCACCGCCACGGCTTCGCGGGTGATTTCTGGGCCAATGCCGTCGCCGGCGAGAACCGCAATGTGCAATGTCTGGGTCATGCGAGTGCCTTATGAAGATCGGTTCCGAGCCATGGCTTATCTGCGAGGCGTTTGGCCTCGAAGGCCTTGATTTTGTCGGCCTTCTGCAGGGTGAGGCCAATGTCGTCGAGCCCGTGCATGAGACAGTGTTTACGAAAGGTATCCACCTCAAAAGACCGCGCGAAGACAGTGCCGTCGGCAGCCTGACCACGCAGCGTCTGCGCAGGAAGATCAAGGGTCAGACGAAAACCTTCACTTGCCGCAGTCATCTGAAAAAGCTGCTCGACATCGTCTTCCGACAAGACCACGGGCAGAATGCCGTTCTTAAAGCAGTTGTTAAAGAAGATATCGGCATACGACGGCGCGACAAGCACCCGAAAGCCAAAGTCTTCCAAGGCCCAGGGCGCATGCTCGCGCGAGGAGCCACAGCCAAAGTTACGTCGGGCCAAGAGAATACTGGCACCCTGGTAACGGGGCTGATTCAGCACAAAATCTTGGCGCAGGGGCCGCCGGCTGCAGTCCATGCCTGGCTGGCCTTCATCGGTATACCGCCAGGCATCAAAGAGGTTCGGGCCGAAGCCCGCCCGCTTAATTGACTTCAGAAACTGCTTTGGAATGATGGCGTCGGTGTCGACATTGGCCCGATCGAGTGGGGCAACCAGGCCGTCGTGAACGGTAAGTGGATTCATAAAAAAGATTCCTTGCGCGATTAAAACTGTCGAACGTCGACAAAGTGCCCCGCCACACCCGCCGCGGCCGCCATGGCTGGCGATACCAGATGCGTGCGCCCCCCCGCGCCCTGACGGCCCTCAAAGTTGCGATTACTCGTGGAGGCGCAGCGCTCGCCAGGCTCGAGCCTGTCGGCATTCATGGCCAGACACATCGAGCAGCCAGGCTCACGCCATTCGAATCCGGCATCACGAAAGACCTTGTCTAGCCCTTCAGCCTCCGCCTGTGCCTTGACCAGGCCAGAGCCCGGCACCACCAGGGCAAGCTTTACTGAGTCGGCCTTCTTGCGGCCCCTCACCACAGCTGCGGCCGCCCTTAGGTCTTCAATACGCGAGTTGGTGCAGGAGCCGATAAAGACCTTGTCGACACAAATCTCGGCCATGGGCGTGTTGGGCCGCAGATCCATGTACTGCAGCGCACGTTCCATGCCTTCACGGCGGGCCGCATCGGCCTCTGCAGCAGGGTCGGGCACACGCGCACCGACAGGTACCACCATCTCAGGCGAGGTACCCCAGGTGACCTGCGGTTCAATCGATTCCGCCTTGATCTCCACCACCCGATCAAAGGCCGCGCTGGCATCGGAGTGCAGCGTCTTCCAGTAGGTCAGTGCCTGGTCCCAGGCGGCACCGGAAGGTGCCAGGGGCTTGCCGCGCACATAGGCCTCGGTGGTGGCATCAAAGGCCACCATTCCGGCGCGGGCACCAGCCTCAATGGCCATGTTGCAGAGGGTCATGCGGCCTTCCATGGAGAGGCTGCGAATCGCGCTACCGCCAAACTCAATCGCGTAGCCTGTGCCTCCTGCGGTGCCAATGGTGCCGATCACGGCCAAGACAATGTCTTTGGCGGTAACGCCGGGGCCGAGTGTCCCTTCCACCCGCACCAGCAGATTCTTTGCCTTTTTCATGAGCAGACACTGGGTGGCCAAGACATGCTCCACCTCAGAAGTGCCAATGCCGAAGGCCAGACAGGCAAAGGCTCCGTGGGTACTGGTGTGGGAGTCGCCACAGACCACCGTCATGCCAGGAAGCGTGGCGCCTTGCTCCGGGCCAATGACATGCACAATGCCCTGGCGCTTGTCGGAGATGTTGAAGTACTTCAGCGCAAAGGCCTTGGCATTCGCATCAAGGGTCTCCACCTGTAGCCGAGAGATGGGGTCGGCAATGCCCTGCGACCGATCCGTCGTCGGTACGTTGTGGTCAACAACCGCGAGGTTGGCCGAGTTACGCCAGAGTGGCCGGCCGGCTATTTCTAGGCCTTCAAAGGCCTGCGGGCTGGTCACCTCATGCACCAGGTGTCGGTCGATATAAATCAGACAGGTGCCGTCGTCTTGACGGTCCACCACATGTTCTTCCCAAAGCTTGTCGTACAAGGTAGGCATGGCGCGACCTCTTCCTCTTCTTTTCTGATCAAACCGCAAACCGATTGGGGCGGAGACCGCGTAGGGTCTCGCGTACGCAAAGCCTCTATTATCACCCGAGCGGGCGCTGGGCTGCCGGCTCCTGCGCACCCGCTTGAGATCGGGCCGCAGGACCGTCTTGGCGCACCACCCAGGCCGCCACGAGAAAGCCCACCATGGCCACCGAGACCGAGACCCAGAAGCTTGCCTCCGGGAAGTAGGCCTCCCAGACCGAACCCGCAAGAATGCCTCCCAGTGAACCCCCGAGCCCATAAGAGGCCATCGTGTAGAGCGCCTGCCCACGGGCCTGTGCCTGGGCGGGAAACCAGAGCTGTACCAGCCCCACCGAGGCGCTGTGGTGCAGGCCAAAAGTCACGGCATGCAGCAACTGTGCACAGACAAGCACCAGCAGATTGCCTTCCGAGACCGCGATCAGACAGAACCGTATCGCGGTGACCAGATAACTCACCACCCAGACAGCCCGCAGGCCCCAACGCTGAAAAAAAGGCTTCTGGTACTGAAAAACGAGAATCTCGGCGATTACCCCCAAGGTCCAGAGCAGGCCAATCTCAAAGCGGCTGTAGCCATGGCCTTCGAGCCAGAGGGAGAACAAGGTGTAGAGCGGCGCATGAGACAACAACATGAGGAACGAGGCGAGAAGAAACCCCCGCACCCGGCCCTGGGCCAGCACCGCCCGCAAGGCCATGGAGGGCAACGAGAGGTCGTGTACCGGGCGGGCCGGCAGCCGCCCGGCCGACCAGGCGATGAGCCCGAGCAGCAAGATCAGCCCATAGGGCAGCACACCCATACCAAGCCCATCAAAGACCCAGCCGCTTGCGAGTACCGCCACGATAAAGCCCACCGAGCCCCAGACCCGCACCCGGCCGTAGCGCCCGAGGTCGCCGCGGCTGGTCTGCATGGCCAGAGATTCGGCAATGGGTACCTGGCCGGTAAGAAAAAGGCTCATCAAAAAAAGCACCACAAAGAGAGACCAGAACGACCAGTCGAGCAGCAGCAGGCCGGCCATGACCAGGGCCAGCAGGGCCGAGCGCTGCAGCAGTTGGGGTACCTGCTGCGCCGAGGCGCGATCGGCAAGCCAGCCCCAGAACGGCGGCCCGACAATGCGGGTCCACTGCAGCGGCGAGACCAGCACACCAATCTCTGCTGGCGAGAAGCCACGGCCGCTCAGCCAGAGCGAGAGATACGGCGAAAAGAGGCCCACATACGAGAAGTAGCTGGCGAAAAAGACCGCCAGGGGCCGTGCGGTCTTAGGCAACGCTAGCGGGCTGGCCGCTGGCCAGGAATCGGTGCGAGGGGCACCGTGACATCGGCATTCTGACCACGATGCCGCAGGGCATGGTCCATGAGCACCAGGGCGAGCATGGCCTCTGCAATGGGTGTGGCACGAATCCCCACGCAGGGGTCGTGCCGGCCATGGGTCTCAACCACGGCGGGTGCGCCCTGCAGGTCGATCGTGGGGCGCGGCGTACGAATACTGGAGGTGGGCTTAATCGCAATCGATACCGTGACGGGCTGCCCAGTGGAGATACCACCGAGTACGCCACCCGCGTTATTCGTCTCAAAGCCTTCCGGCGCCATGGCATCGCCATGGGTAGACCCGTGCTGAGCGACACTGGCAAAGCCTGCACCAATCTCCACGCCCTTCACGGCATTGATGCCCATCATCGCGTGGGCAATGTCGGCATCCAACCGATCGAAGACCGGCTCCCCCCATCCCGCAGGCACCCCAGAGGCCTCCACGCAGATACGGGCACCGCAGGAGTCACCCTCCTTGCGCAGCCGATCCATATAGGCTTCTAGCGCCGCAATCTGCGAGGCATTGGGGGCAAAAAATGGGTTCTGATGCACATAGTCCCAGTCTTCAAAACCGATGGCGACCTCGCCTAACTGGGCCATGTAGCCCCGCACCGTAATGCCATAGCGGCTGTGCAGCCACTTCTTGGCAATCGCTGCTGCAGCCACACGCACCGCCGTCTCGCGGGCCGACGATCGTCCCCCGCCACGATAGTCACGCACCCCGTACTTCTGCAGATAGGCGTAATCGGCGTGCCCCGGACGAAAGGTGTTCTTGATCTCGCTGTAGTCTTTGCTGCGCTGGTCTTGGTTGCGAATGAGCAGCGCAATCGGCGTGCCGGTGGTCTTGCCCTCAAAGACGCCTGAGAGGATTTCTACCGTATCCGGCTCTTGGCGCTGGGTGACATGGCGCGAGGTGCCCGGCCGTCGACGGTCGAGTTCAGGCTGAATATCAGCCTCAGAGAGTGCCAGCCCCGGAGGGCATCCGTCGACCACGCAGCCAATGGCTGGGCCATGCGACTCGCCAAAGGAGGTAACGCAAAACGATCGGCCAAAGGTGTTTCCGGACATGCCGGCATTCTACTGCGGCCAGCTATCGAGCACCGCCGAGAGCCGACTACGCACGGTCTCTGGCCCTAGCACCTCCATCACCTTATCAATCGATGGCGTCTCGGTTCTGCCTAAAAGAATGACGCGCAAGGCCATCGCCAGTTGCGGCATCTTTAGCCCATGATCGGCCAAGACCGCCTTCATCACCTGTGAGGCTGCGACTGCGGTGAGGTCGTGCGGCAGTCGTGCCTGAAGGTCGCGCAAGGCCTGCGGTACGGCCCCTTGGAGTCGCTCTGACAACATAACGGGGTCGGGAT
>JBDLQX010000107.1:0-6706 GCA_039800345.1 Pseudomonadota bacterium | reverse complement strand
ACGATCTGATGTAAATGACACTGCTGCGGGTTTTACCCCGCCTGGCCCATCAGAGAACCAGTGCAGCGCCCGCCGGGTTTAAGCGGCGAGAGCGAAACGCTCGTCGTTGGCGTTTATTAATTTCCGAATGGATTTACGAGGGAATCGGTCCTCGGTATGCCCTGCGCTCCTTCACTACCCACGTCGAAACCAGGTCGGCCCCAATTTCGTTATGAGCATTAAGTATGCGCCGACCGGGTCCCACCCGCAATAGCCCACGCCACAAAACATGCAACACTTGGGGCTATGAAAACACTTGCGATTGTGACTGGGCATAGCCGCGGGCTCGGCGCCGCCCTTGTGAAGGCGTGCTTAGCCCAAAAGATCCACGTCTGGGGGCTCTCGCGGTCCGTGCTGCAGCAGCACCCGCCATCGGTCTCCGATCCAGCGGCGGTGACGCTAGAGCAGACATCGGTGGATCTTTCAGATCCATCGGCTCTTCTATCCCTCGTGAGCTCCAAGACGTGGCGCGAGAAGCTCGTATCTGCTGAGCGTCTGTTTCTCATAAACAATGCAGGGCTTCTGACACCGATTGAACCCGTAGGGGCCCAGCCGGATAGCGAAATCTTGCAGGCAGTCACAGCCAATGTCGGGGCCGCCCTGGTGCTGGCAAACGCGTTTGTCCGCGCCGCGCCCGCTACCGCAGAACGGCGCATCGTACATATTTCTAGTGGGGCGGGCCGCACCCCCTATGCGGGCTGGAATGTCTACTGCGCTACAAAGGCGGCGCTCGATCACCATGCCCGATCGATGGCGCTTGAGCAGCAGGCCGTCTCCCACCCCGTGAGGATCTGTAGTCTGGCGCCTGGCGTCATTGATACCGGTATGCAGGCACAGATCCGATCAGCCTCCGACGCAGCCTTTCCGATGCGCAAGAAGTTCGAAGACCTGAAATCGTCGGGGAGTCTTCAGGCCCCGGAAGATGTTGCTGAGCGCTTACTTGGATATATGTGTTCGCCTAATTTTGGCGCCGAAGTGGTTACTGACTTGCGAAGCGTCTCACCTTAAGCACTACCGTCCTGCCTTGTTTAGCCGGCTATCCGTCGTTTTAAGGCCGGCCGCCACCTCGCAAACGGGGGGGGTATATACGGCCAGCGTAGTCGGCTTAAAACCGATAAAATCCCCATTTTCGTCGGTCGCTCTCAGATCGGCCCCCCGGTGTGAATCTTTACAAAGATGCTATGGACTCCTTCGCAAAAGAAACTCTGCCCGTCAGCCTAGAACAAGAAATGCGTCGGTCCTATCTCGATTACGCCATGAGCGTGATCGTTGGCCGGGCGCTTCCCGATGTTCGCGATGGCTTAAAGCCCGTGCATCGTCGGGTGCTTTTTGCGATGCACGAACTCAACAACGACTGGAATCGCGCTTATAAGAAATCCGCCCGTATCGTCGGTGACGTGATCGGTAAGTACCATCCCCATGGCGATTCGGCGGTCTACGACACGATTGTGCGCATGGCCCAAGACTTCTCCTTGCGCTACATGCTGGTCGATGGCCAGGGTAACTTTGGCTCGGTAGACGGTGATAACGCCGCAGCTATGCGATACACCGAGATTCGTCTGGCGAAGATCGCCCACGAACTTCTCGAAGACCTCGACAAAGACACCGTAGATTTCGGGCCTAACTACGATGGCTCGGAGCGTGAGCCGCTGGTCTTGCCCTCGAAGATTCCGAACCTGTTGGTCAACGGGTCATCGGGTATTGCGGTGGGCATGGCCACCAATATACCGCCGCATAACCTCTCGGAAGTGGTTGCTGCCTGCCTCAAGCTGCTCGCATCGCCTGAAGTCACTGTTGACGAACTGATGGAATGCATTCCTGCTCCAGACTTCCCTACCGCGGGAATCATCTACGGCATCGAGGGCGTCCGTGAGGGCTATCGCACGGGCCGTGGCCGGTGCGTGATGCGGGCCAAGACCCACTTCGAAGACATCGACAAGGGCGCCCGTCAGGCCATCATCATTGATGAGCTTCCCTATCAAGTGAATAAGCGTGTTCTGCAAGAGCGTATGGCGGAGCTTGTCAATGAGAAGCGCGTCGAGGGCATCTCCGATATTCGCGACGAGTCAGACAAGTCGGGCATGCGGGTCGTTATTGAGCTCAAGCGCGGTGAACTGCCCGAGGTGGTGCTCAACAACCTCTATAAAAATACCCAGCTCCAAGACAGCTTCGGCATGAATATGGTGGCGCTGGTTGATGGACAGCCACGTACCTTGAATCTCAAGCAGATGCTCGAGGCGTTTCTCGATCATCGGCGCGAGGTGGTTACTCGCCGGACGGTCTTTGCGCTGCGCAAAGCCCGCGATCGGGGCCATGTTTTAGAGGGGCTGGCCGTCGCCGTCTCGAACATGGACGAGATGATCGCCATGATTAAGGCCTCGCCCAGCCCGACAGAGGCCAAGCAGGGCCTCATGGGGCGGGCCTGGGGGGCTGCCCTCGTGCAAGAGCTGCTCGATCGTGCCACCGAAACCACGGTGGCAGAGGCCTTCCGGCCAGAAGGCATTTCGGCAGAGTACGGCTTGAAGGCCGATGGCTATTGGCTAAGCGATGTGCAGGCCCAGGAAATTCTGCAGATGCGTCTGCAGCGCCTTACCGGCCTGGAGCAAGACAAGATCGTTGCCGAATACAAGGAAATTATCGAGACCATTGCTGATCTGCTCGATATCTTGTCAAAGCCCGCCCGGATTACCCAGATCATGGTCGACGAACTCGAGGCGGTGCGTAAAGAGTTTGGCGATATCCGCCGCTCTGTCATTGAGCATAACGCCGAAGAACTGCAGACCGAAGACCTCATTACCCCGCAAGACATGGTGGTCACGCTGACCCACACCGGCTATATGAAGAGCCAGCCCTTATCGGAGTACCAGGCCCAGCGGCGTGGTGGCCGTGGAAAGAGTGCGACGGCTACTAAAGACGACGACTGGATAGACCAGCTCTTTATCGCCAACACACACGACACTATTCTGGCCTTCTCAAACCGCGGGCGTGTCTACTGGTTGAGGGTCTACGAGGTCCCACAGGGCTCACGTGCCTCTAAGGGCAAGCCCTTGGTCAATATCTGGCCCTTGGAAGAGGCGGAAAAAATTACCGTCATTCTTCCCGTGAAGGGGTTTGCAGAGAACCGTTATGTCTTCATGACCACCGCCCTGGGCACGGTAAAAAAGACGCCGCTCACAGCCTTTGCGCGGCCTTTAAAGCGCGGGATTATTGCCTGCTCGCTCGATGAGGGCGACTACCTGATCGGTGCTGCAATCACGGACGGTGAGCACGATGTCATGCTCTTTTCCGACGCGGGCAAGGCCGTACGATTTGCCGAAGACGATGTACGGCCCATGGGCCGTGAGGCGCGGGGCGTACGGGGCATGATGCTCGAAACGGGCCAGACGGTGATCAGCATGATCGTGGCGGAAGACGAATCGCAGTTCGTACTCACCGCTACCGAGAACGGTTATGGAAAGCGTACGCTTATTTCGGAGCACACCCGTCATGGCCGTGGAACGAAGGGCATGATCGCGATTCAGACCACAGCCCGAAATGGCAAGGTCGTGGCCGCCTGCCTGGTGAGCGAGACCGATGAAATCATGTTGATCACGGACAAGGCTGTGGTGGTTCGTACCCGGGTCGCGGAGGTGCGTGCCCTGGGCCGCGCCACCCAGGGCGTCACGCTTATTGCGGTAGATGAGGGCAGCACCCTGGTGGGCGTACAACGCATCGCAGAGTCTGATGAAATCGAGGGCTCGGTAGACGCTGGCGATGCGATAGAGGCCACCGATCCAGCAGAGGGGCAGTAGCCGGCGTCTGTATGACCGATGCGCTGCTTCAGGTCTTTCTGATCGTTGGGGTTGGAATTCTGGTGGCCCGACTGGGCTGGATTGATGAGGCCTCCACGGCCCTTTTCTCCAGCCTCGTCTTAAAGATTTTTCTTCCAGCCCTTCTCTTTCGGGCTATGGCGTCCGTGGATTTTCAGGCCCTTAGTGTTTTGCCGATTGCGAGTTACCTGTCTGCCACTGTCTTTACCTTCGGGTTTGTCTATCTGTTGGCGACCCGTACACCATTAGCTAAGATTTACCAGTCGAGCGCTTCGCCGACCGAACTCACTGCGGCACCAGGCAGAAAGCCTGAGGAGCAGGGCAGTCTTCCTGGCCTCTCAAGTGGCATTGGCGTATCTCTCGCCCTCTCCTCCACGTTTTCAAATAACGTGATGGTCGGAATCCCAATTGTGAAGCTCTTTTTCGGCCCCGATGGTCTGGTGGTGCTGCTCACCGTACTCACTATGCATTCGCTGGTGCTTCTGGGCCTTGCAGTCGTCGGCTTTGAAAGGTCTTCTAAGGGGCGGTCCCGGCGCAGCCGGCTCATGACCGCCAAGCAACTGGTGCAGATGGCCGTGCTGCATCCGGTTGTGATCCCGATTATGTTGGGCCTGGTGGTCAGCGCCTTGGGGCTGACCCTGCCCGTCTTGTTGGACTCCACGCTTTTGTCGATGGGGCAGGTAGCGATCCCCTGTTGCCTGATGCTTCTGGGCGCCTCCATCTTTCATAGTCGAAACCAGATTGAACCCAAGGCGGTTGCCCCGGCGGTCTTTTTTAAACTGGTCTTGCACCCTCTGGTCGTCTTTGGCACAGCCCATATCGTGTTCCAGCTACCCCCGCTAACCGTTGCGGTGCTGACCACCATGGCCGCTCTCCCCGCGGGTGCCAATACCTACCTTCTTGCCCAGCGTTATAACCAGGGTGTTACGCTGAGTGCCACGGCGGTGGTGGCCACTACTGCAGTCTCCGCCTTTTCGATACCCTACGTACTCTCTCTTTTCGCCCATGTGGTCTAGCTATGCGTAAGCGCCCCTTTAATTTCGCCCCCGGCCCTGCAGTACTGCCCGAACCTGTTTTGCAGCGCGCCGCGGAAGAGATGTTGAGCTGGCAGGGATCAGGCATGTCGGTCATGGAGATGACCCACCGGGGCCCGCTTTTTTCTAAGATCCACGAGAAGACTTTGGCGGACTTTCGCGCCCTGCTGGCGCTCGATAATGACCACGAGGTCTTGTTCATGCAGGGCGGGGCAACGGCACAAAATGCCATCGTTCCGATGAACCTGCTGTCTGTGAATACCAAATGCGACTACGTCCATACCGGCCACTGGTCTGCCAAGTCGATTGATGAGGCCAAGAAGTATGGCGATGTGCACGTCGCAGCGACTGCGGCCGCTCCCTCTGGGGGTTTCCCCGCCTTTGGGTATATCCCTGCCCAAGACCAATGGCGGGTGCGGCCGGACACTGCCTACCTGCATATCTGCGGCAACGAGACGATCGGCGGCGTTGAGTACCCTCAGTTTCCAAAGATGACAGACCTAGGCGCGCCCGATATCCCTTTGGTCGTCGACATGTCTTCGCATGTCTTGTCCCGACCTATGGATTTTTCCTCCATTGGGCTGGCCTATGGGGGGGCGCAGAAGAATATTGGCCCGTCAGGCCTCACCTTTGTGATTCTGCACCGCAGGCTCATAGAGTCCCGCGCACCGAAGGCCTTGGCCAGCTGCCCGAGCGTCTTTGATTACCGTAAGGTGCTGGAGAACAACTCGCTTCTGAATACCCCCTCCACCTTCGCAATCTACATGGCGGGTCTGGTCTTTGAATGGCTGATCGCCGAAGGCGGTGTGGCCGAGATGGCAAGGCGCAACGCGCTCAAGGCGCAGATGGTCTACGACACACTGGATGCCTCGTCTTTTTATCGCACACAGGTCGATCCCGCGGCCCGGTCAAAGATGAATATTCCGTTTTACCTTCCTGAAGATCGGCTCTATGAGCCCTTCCTGCAGGGTGCCCAGGCGGCGGGGCTCCTGAACCTCAAGGGCCATAAGGCCGTGGGGGGGCTTCGTGCGAGCCTCTACAACGCCATGCCTCTAGAAGGGGCTATGCATCTTGTCGAGTACCTGAAGGCATTTGAAAAGGACCATGGCTAATGGTCTGCCCCTGGGGGATCCCGCTGTGACTGGCGAAGACCTTCGCAGCCTGCGCGATCGCATTGATGCGATCGATGAAGACATTGTGCGACTGCTTGTGCAGCGTGCGGCGGTTGTACAGCAGGTGGGCCATGTAAAACAGCAGTCGGGGGCGCCCGTGTTTCGGCCTGAGCGCGAAGTCTCGATTCTCGAGCGGCTCTGTGCCGCCAACCGTGCGCAAGGCGGTGGTCTGCCCGATGCGTCGATTGCGGCGATTTTTATTGAGATTATTTCAGGCTGTCGCGCCTTAGAGCATGTGCTCAAGGTCGCCTACCTGGGCCCTGCTGGCACCTATAGTGAGCAAGCCGTCAGACACCTCTTCGGTCATCGGGTCGAAGGCCTGGCCTGTGCGTCTCTCGATGAGGCGCTGCGCATGGCCGAGACAGGGCTGGCCGATATTGCCCTATTGCCGGTCGAAAATTCCATCGAGGGCACTGTGGGCCGCACGCTTGACCTGTTGCTCTCGACTTCCCTAGAGGTCTGCGCCGAGGTCTCCATTCCCATCCATCACAGCCTGTTACAAAAGAATGGGGACAAGACCCAGGTGCGCCAGGTGGTGGCCCATGCCCAGGCACTGGCCCAGTGTCAGGGCTGGCTTGACCGTAATCTTCCCGGCATTGCCCAGCTCGCGGTGGCAAGCAATGGCCACGCCGCGAAGATGGCCGCAGACGAT
>JBDLQX010000106.1:0-21788 GCA_039800345.1 Pseudomonadota bacterium | reverse complement strand
TGCGGCCGTTTGCCTTATACCAGCGCGTAGCGCCCGGCGTTGTCATGAGGGCGTGGGCACCAGAATCCACCTGCACCGCCACTGACAGATGATCTCCCCCAGCGATTCCTGAGGGCGGATGAAGAACAAAGGTGTGGGCCACACCGGGGCCCTCGGGATAGAGAATCTTCTGCACCGCCATCGGCCCGACGCTCTGACGATCCGACAGCACAGTGGCTCCCACTCGCGGCGAAGAAAAGGCCAGAGAGAGGCGCGCCTCCCAGGGTGTCATTAGTTAGGGAAGATCTTCAGCGCCACGAGGGCAACCCCTGGCACAAAGACTATTAACACAATGCGCAGAATGTCAGACGCCACAAAGGGCAAAACATACTTGAAGATTTCGGTCATGGGTACGTTTCGGGCCATGCTACTAATGATGAAGACATTCATCCCCACAGGCGGGGTAATGAGCCCAATCTCCACCACCATCAGGGCAAGAATGCCAAACCAGATTGCCTTCGACTCCGGGTCGAGTCCCCAGAGATCGATGCCCATAATCACGGGGAAGAAAATAGGGATGGTCAGCAGAATCATCGACAGGCTGTCCATCACACAGCCAAGGATGAGATAGATGAGGATGATCACAAAAAGCACCGCAAGCGGCTGAAGGTCCATACCGACGACCCACTTGGCCAGTTCTGTATTCAGCCCGGTGAGGGCCAAGAAGACATTTAAGATGTCTGCTCCCAGGAGGATCAGAAAAATCATACCCGTCGCAGAGGCTGCCCCGTAGATACAGTCGAAAAAGCCACGCCCCTTCAGACCGCCCGTCTTCCAGGCAACAAAGGCGGTGGCAAGGGTTCCAATCGAGGCCGCCTCCGTAGGGGTGAAGATACCGCTGTAGATACCGCCGATGACGGCCAAGAAAATCAACAAGACAGGCCAAGTATCAACAAGGGCACGGAAGCGTTCACCCCAGGCCATACGCTCACCAGCGGGAGCATCCTGAGGGCTAACCCGAGCGATAACGGCGATTACGAGCATGTAGCCGATCGCCGCAAGGATGCCCGGTATAAAGGCGGCAAGAAACATGCGGCCGACATTCTGCTCGGTCATGATCGCGTAGATGACTATCGGGATAGACGGCGGAATTAAAATGCCCAGTGTTCCCCCTGCCGAAAGCACTGCGGCAGAGAACCTCTCGGAATAGTTGTGGGCCTTCATCTCTGGAAGGGCCACCTGGCCCATCGTGGCCGCAGTGGCTAGAGATGAACCGCAGATGGCACCGAAGCCCGCACAGGCCGTCACCGCCCCCATCGCCATGCCACCACGCAGATGCCCTACCAGAGCATTACCAGCACGAAACAGCGACTTCGAGAGGCCCCCGTGTGTCGCAAACTGCCCCATGAGAAGAAAAAGCGGAACAACAGACAGGTCATAGATAGAGAACCGGGCGTAAGCAGCAGTCTTAAAATAACTGAGAAGCGGCCCGAGCCCTGAGACGTAAATATATCCAACCGAACCGGCCATAAGCATGGCGATTCCGATATGAATACGAAGCGCTAAAGCCACCAGTAAGGCAGCCAGCATCACGGCGCCCCATTCGAACCCTGTCATCGTGGCCCCCTGCGCAGACGCATCACTGTAATGTAGAGCGCCACTGCGCTTAGAAGCGCAAACGAGGGCACCATCGGCGCATAGCCCCACCAGGTGGGAAGTCCTAAGAGCATCGAAGAGTCGAAGTTCTTGCGCAGATCAATCATCCCAACCGCGAGCCTCCAGCACATAACGGCGCCCGCCAGACTCATGAGCAGACCCGCAATGCTGTCGAGAAAGAGATTGACAGCGGGCCGTGCCTTCGAGGTAAAAAAATCGACAATCACGTGGCCGTTGGCCCAATGGGCATAGGGCAGAGCCATACTCACCGCCACCGCACACATCATCTGCACCATCTCGTAGTCACCGAGAATGGGCTTGGTGAAGATCGCCCGACCCAGAATGCTCGCCAAGGACATGGCAGCCATGCAGAGCAAGACCACACCCGAGGCCACCGCAAAAATCTTACAGAGCCGCGAGAGCAGAATGCCCAAGGCATCGTCTGCCGCAAACTCAGAAACAGAGACTTGCTCACTCATACCGTTACTTTTCTTGGGCGAGCACGCCGCAACAAGGGGGGCTATCGGCACGCATAAAAAAGAAGAGGATGTTTATGCAACACCCTCTCCTGTCTACCTAAGCAATTACTTAGTGTTCTGCTTCACCAACTCCCGCGCGGAGGAGACGAGTGCCTTACCGTCAAAACCCCGCTTGTCCATGTCCGCAGTAAATTCAGCGTAGAGCGGATCAATGGCCTTTTTCCACTTCTCAAGCTCCGCACGGGGAATCTTGTTGATGGTATAGCCCGCAGTCTTGGCAAATGTCTCACGCCCGGGTACGTCGTTGCCCTCCTGGGTCTGCCCAAGGAACGCGGAGAATTCGCGGCCGGAGTTCTTATCGATCACTGCCTTAAGATCTGCCGGCAACGAGTCGTACTTGGCCTTGTTCATAGGCACCAAGAACACCGTGGTGTAGAGCGCTTCCATGCTGCGATCGGGCTCGGCGACAAACTTCGTGAGTTCATGCACTCGTAGTCCTGGAGCCACCTCGTAAGGAATCACAGCGCCATCGATCACACCTTTAGACAATGCCTCTGGGACCTGGGGAACGGGCATTCCCACCGGGGATGCGCCGAGCATGCCCAGCATCTTATTGGTGAGACGGGTTGGCGCACGCAGTTTCATGCCTTTGAAGTCATTCAGGCTAGTGATCGGCTTATCTTTCGTGAAAATATTCCCTGGACCATGCACGTGAATAGCCAAGAGCTTCACATCTTTAAACTCTTCTTGGGCGTGTTTCTGCACGAAATCCCATGCCGCACGGCTGGTGGCCGCAGCGTTGGTCATCATGAAGGGGAGTTCGAAAATCTCAGACTTTGGGAACCGGCCCGCGGAATAGCCCGCCACCGTCCAGACCACATCGGCCACACCATCTTTGGCCTGGTCGAACAACTGCGGAGGTGCGCCACCGAGCTGCATGGCAGGAAAGATCTGGCAGTTCATGCGCTTGTTGGAGTCGCGCTCAATGTTGGCGCACCAGTCTCCGAGCATCTTGGTATGTTGGATCGACTGCGGCCCAAGGAAATGGTGCACCTTCAGGGTGATCGTCTGGGCCTGCACAGTAGCAGCGCCCACAAGTGCCAGACCTGCAGCAACAGCAGCGAGTTTTAACTTCATCAAACGTCTCCTTAATATAAGAATTTCTAAAATCGAGCATAGACGCTAAACGCCGCTCACACCAGATTTAGAAGTCAATTTTCTGGTTTTCTCTAATATGGATCTCCCCAATAACCGCCGGGTTTTTTAGTCAAACAAACCCAAATAGGCCTCCGCGAGGGCTTTTTGTAAAGCCGCAGAGCCCGCCAACGTGGCGAACTCGGCTGCCTGAATACGACGATCAAACAGCGTCTGGCCTTCGAATTTATGGAGAAGACTGGTCATCCACCAGGAGAACCGCTCAGCCTTCCAGATACGGCGAAGCGCGAGATCGGAATACCCCGTGAGCGCCCCTTCCGAGCCCGTCTGATAAAACGAAACGAGCGCACGCGACAAGACCCGAATATCGGCCACCGCCAAGTTCAGGCCCTTCGCACCTGTGGGCGGCACAATATGTCCGGCATCACCAGCGAGGAAGAGGCGCCCAAACCGCAGTGGTTCGGCCACAAAACTACGTAAGGGCGCAATGCTCTTTTCCAGTGCGGGCCCTTTGACCAAAGCCGCAGCGCGATCGGGCCCGAGACGGTGGGCAAGCGCCGACCAAAACCGCTCATCAGACCAGTCTTCCACTTTCTCATCGAGCCGGCACTGCAGGTAGTACCGGCTGCGTGTCGGAGACCGCATGCTGCAGAGAAAAAAGCCATCGGCATGATTGGCATAGATGAGTTCGTGAGAAACGGGTGGCACATCGGCTAGGAGACCCAGCCAGCCAAACGGATAGGCCCGCTCGATCTCACGCAGGCTACCCGTTGCCTTGGCTGTCGCCCGACAGACGCCATGGTAGCCATCGCAGCCAATCACAAAATCAGCCTCGAGCCGATGCGCCTCCCCGGCGAGCCGATAGCTGACACTCGGATGGGTACTCTGGATATCATGCACCGCGACGTCTTCTGCTTCGTAGACTGTCTTCAGACCCAAGGCCTCGCGGGCCCGCATCAGGTCTCGCGTGACCTCGGTCTGCCCATAGACCATGACCGACCGCCCTGCTAAGGCCTGAAGGTCGATACGTAATGGGGCGAGATCTTCATAAATCAGGGTGAAGCCCTCGTGTGGCAGCCCCTCTGCTTGCATTCTCGCGCCGAGCCCCACCTCCGTAAGAAACGAGACGGTGGCATCTTCGAGCACCCCTGCGCGGATACGCGCAGATACGTGGTCGGCCGACTGACGCTCCACGATCACTGCGGCAACACCCGCCTGGGCCAGAACATGCGCCAACAGAAGACCCGACGGCCCGGCCCCCACGATGGCTACTTGGGTGGTACTGGTCTGCATCGCGCCCCTTGTTCCTTGCCCCTGCTTGCCCTTATTCCTGGATGGATGCCCGGCAACTGCCCATGCCAATACGTACCGCATCCGCATTCTGGCAGAAACCGGTAATTTCAATGGCATCGCCGTCTTCAATAAAACGGCGTGACTCTCCAGACGGCAAAACAAGCGGTTCTTTTCCGCCTCTGGTGAGTTCCAGCAATGACCCCGCTTCGGAAGAAGCTGGGCCACTCATAGTGCCAGACCCCAGCAGATCACCCGCTTGCAGCAGGCAGCCATTGCTTGCATGGTGGGTAATCAGTTGGGCTGCCGTCCAATAGGCATAGCGCAGATTGGTTGTTGCCAAGACATGCGCGGGCAGATGGCGTGCGCGCATCGCTGCGGTCTGAATGGAGATTTGAAGATGCAGATCGAAACCCCCTCTGCGACGATTTTCTTCGTCCTCCAGGTAGCCCAGGGGCGCCGGGTCTTCCGCGGGACGTTCATAGGCCACCCGAAATGGCGCGAGGGCCTCCTGGGTAACAATCCAGGGGGAAATCGTCGTGGCAAAGTTCTTCGACAGAAAAGGCCCCAGGGGCTGGTACTCCCATGACTGGATATCCCGCGCAGACCAATCATTGAGCAGGCAGAGGCCAAACAACTGGTCGTGGGCCTGTGCGATGGGGATAGGCGACCCCAATTGATTTCCTTGGCCAATAAAGAATCCTACTTCCAGCTCAAAATCGAGCCGCTGACACGGGCCAAAAACGGGATGGCCCTCGGGGGGCTTGATCTGACCCGAGGGTCGCGCAATTTGGGCGCCCGAGACACCCACGGTGGAACTGCGACCGTGATAGCCGATCGGCACCCATTTGTAATTGGGCAATAGCGGATTGTCGGGCCGAAAAAGTCGGCCCACCGCCGTCGCATGATGAATCGAGGCATAGAAATCGGTGTAATCGCCCACACGGCAGGGCATCACCATTTCTACCTGTGACTGTGGAACCAGGCAGCCTGCAAGCCGAATAGCCATGCCCTTTTCCTTGGCCTCGGCCGACAACAGAGCGGTCAGTCGATCTCGTACCCGCCGCCGTGCATGTCCGCCCAGTGCCATAAGGGCGTTCAGGTCACCCGCTGCCAAGGGGGCAAAGAATGCAGCGTCTTCTGCGGGAATACAGCCCGATCTCTCGAGTGCCTGGCAATCGAGAATCTGGTCACCAATCGCGACGCCCACCCGAGGGTCTGCGTTGTCGTCATGGGCCAGTACGAACCGCCCAAAGGGAAGGTTCTCGATGGGAAAGTCTGTGTCTGCCGAATTGGCAGACGCGACCCAACTGCCCTGTGTCCTCATGTCGGCGCTCTGCTCCCATCGTGCATCCAACGGGCATGAGCGGGCGCCTTCTTTGTCACCGCCCACTCATTGAGCATGTCCCACTTGACCTCATCGAGCTTGCGCATCATCTCTGGGCTGCCCGTGTCAACCGCCAACTCTAGTCGATGCCCGTTGGGATCGAAGAAATAGATCGACTGAAATATGGTGTGGTCGGTGGGTCCAATCACTTCGATGCCATCGGCCTCGAGGCGTGCCTTGGTCTCAAGAAGTGTATCGACGGAGTCCACCTTCATGGCCAGATGCTGTACCCAGGCCGGTGTATTGGTATCGCGCCCCATGGCCGGACTATTCGGAAGCTCAAAGAAGGCCAGAATATTGTCTTGGCCCATATCAAGAAAGACGTGCATATAAGGATCAGGCGCCTTTGTGGACGGCACCTGATCTTCGGCAATGGCCAACACAAACTTCATATCGAGGTACTTCTCGTACCACTCCACAGTCTGCTTGGCATCGATACACCGATAGGCCACATGGTGCAGGCGCTGGATCTTCATGGTGGTCTCCTTATTTGTCTCGCACGGCCGCCGTCTCTAGTGCCTGTCTTAGTACCGGCAGGCTGCCGATATGGTTGGCAAGAATCAAAACCAGGCGGGCATTAAAGGCGTGGCTTTCCGCCTCAGAGAGATTCGTGTGGGCGGCGATGAGGGCCTCATAAAAATCGTCGCCCGCACTGTAGCCATAGAAATAGGTCTTCTGGGCATCCGAAAAATGAGTCTCAGTGATGAGACCGGCAGGTTCGTTGGTGCCTTTGCTTTCCATCGTTATCCGCGCATCTCGATTCATTGTCATGGTGGGCTAGTGAGAGAGATGTCCGAGTGCACGACGATAGGCCGCCTCAACCTCGGGCACGGAAGGCTGGCGCCAACGGGCGCAGATATGCTGATCGGGACGAATGAGATAGGCAGAGCCTGGCGTGAGGTCATATCGTTCTGTCACACGCCCCTTGAGGTCGAAAACATGGTCAACACAAGGGGAAGTGAGATGGTCTGCGGGGGTAGTTGCCTGCCGAGCGGCTACATCTTGCGCGTGCACAACCAAGATGCGCAGGTCGATTATTCCCGCCGTGTTTATCGACTGCGCCCAGTGCGCCAGGCCGTCTAAACCCGGTTGGGCCTGAGCGTCCTGAGGCATGGCAACCATCACCACAAAACCACCCCCCAGATACCCGAGTAGCCAGTCAGGCGATGAGGCATGCGATACAGACTTGTGCCCCCGAGCGTGAGATGCCGCAGTTGGCGCGATTCGCCGCACCGGGGCATCATCGGCGGGCGCCCCCGGAATCATTCGGCTGGCAAAGACCGCACCCGGCAGATCCGGGGTGTTCAATACAGAAGCGGCATGAAACGTGGGTACCGAGAGCCTGCCAGAATTCACCAGGCCGCGGGCAAATCCAAGGTTCTGCGCAAGCTGCAAGACCGAATCTCGGAACAGTCGACTCACCACAGACTTTGGCGTAATAAAGTCGGTTGATCGCGTGGAGTTGAGAATATTTTCGTCGGCCGCCTCGGTGCGTTCTGCATCGTAGGTATCCAAAAGCGCTTGCGGTGCCCTACCCGCAAGAACCGCAGCAAGCTTCCAGCCAAGATTGTCGACATCTTGAATGCCCGAGTTCGCGCCACGTGCACCAAACGGCGAGACCTGATGGGCCGCATCGCCCATAAAAATCACCGGGCCATGACGGAAGCGCGTCATACGTCGGCACTGAAAGGTGTAGACACTGACCCATTCGAGATCGAACGCATGATCGGGGCCGAGCATGGCTTGAATACGCGGAATGACCTTTTCGGGCTTTTTCTCTTCCTCGGGATCGACATTCCAGCCCAACTGAAAATCAATACGCCAAACATTGTCGGCCTCACGATGCAACAGCACAGACTGGTTGGGATGAAACGGCGGGTCAAACCAGAACCAGCGTTCTGCAGGGAAATCGGCCTTCATTACGACATCGGCGATAAGGAAGCGATCCTGAAAAACACGGCCCTCAATATCGAGCCCCAGCATGCGACGAATGGGAGATCGCGCGCCATCAGCGACCAGAAGCCAGTCACAAGAAACGCGGTAGCTGCCATCGGGCGTCTGCACCTCTACCTCGGCAGATGCCTCGTCTCGCGTTACTGCAACCACCTTGTTCTGCCAACGAATCTCCAGACAAGAGAGTTGCTGCGCGCGCCGAAACAGGTATTCCTCTAGGTAGTACTGCTGCAGATTGACCATACCCGGAAACTGGTGATCGGGCTGGGCAAGAAGATCAAACCGATAGACCTCGTGCTCGGCCAAAAACGTACGCCCTACATTCCATGACACCCCTTTGTCGCAGACCGGGCCTGCGGCACCCAGCCGATCGAGAATCTCAAGGGTGCGCTTGGCATAGCAGAGGCCCCGCGAGCCCACGGATACCGTGTTGTCATCATCAAGCAGCAACACCGGTATGTCGCGCTGGGCCAAGTCTATGGCGCAGGATAGTCCGACTGGCCCGGCCCCCACGATGACCACTGGCCGCTGAATGGTCTGGCCGACCTCTGCCGGCCTAGGGTTCGAGAACTGAGGGTAGGTGTAAGTAGACAGCATGACGCAACCGAGAGGCGAGGCGCCTAGTCTTCTTGCAGGGCGTGCCACATCTCCTGATCGCGTTCTGCCGTCCAGATGCGGGGATGGCGGATACCCTTTGCCTCATCGACGGCCCGCGTGACATCGAAGGGCAGGCAGTGTTCGTAGATAAAGACCTGGGCGAACTTGGGATCCATGGACTGCCGAATATGTTTCATGGCGCCTTTGAGATCAAGCCCCTTGGTGACCGCTTCTTGGGCCCCCTTATAGAGGGTGGTGACAAAGTCTTCGGTGTAGGCAAGGCCCTTGGTGACCTCTTGCGGGGTCATGAGGGCCGGGCCGCGCCCCGGAACCAGCTTCTCTGCGGGCAGCGCTCGGAGGTTACGCAGCGTCTGCGGCCACTCGGCCAAATGGGCATCTCCGGTGTAACAGGCGGCATCGGCCTCTACCAGATCGCCCGAGAACAAGACCTTGTCTTTCGGCAGCCAGGCGATCGTATCTCCCTTGGTATGGCCCGCACCGAGCTGCATAATCTGCACCTCGAGCCCGCCCATAAAAAGCGTCATACGCCCCTGAAATGTGAGCGTTGGCCAGGTGAGACCAGGCACCGACTCGACGGCCTGAAACAACCGAGGAAATCGCGCAATTTCCGAATCCATGTCCTGCTGGCCACGCTCCACGATGAGGTCGTAGGTATCTTGGCTCGCGATGATCTGCTGCAGTCCATGCTGCTGAAAGCCCGAAGCACCCAACACCCGAACGGCATGGTAGTGGGTCAGTAAAACGTACTTGATCGGCTTATCGGTAATTTTGCGAATCTCGGCGGCGACCTTCTGTGCCATTACGGGAGTTGCAGTCGCGTCGATAATCATGACGCTGTCATCACCCACAATCACCCCGGTGTTCGGGTCTCCCTCGGCGGTGTAGGCCCAGGCATGATCAGACAGCTTCACAAAGCTGGTCTTCTTTTCTTCGAGATCCGCCTGTGAGGCAAATTTTTTTTCGTTCATGGTGCTTCAGACTCCCTGTGCCATTTTTAGATTTGCTTTTTTCATAACACCCAATTTACAGGTCGAACCCTGCACTGTCTACGATGCACAACCCACTAACGAGAACGGTCGTAGGCACTCAGTACCCGATCTATAAATGCACCGCTCGCGCCCAGGTAGGCAAGCGGCGACAACCAGGCGGAGAACTGCGCGGGCGTCGCCAGGCGGCAAGCCTCTGGGTCTTGCAGCAGTGCTTCTTCGAGGGTCTGCCCGCGGTCGACCGCCTGACGGCTTAACCTTTCCAGCAGCGCATGCGCATCGGCCTTACCTATTTGAGGCGCCAGACCAAAGGCCACCGACTCGGCCATGACCAGGCCCCGACTGACATCAATATTTGCCCGCATGGCCTGCGGCTGCAGCTCAAGCCCCGCCAAAAGCGCCACCGACTGTTGCAACGCAGTCTCGGTGCCCTGCAAGATCTGCGGCATGGCCTGCCACTCGGCCTGCCAGCCCCCTAAGGCGCGTTCATGTTCTTGTGGCAAGGCCGAGGCAAGAACGCCCAGTAGCCCTGGTAAAAATGCTGCCTGTGTAAGGATGGCCGCACACTGCACAGGATTACGCTTGTGCGGCATGGTAGACGACCCGCCTTTGCCGGGGGCTACGCCCTCTTTACACTCAGCTATCTCGGTCTGGGCCATGAGCGACAGATCCTTGGCAATTTTCCCCAGCGACCCCGTGAGACCCACGAGCACTGAGGCAAGCGCAAAGACACGGTCACGATGGCCAAACCAGGGTAGGCTGGGCTCGCGAAGACCCAAGATCTCTGCCAACGCATGCGAGAGCCTCAGGCCGTCTTTCCCCAGACTCGCGAGACTTCCCGTAGCACCGCCAAACTGCAAAACCCGCATCTCTTCGCGCGCACCTTCGAGCCGCTGCGCGTGGCGCATAAGCGCATCGAGCCAGCCTGCGGCCTTCAGGCCAAAGGTAATGGGCAGGGCCTGCTGCATCCAGGTGCGGCCCATCATCGGGGTATCACGATGGTCCCGCGCCAGCGATGCAGCCTCGTCCATCGCGGCTTTTAACATGCCCTCGAGCCGGAGAAGGTCTTGCTGCCAGACGAGTACCGCTGCGGTATCCAAGATGTCTTGGCTGGTCGCTCCGAGGTGCACATGCTTGGCGGCCTCGGCATCGGCCTGCGCCACCTGGGCAGTGAGCTTTTTCACAAAAGGAATGGCGATGTTGCCGGCAAGCAGGCTGTCGTTCTCTAACTGATTCGGGTCTAAGCGCATTAGATCCGAAGAAAGCGCCGTACAAACCTCGGCAATGATCTGCGCACTCTGCGAAGTGATCAGTCCCGCCTGCCCCTGGGCCTGCGCAAGCGCCGACTCTACAGCCAGCATTTCTCGCAGAAGTCTGTGGGCATAGATCTCACCGCCTGCGCCGTTGCGCGGCCTTTCAGAATTGATGCGCGTATTCACCATCGCAATAAGTACCCGCTGCTAACCGGCACGCAATGAGACAGGCAAGAGCGCCTGCAGCTGCACGAGGCTATTGCCATAACCATCGACCAGAAAAAGCCCTTCGGGCCCGACCGCAAATACGCCATGGTCTGTGTAGATCCGGCTGACGCAGCCAACACCCGTGAGGGGATAGTCACAACGGGCTACGAGCTTACTCTGGCCCTGCTTGGTCAGCAGATCCATCATCACAAAGACCTGCTTTGCGCCGATGGCAAGATCCATCGCCCCGCCAACGGCAGGAATCGCATCGGGTTCACCGGTATGCCAATTGGCGAGGTCACCTTGCTCGGAGACCTGAAAGGCGCCTAATACGCAGATATCTAAGTGGCCGCCCCGCATCATGCCAAACGAGTCGGCATGATGAAAGTAGCACCCTCCCGCACGCAGCGTCACGGGCTGCTTACCCGCATTGATGAGGTCGGGGTCTTCTTCGCCGGGTGCAGGCGCAGGGCCCATACCCAGCACACCATTCTCGCTGTGAAGAAGTACCTCACGGTCGGCCTCGAGATAATTCGCCACCAGTGTAGGCAGCCCAATACCGAGGTTCACCACGGCCCCTTCTGGAATATCTGCTGCCACCCGGGCGGCGATTTCGGTGCGATCACGACGAATCAGAGCCATGGCCTACACCTGTACCAGTCGTTGTACATAAATGCCTGGCGTGACGACAGTCTCTGGGTCGAGATCTCCAAGCGCTACGCACTCTGACACCTGCGCCACTGTGATGCGCGCCGCCGTCGCCATAATAGGCCCGAAGTTGCGGGCGGTTTTGCGATACACAAGGTTGCCCCAGCGATCGCCTTTGAGTGCCCTAATGAGCGCGAAGTCGGCCGCCAGCGGCAGCTCAAAGACATAGTGCCGACCATTAATCTCGCGGGTCTCTTTGCCTTGTGCCAGTGCGGTACCGAATCCCGTAGGGGTATAAAAGCCGCCAATGCCGGCACCTGCCGCACGAATACGCTCTGCGAGGTTTCCCTGCGGTACCAATTCAAGAACAATCTCGCCTGCGCGATACAAGGCATCAAAGTGATGCGAGTCATGTTGACGCGGAAACGAACAAATAATCTTGCGCACACGTCGGGCCTTGAGCAATGCGGCTAACCCGGTCTCACCATTGCCCGCGTTGTTGTTAATGATCGTAAGATCGCGAGCGCCCTGATCAATCAGCGCATCAATCAGTTCCGAGGGCATACCCGCGTTGCCAAAACCCCCAATCATTACCGTGGCCCCATCGGGCAGGTCGTGTAAGGCCTCGGCGGCAGACGAAAAAACCTTGTTAATCACACCGCTTGCCCCGTGGCTGCGTCTTCTTCTGCCCAGATCTTCTGGGCAAGATTCATTGCATGGTTACCAGCAGGTACGCCCGCATAGACCGCTGCCTGCAGGATAAACTCGCGTATCTCGTCGCGGGTTACACCATTGCTTTTACTTGCCCGCAGATGTAGGACGAATTCTGCCTCCCGATTGCCGGCCAGGGTAAGTGCCAAGACCAGAAGCGAACGGTCGCGACGCGACAGGCCAGGCCGGGTCCATACCTGCCCCCAGGCCGCCTCAGTAACGAAGTCTTGGAAGGCAAGCACATCGGAAGGCGCGTCTTTGCGCTTTGCATCGACATAGGCGTCGCCTAACACCAGTCGCCGCACCAACATGCCCGCCTCACGCAGGGCTGCCTGGCTTACCTGGCCCGGAGCGCAGTGCTCGAGCACCAGACGGGCAAACTCCCCGGGTTGTTCAATATTACTAATATGGGCGGCCTTCAGAATGATCAGGCGCGCACCGGGAATTTTCGCGGCGAGAAGCTCAGAATCGGACACAGGTGTGGTGAGGTCTTGGTCGCCCGCAATCACCAGCGTGGGCGCCTTGATGGCGTGTATGGCCTCTCTGAGATCTGCCTGGGCCAGCGACTCGCAGGCCATGACGTAGCCCTGGGGGTTGGCCCCTTCTAAGATTTCTGCCATGGCCCGTACACGGGTGGGATGGGCCTGGGCAAAAGGGGCGGTAAACCACCGGGAAATCAGCGCAGGAATGAGCGAGGCAACCCCTGCGCTACGAACCGCCTGTACCCGGTCTCCCCATACCTGTGCAGAGCCTACCTTGGCACCCGTATTCGCAAGGACCAGACCCAACACGCGCTCGGGGCGCTTCAGTGCAATCGACTGGGCCACCACGCCCCCCAAAGACAGGCCGCAGAAATAAGCCTCGGAGACACCATGGGCGTTGAGGGCTTCCAGAACCGCATCGGCCATCGCATCGAGACCGATCGCGGGCGCCAGAGGCGAGGCACCGTGGCCAGGAAGGTCCAGACGCAGTACACGAAACTGCTGCTCCAATACCGGCATCTGCACATCCCAGAGCCGATGGGTTGCGCCGAGCGAGTGCATGAGAACGAGCCACGGCGCGGTCTCGCGGCCAGAGATCTTTGCATACAGTAGGTTAGACATACAGAGTGCGCTTTTTAGAGAGGTGAGTGAAAGTGTGCGGCAAAGAGAATAAACGGTGTAAAGAGTCTACAAGCGCGTAGTGCTGAGGCGAGCTAGAGATCGAAAAAGACCGTCTCTTGTGGCCCCTGCATGTGAATATCAAACCGCCAGGCGTGGGCTCCCATGGCTGGCTCACGCCGTGCGAGTAGGGACGATCGGCGGTGCTCCGGCACCGCCTGAAAGACGGGGTCCCGCTCTAAGGCGGCCTGTTCATCTGCAAAATAGACTCGCGTAAAGCAGTGCGTGAGGAGCCCGCGCATAAACACCGTGAGGTGCAGGCAGCTTGCGACCTGGCCGAGCGCCTTTCCAGGGCGAATCGTATGGAATGCATACAGCCCATCGGCCAGGGTTCCGGTGCCACATCGACCAAAGCCACGAAACAACGAATGAAGCGCGCGGCCAGAGTCTTGGCCCTGTGCATCAAGCTGACTCAACTCCACCAAGGCATCGGTAATCGGCTGCCCGTGCGCGTCAAAGACCTGCCCTAGGAGTAAGAGAGGCTCACCTGGGCAGTCTGGGCCGGCCAGTGTGGGGCCAAAGAGTTCCGGCAGATCAAACCCATACTGCGCTGGCGAGAGCCCATAGGCAAAGTACGGCCCCACCGTCTGCGAGGGTGTCTGCGTGCACGGCCGCTTCTCAGTCTTGTGGGGTTTCATGTCGATGGCCCCCGCAGCACGATATCGAAGACATATCCCAGCGCAAATCCCTCGCGCGTCTCTTCGAGAGCAAAGTCGGCCACCAGACTCGTGCGGGCTTTTTCCGGAACTTCTAAATAGATGGGGTCATAGGCCAGGAGCGGATCACCGGGGAAGTACATCTGGGTCACCAGACGGCAGGGCATCGCCTGACCAAAGAGGGAAAAATGCAGATGCTGCGGCCGCCAGGCGTTGGGATGGTTGCCCCAGGGGTAGGCACCTGGCTTAATGGTGAAGAACTCGTAGCGGCCCTGCGTATCGGTTAGACAACGCCCCGCCCCCAGAAAATTGGGGTCTAGCGGCGCATCGTGCTGGTCTACTTTGTGCACATAGCGGCCCGCAGCATTGGCCTGCCAGAGTTCGACAAGGGTATGCGGCAGCGGGCGGCCATGCGTATCGAGTACGCGCCCCACGACCCGAATCCGCTCGCCAAGAGGTTCCCCGTTGCGCCGCGCGTTGCGCGTGAGATCGCGGTCGATGTCGCGCAATCCATCCAGCCCGAAGACGGGCACCGAGGGCTCTCCCAGGCGGCTCGGAACGACCACGAGGGGCTGTTGTGGGCCCCGCGTCAGGGTGGACTTGTAGCCGGGTGCCTGATACGGCGGATGAGACTGCCAGTCGCGTGACGCAAGCGCGGGCAGAAGAGGAGAAGTGGTCATGGCATCTCTGCAGAAAGGGAATCGTGTGAGAATGGCGTTGATGGTTTTCTTTTGTCGTTGGGTTTTCACTTCAGTATTTACAATGAAAACCATACGCCCAAAACCGCCAGGATGAAAAGTGACTACGAAAATTTTGGTGCTGCACGGCATCAACCTCAACATGTTCGGCAAACGCGACGCGTCGGTCTACGGCACGGCAACACTCGACGACATTAATCAGGCACTTGGCCGCCTCGGCGCTGAACTAGGCCTTGAGGTGCAGACCTTCCAAACCAACCATGAGGGCGAGATGGTTGTGCGCATCCACGCAGCGCTTGACGACGGTACACGGGCCATCGTCATCAATGCGGGTGCCTGGACCCACTACAGCTACGGTATTCGCGACGCGCTGGCCATACTGCGCTGCCCCATCGTGGAGGTGCACATGTCTAACATCCATGCGCGCGAATCTTTCCGTCACCACTCTGTTTTCTCAGACTTGGTGGCAGGCCAAATCAGTGGCATGGGAGTAGACAGCTACCTGAGTGGGCTGCGGGCCGCTGCCAAGTTGCTGGCAGCAGAGTAATCCCCTACCCCGTATACCCCTCCACCAATACTAAGTAGCCTGTGGCGTTCTCTAGTCGACCCTTCACAATCGCTTGATAGGCGACAGACTGATACCAGTTCTTCGCCGACTGGAGATCTGGAAACTCGAGCACCACATTGCGCGACCCGGTTGGCTGGCCGTCTAAGACCTGCGGTTCCCCCCCCCGAACCAGAAACTTTCCACCAAAAGGCAACAGGGTGGAGGCAACTTCACGGCTGTACGCCATATAGCCCTCCGGATTTTTTACTGTCATCTGCGCAATCGCATAGGCCTTGGTCATAGGTGATTCCTTTCTGATGAATATCCGCATCCAACCAGCGCGAAATGGCAACGCCACTTTCTGCCTTTTCGCGATCCCAGTCGCATCGTAAAGGGATTTGCCTCCTCCAGCATCTGGCCAATGGTGGCGCAGCCATCCTCCCTGCAACCTTAGGCCGATCGCTCTCACCAAGGAAAGGCAGACCCAAGATGCACAGCTCTCTTTTTCGATCGACCCTCTTTGCCACCGATGGGGTCGCTTCTCAGCCCGCCCTCAACGCCCCGGGCCCTCAGGGGTTTATGGAGGAGGGGCCACGAGAGAAACTGCTGGCCCGCGGAGTCAATAGCCTCTCGGACGCCGAGCTACTGGCTGTCTTGCTCCAGACCGGTACCCGAGATATCAACTGCGTTGCTCTTGCCAAACTTCTGATCAATGAGCTTGGAAGCCTATCGGCGGTCTTATCTGCCCCCCTGAACCAGATCGGGCAGCAGCCGGGGATTGGAACCGCCAAATTCTCGCTGCTGCAGGCCGCTGGAGAGGTCAGCCGCCGCGCAGCACGCGCTCAACTACCCGCGGGACAACCCCTCCCCAGTCCGTTAGCGCTTGCTCCATGGCTAAGAACGCACCTCTCCGGCCGCCCCTATGAGGTCTTTGGCGCGGCTTTCCTCGACCGGAGACTCCGCCTCATCCGCATCGAAGAGCTTTTTCGCGGAAGCCTCTCGGAAACCAGCGTCTATCCGCGCGAGATCGTTTCCCGCGCCTTACAGCTCAATGCCAGCCGTCTGGTCATTTTCCATAACCACCCCTCAGGCATGGACGAACCCAGTCAAGCCGACCGACAACTGACCATTCGGCTAAGACAACTGTTACAGCAGCTCGAAATCGATCTCTGGGCCCACCTCTTGGTTGCGGGAGATTCGGTAAGAGAATTTGAATGTGTGCGCTAACTTTTTAATTATCTCTTGGCGATCATGGGCTCCTTCCTTGCGTTTGCCAGGACACTGGCCGCCTCGATAAGCCCTGTACGACCTTCGAAGTTGACCTCATCCGCCTGGCTGACTACAATTCCGAGTCTTTGCCTATTCCTCCGCTTGCGGAGCAGGCACTTCCTTCGCAGTATCGTGTCACGCGAAATTTTTAAGGAATCATCATGGCCCGTGTTTGCCAAGTAACCGGCAAAAAACCAATGGTGGGAAACAATGTTTCTCACGCCAACAACAAGACAAAACGCCGGTTTCTGCCCAACCTGCAGTATCGCAAGTTCTGGGTAGAGAGTGAGCGCCGTTGGGTACGTCTGCGTGTATCTGCCGCCGCCGTACGCACCATTACGAAAAACGGCATCGAGGCCGTGCTCGCCGATCTGCGTGCACGCGGTGAAGCCTAATATCCTTTACTAAGAGTGGATAAAAAGCATGGCAAAGTCAGGTCGCGAAAAAATTAAACTAGAGTCTTCTGCTGGTACGGGGCACTTCTACACCACCACGAAGAACAAGAAAACAACGCCCGAGAAAATCGAGATCAAAAAATTTGATCCTCGTGCTCGCAAGCACGTGATGTACAAAGAGGCCAAGATAAAGTAGGTAGAAAAGCTTCTTCGCTTCGGCTTTACCCTTCAGAAGCAAGAGAAACCCCTGGCCACAAGCTGGGGGTTTTGTTTTTGGGGGGCTTACTTTCCCGACATCCGAATGGCGCCGTCGATTCGGATGACCTCTCCATTGAGGTAGTCGTTCTCGATGACATCGGCCACCAAACGCGAAAACTCCTCTGGCATTCCCATGCGCTGCGGGAAGGGTACCGACTTGTTCAGGCTGTCTTGCACCTCTTGTGGCATTGCAAGGAGCATGGGCGTAGCCATGATGCCCGGCGCAATCGTCATCACCCGAATGCGGCTGCGTGCGAGTTCGCGGGCAATAGGGAGCGTCATGGCCACGACGCCCCCTTTAGAGGCTGCATAGGCCGCCTGCCCCACCTGTCCCTCATAAGCAGCGACTGAGGCAGTATTCACAATCACGCCTGCTACAGACGCGGATCCACCCGACTTCTGGTCGGTCTGGACCATGGCCTGGGCCGCCAACCGAATCATGTTAAAGCTGCCAATGAGGTTGATGGAGACGACCCTCTGGAAAGACGCAAGGCGATGGGGCCCCTCTTTGCCCAGCACCTTTTCGGCAGGCGCAACGCCCGCACAATTCACCAGGCCGTGCAGGCCACCAAAAGCGGCAATAGCGGCATCGACTGCAGCCTGAGCACTCTCTTCGTTGCAGACATCGGTTGACACAAAACGGGCGGCATTGCCAAGCTGCGCCGCCAGCCTTGCGCCCTGCTCTGCGGCAAGATCGGCTAACAGAACACGCGCTCCGCGCTGCACCAAGTCTTGGGCCACCGCCGCACCCAGGCCAGAGGCCGCACCCGTGACTAAAAACGTCTGGTCTTGAATCTGCATAACCTTGACTTTAGGTGACGCTAACGTTAACGTCAATTGAAATGGTACGTGCGTCTTCTTCCGTCTCGGCCCCGTTCACGATTCGCGACCTTGCCGAAGAGTTTTCTGTCTCCACGCGCACCATACGGCTCTACGAAGACAAGGGGCTGCTGCATCCTCTCCGCCGCGGAAACGGCCGGGTACGAGTATTTAGCAGCGCAGATAAAACACGGCTTCGGCTCACCCTCCGGGGAAAAAGACTCGGCTTTTCGCTGGCCGAAATCAAATCGATTCTGGATCTCTACGACCGGCCAGGCGGTACCAAGGCCCAACTGGAGAAATTCCTCAGTACCCTTGCCGCCCATCGACGCGAGTTGCAGACTAAGCTACACGATATTGAGCTACAGATTAAAGAGATCACGGCCCATGAACGGCAGTGCCAAAAACTTCTAAGGACACTATGAAGCCGATTACCGATGACCCAATTGTCTTTGTCTCTGCTGCCCGAACGCCCATGGGTAATCTTCAGGGAGAACTCTCTTCGCTCACCGCGCCAGAACTCGGTGCAGCAGCCATTCGCGCCGCCCTTGTGCGGGCAGGCACCAAGTCAGAAATGGTTGATGAGGTGGTCTTTGGCTGTGTACTTCCCGCCGGCCAGGGGCAGGCACCCGCCCGCCAGGCAGCACTCGGTGCCGGGCTCAGCCTGTCGGCAGGCTGTACAACCATCAATAAGATGTGCGGGTCAGGCATGCGCGCGGTGATGACCGCCCACGATAGTCTGGCTGTCGGGGCCGCACAGATCATGGTGGCCGGCGGCATGGAGAGCATGAGCCAGGCGCCCTACTTGGTAATGAAAGGACGAGGGGGATATCGACTCGGCCACAGCACCTTATACGACCACATGATGCTCGATGGCCTTGAAGACGCCTATGAGAAAGGGCGCTCGATGGGTACCTTCGGAGAAGACTGCGCACGTGACTATGGATTTACCCGTGCGATGCAAGACGACTTTGCGATCGCCTCGGTACGCAGGGCACAGGAGGCAACCCATTCAGGGCACTTCGCCCATGAAATTACCCCTATAGACATTCAGAGTCGCAAAGGCACAACCACCGTTTCCACCGATGAGGGGCCGCGGGCAATCAAACTGGAGAAGATCCCCGAACTCAAGCCTGCCTTTGCAAAAGACGGCACCGTGACGGCTGCCTCATCCTCCTCCATTAGCGACGGCGCCGCGGCGCTGGTCATGACCCGGCTGTCTATTGCCGAAAAACACGGCCTCAGACCGATGGCCCGAATGGTTGGACACAGCACCTTCGCGGCGGCTCCCCCGAAATTTCCGACGGCACCCATTGGCGCAATCCGTCGACTGCTCGAGGCCAATGCCTGGTCGGTCTCTGATGTCGACTTATGGGAAGTCAATGAGGCCTTTGCCGTCGTCGCCATGTCGGCCATGAAAGACTTAGGTATAGGTCACGACCGCATGAACATTCATGGCGGGGCCTGTGCGCTCGGCCATCCGATTGGCGCCTCAGGTGCACGAATCCTGGTGACGCTCCTGCACGCTTTAAAACACAGTGGCGCTCGCCGGGGCCTTGCCAGCCTCTGCATTGGTGGTGGCGAGGCCACGGCTGTTGGCATCGAGATGTTTTAGATCATGGTACTCACACACGAGCAGGTGATGATCCGCGATGCCGTACGCGACTTCTGCACGGCAGAGATTGCTCCAAAGGCTGCAGACTGGGACACACACCACACCTTTCCTAAAGACATCCACACGCAGCTCGGGTCGCTGGGCTGCTATGGTGTGATGGTGCCCGAGGCCTATGGAGGCGCAGGGCTCGACGCGGTGAGCCTCTCACTAATCATTGAGGAGATTGCCGCTGCCGATGGCGGCACCAGCACCGCTATCTCGGTAAACAACTGCCCGGTCTGCAGCATCTTGCAGGCATTTGGCAGTGAGGCGCAAAAAAAAGAGTTCCTGGTTCCGTTAGCCCAGGGGCAATGGCTCGGTGCTTTCTGCCTCACCGAACCGCAGGCGGGGTCTAACGCCGCCGAGATTCGCTGTGCCGCCCGCCGCGAGGGAGATGACTACCTGCTCAATGGCGTAAAGCAATTTATTACCAGCGGAAAGAACGGGCAGGTGGCCATTGTGATTGCGGTGACCAGCGATGGGCCACCCAATCGGCGAATGTCCGCCTTTCTGGTTCCCACCGACACATCTGGCTATATTGTGGCCCGGCTCGAAGAGAAGATCGGGCAGCATTCCAGCGATACCGCCCAGATTATTTTTGAGAACTGCCGAATCCCTGCGCGGTATCGTATTGGCGAAGAGGGCCAAGGCTACAAGATCGCTCTCTCGGGGCTTGAGGGGGGGCGTATTGGAATCGCCTCCCAATCAGTGGGCATGGCCCGCGGGGCCTATGCCGCAGCACTGGCCTATGCCCAGGATCGACAGGCCTTCGGCAAGCCGATCTTTGAACACCAGGCGGTACAGTTTCGGCTTGCGGACATGGCCACACAGCTAGAAGCCGCACGGCAGCTCATCTGGCATGCCGCGAGCCTGAAGGACGCGGGGCGACCCTGCATGAAAGAGGCCGCCATGGCCAAGCTCTTTGCCAGTGAGATTGCGGAACGGGTCTGCTCCGACGCGATTCAGGTGCTCGGCGGCTATGGGGTCGTGCGCGACTTCCCCGTGGAGCGGTTTTATCGCGATGTGCGTGTCTGCCAGATCTACGAAGGCACGAGTGATATTCAAAAGATCATCATTGCCCGTGCCTTGCGTGATAGCCCGGGCATAAATTAGAGAGGTGCCCATGAAGAAGAAGGTGAAGGTGGTCGAGGTCAGCCCGCGGGACGGTCTACAGAACGAAAAGGCGGAGGTCTCCACAGAGACCAAGGTTGCCTTGATTGAGAGGCTGGCACAGGCTGGTATCACGAACATTGAATCGGCCTCGTTCGTCTCCCCAAAGTGGGTGCCGCAGATGGCCGATGGGGCAGCAGTCATGGCGGGTATTACGCGCCGTCCGGGCACCTGGTATTCCGTACTCACCCCTAATCTCAGAGGCTATGAGGCGGCGGCTGCCGCGCAGGCCGATGAGGTAGTGATCTTCGGGGCAGCCTCAGAAACCTTCTCTCAGCGAAACATCAACTGCAGTGTTGCAGAATCGATAGAGCGATTTCGTCCGGTTGCACAGGCAGCGCACCGCGATGGCATCGCGCTACGCGGCAGTATTTCGTGTTGCCTAGGATGCCCCTATGAAGGAGAGATTTCGCCACAGCAGGTGATGACCGTCGTGGACCGTATGATCGATCTGGGGTGCCACGAAATTGATATTGCGGATACGATTGGTGTAGGAACGCCCGAGAAGACAAAGCGCGTCTTTGAGGTCATTGCCACAAGGTATCCCCTCGATCGGTTTAGTGGCCATTTTCACGACACCTATGGTCAGGCGATTGCCAATGTCTATGCCGCCTTAGAGGGGGGGGTATCGATCTTTCATGGGGCCGTCGCTGGCCTGGGGGGCTGTCCCTACGCCAAGGGAGCCACCGGTAATGTGGCCACGGAAGACCTTGTCTATCTGCTGCATGGGCTTGGCATAGAGACAGGTATCGACTTCGATACCCTCTGCGAGGCCGGCGCCTTCATCTCTACCGCCCTAGCGCGCAAAAGCAATGCCAAGGCGGGGCCCGCCTGGTTAAG
>JBDLQX010000105.1:0-3160 GCA_039800345.1 Pseudomonadota bacterium | reverse complement strand
GCCAGAATGGTGTAGCCCTCCTGATCGTGGAGCCGCGGGGTGGCAATCTGTACCGAAAACCACTTGTCCATGGAAAGCGGGTCGTGGGCGTAGCGCTGGGCAAAATCCCCAAGGGCCTGGGCAGCCACCTCGGGGGCCACATGCTCAAGGCTCACAATGCCTGAGAGGCAGGCCATGCGACGGGTCATGTGCGAGGCACTGCAATAACGCGACCAGAGCGCTGCGGCCCGGGCCGCATCGGGCATCACCAGAGTCACCATCGACTGGGCCAGATGCCGCAGGCTGCGTCGACCCACATCGAGCGCATTGGGCGAATAAGGGCCCAACTCGACCGCATCATTCTCCGCATCGAGACGCTGCCACTCGGTCTCCATCGCCAGGGCCATCGCCAATCGAACCGCCTCAATACGGGCACGAATCTGCACCGGGTCCACCGCATGGCCCTCAGCCGCCCAGGCCTCCACCACGGTGTTGTCGGCGGGCACCGTAAGGGCTAGGGCCTTAAAGGCATCGCTCAGGCCAGGGTGTGTCAGCACCGCCGCCAGCGTCTGCATCACCGACTGACGGTCTTCTGCTGAGGCCAGAGCCGGCATCAACTGGCCCATGATCAGGCGCTGACAAGATTCCCATCGGTTAAAGGGGTCGGAATCGTGGCCTGCCAGCCTGCTGAGTTGCTGGGCCGTATAGGGATAGTCGAGCACCACCGGTGCTGAGAAGTTGCGCATCAACGACGGAATCGGTGCGGCCGCTCCCTTCTGCTCCGTGAGCAGAAGTTCAACGGTCATGGTGGCCTGGTCCATGAGAAAGACCTCGCCATCACCCAAGGGGGTACTGCCTGTTCGCCCCGGCACGACAATGGGGTCACCCGCCTGCGATAGGAGCCCCCAGGCCACCGGAATGGGCAACGGCTGCTGCTGCGGGCTTCGGGGGTCTAGGGTCTGGGTAAAGGTCACGGTATAGCGCCCCGAGGCGCTCTCCCAGGCGTCGCGTACCCTGAGGTGCGGCGTACCGGGCGTGTCATACCAGCGCATAAAGGCCGCAAACAACTCACTGCGTTTATTGGCATCCAGAATGGAAGACACAAAGTCTTCGCAGGTAGCCGCCTGGCCATCATGCCGGACGAAATAGAGGTCCATGCCCGAGCGAAAACCATCCACCCCCAGTAGGGTCTGCAGCATGCGAATCACCTCCGCCCCCTTCTCATAGACGGTGGCGGTATAGAAGTTGCGAATCTCCTGATACTCCGCAGGCCGAATCGGGTGGGCCATCGGGCCTGCATCCTCAGGAAACTGGTGTGCCCGCAGAGTGCGCACATCTTCAATCCGCTTCACCGCACGACTGCTTGCCGCCTGGGCTTCGGTAAGGCCCTCGGCCAGCATATCGGCTGTGAACTCCTGGTCTCGCAAGACCGTGAGTCCCTCTTTGAGGGTGAGCTGAAACCAGTCACGGCAGGTAATGCGATTGCCCGTCCAGTTATGGAAGTACTCGTGGCCGATGACGGCCTGCACCAGCTCGTAGTCTTTGTCGGTAGCCGACTCGGGATCGGCCAAGACATACTTGGTGTTAAAGAGATTAAGGCCCTTGTTCTCCATGGCACCCGAATTAAAGTCGGGTACCGCCACGATCATGAATCGCTCAAGATCAAGCTCCAGGCCAAACCGCCGCTCATCCCAAAACACCGAGCGCTTCAGACTCTCTAAGGCATGGCCCGCCCGTGCGAGGTCATCCGGCTTGGTATAGACCTGCAGCCTTTTTGGGGCACCGCTGCGCGAGGTGATCGTCTCTTCAATACAGGCCAGGTCTGCAGCCACCAGGGCAAACAGGTAACTCGGCTTAGGAAATGGGTCATGCCACACAGAGGTCTTGATCCCATCGGCCATCGATTCCGATACCAGGTTGCCATTCGAAAGCAGCACCGGAAACGCCTCTGCCTTCCCGCGCAGTGTCACGGTATAGCAGGTGAGTACATCGGGGCGGTCGAGAAAATAGGTAATGCGCCGAAAGCCTTCGGACTCACACTGGGTATAGAGCCCTCCGCGACTTGCATAAAGGCCCATGAGCTCGGTGTTTGCGGTCGGGTCGAGCTGGGTCTTAATTTTCAGTCGGCCACGAAGGGCCTTCGGAAGCACAAAGGCCATGGGCGTTACCCGATAGGCCTCGGGCGATAACGGTGCATCGTCAAGCCAGGCAGCGACAAACTGCAGCCCATCACCTGCCAGCATCAGATCGCAGGGCTCCTCGGTGGCCGAGACAAAGCCAAACTCCGCGACCACCGTGGTCTGGGTCAGATCCAGATCAAACGCCAACTGAAGATCTGTAATCCGATGGGTCGGCGGCAGATAGTCCTGCCGACGAATCAGGCTGGCTGGCGGTCGCGACTGCCCCTCTTTCATGGGTATGCTCCTTGGGTTGAATGCTATAAGTGTGCATGATTCCCCTTCTCGTCGCCCACCGCCCATGAACCCATTCTTCAAAAAGCACGGCCTTTTTATTGTGAGTTTTCTTGTGATCTGGGCAGGCATTCAGATCTGGCAGACCCGGTCGGTTCCCTCGGGCCCGCCACCTGCAGACGCCCTGTCTGCAGCCTTGCCGCTCATCTCTGGGGCATCAATTGTGGAAGACCAGAGCCTGGAGCAGGCCCTCGTTTCGCTGCGCGAAAAATATCCCCAGACGCCGATCGTGATTCATATCTGGGCGGAATGGTGCGGCTTTTGCAAACTTGAAGAGTCGTCGATCACCACCCTGGCCTCGGAACACCCTGTCCTCACTATCGCCATGCAGTCGGGTCCGCCTGAGAAGGTGCAGCGCTATCTGGAAGATCGGGCACTGCCATGGACCACCCTCGTGGATCGCCAAGGCCAGGTGGCACAGGCCCTCGGAGCCAGCGGGGTGCCGGCCTTTATGGTGCTTGACGAGAACGGCCACCTCCGGGTGCCCACCATGGGCTACACCACGCTTTGGGGCATGCGAATGCGGCTCTGGTGGGCTATGTCAGGCTTTTTTTCATCATCCAGTTGACCCCGTAGCCACGCCAGGGGGGTCCCCTTCAGAGTTCTCCGTGCCGTCCGCGCCCCTTGGCGTGGCGCCATTTACTTTAAGGAGAACGTATGAAGAAGACCACCAAACTGATCCCTCTCGCGCTGGCCCTGGGCCTCACCGG
>JBDLQX010000104.1:0-23232 GCA_039800345.1 Pseudomonadota bacterium | reverse complement strand
GGCCAGGGCATCATCCTGCGTCCTTATCAGCGGCCCCACCCCCTTATTGTGGTCACTGCCGTTGCCCCCTTCTCCAAGGGTGTGGCAAGCGCCGCCGCGCGTGGTTGGGAGCCCATTTCTGCCAACTTCCTGCTGCCGGAGTGGGTGAAGTCGCACTGGCCAAGCTATGTGCAGGGCTGTGCGGATGGCGGGCGCCCCGCTGACCCGGCCAACTGGCGCGTGGCGCGCAGTATTTTTGTCACGGAAGACGATGACAAGTTGGCGGCCCGCTATGGACATTCCTCAGAAGGCCCTTACCACTTTTACTTCAAGCAGCTCATTCGTAAGCTCGTAGGGTTCGGGGGGCGTTCCAACCTCTTTAAGCGCGATCAGAATGAGCCCGATGAGGCCATCACCCCCGACCGCATGACCAAAGAGTTGGTGTTCGCAGGCTCAGTCAATAGCGTCGTGGATCAGATTCTGGCGTTTCGTGAACAGGTGGGCGACTTCGGTACCCTGCTCTATCCCTGCCATGACTGGCAAGACCCCGCCTTGGGCAAGAAGTCGATGCAGCTAATGGCGGAGCAGGTGATGCCTCGGGTGAACGCCGCGATCGCGAAAGAGAAGAAGGCTCCAGTGGCTGTGGCCGCCTAAGGCCTAGCTTCGCGTACTTGTCGTTTTTTGGCTTAAAGAGAAGGGCCCGCGCTGCGGGCCCTTCTCTTTTCTTCGGTTGCGTTCGTGCGTAGGCGGTTACGCTGTAGTCAGCGCTGCGGACTGCAGCGCGCCCTGTCTACTGGGCAATAAACCAACGATAGATATCCTCGCCCGTCATGATGGCTGCATCTTTCTCCTTCATGACAACATCCAGAAGCTTCTCAAAGGCAGCAATACGGTGCGGAACCCCAGTAAGGTACGGGTGCACACTAATGGCCATCACCCGGGTGGACTCTTGGCTGTCTTGCACCATGCGCTCAAGCTGTAATAGCCCACGCTTATAGAACTCGTCACTGCTATGGTTCTGCAACGCGAACATAGGAATATCGTTGAGTTCAACGGTGTACGGTACAGAGACCATCTTCTGGGGTTCGGCCTGCAGCCAACAGGGTTGGTCGTCCATGACCCAGTCAGCCACGTACCGAATGCCGTTTGCTGAGAGGTAATCAAGGGTGGTGTCGGTCTCCGTCAGGCCTGGGCTCTCCCAGCCCACAGGCCCCTTGCCGGTGATCGATTTGATGGCATTCACGGTCTTTTCAATTTCACGGTACTGGTCTTCTAGGCGGTGCATCGGGCCCTGGAGATAGCCATGCCCCATGAATTCCCAGTCTTCTTTCAATGCCGCCTCTGCAATGGGTCGATGGCTCTCACAGACAATGCCATTGACCGCCATGGTGGGGCGAATACCACGCTGCTTGAGGGCATCGAAAATACGCCAGAAGCCCACCCGCATGCCGTACTCATGCCAAGACCAGTTGGCCAGATCCGGCAGGAGGGTCTGGCCCATGGGCGGCGGCAATACGGTGCGGGGCATTGCCCCCGCAATGGTCCAATGCTCCACATTCACAATCAACCAGACCGCAAGCTTCTTGCCATTGGGCAGCTTGAGCGCAGGCCGGCCTACAATGGGGTTATAGGGTGCCCGATCGCTGAGCAGGGCGCGTGTCTTCGTCATGTTGCCTCCTTAGGAAAACCAGCCTTCTGCGGCCAGAGATTGGAAAACGGAAATACTTCGGCGCGGCCATAGAGGCCCACCCTGGTAAACGGTTCATCCGCCAGCCAAGCCTTCGCGGCGGCGACGGAAGGGAAATCGATGACCAATAGACTGCCAATCATCGTGGTGCCATCGTCTGCGTGTAGAGGGCCCGCAAAGGCTATCTTGTCTGCCACTTGGCCGAGGTAGACCTTATGCGACGGCCGATGTTCTTGCCGGAGGGCCGCCGAGTTGGGCTTGTCAATGAGAATGCAGGCACAGAGCATAGTTTTTTCCTTACAAGTAACTGCCGTTGCACTATAAGCCCATGCTGAGCAGATGATCACTAGGAGTATCTCCTAGTGGGCGGGCCAGAGAACCGAAACGCTCGGGCCTAAGGGAAAACCCGTTATCGGTTTGTTCGATAGGTACGTCAGGCGCGGTGCGCGTTCTACAACGCCTTGGCAAAGAGACTTACGGATGTGAGCAAGAGAAGGACCGTGAGGCTTTTCTCAAACTGGGCTTGATTAATTCTTTTACGAATCTGTAGCCCCGCAAAAATCCCAAGAAAGGCGGGCAACAAGGCGAGGCTGGACATGACATATTCCTGACCACCCATGACCCCAAGCCGTGAGAGAAAGACCGCAAGAGAGAGACTACCGAGAACGAAGACGAATGAGACCGCCACGGTGAAGAGGTTCTTCTCTAGGCGCAGCATTACGAGGTAGGTAATGATGAGTGGGCCGAAGAGCCCTGCCATGCCGCCTACCAGGCCACTGCCTAGGCCCACGAGGGGGGCCAGATAGGTCTGCGCCCTTTCAGAGACTACCAGGGCGGGCTTAAGGAGTCGCAGAACGGGTTGCACCATGACGGCTAAGCCCATTAGGACATACAAGACCCGCTCATCTAGGGAGACCATCAGCAGCGTGCCAAGGTAGATGCCAAGGGCCAGGGAAAGTCCAAGCAGCCAGAAGCGCTTTAAGACCTTCCGCAGTTCAGTGCCCTGGAAGGTCTGCCAGATGTTGGTGATGATGCTGGGAATGGTGATGAGAGCCACTGCCTGGCTCACCGGCATGAAGTTCACCATAATAGGCAGCGCTAACAGGGGCAAGCCCACACCAAAGGCCCCCTTACAGACCCCGCCGACGAGGAATCCCGCCGCCGCAGAGGCGAAGCCAGCCAAGGAGAGGACTTCCCAGGGAACCATCGGATTGCCTTTCTGTGCGGTCTATTCTTATTCTTTGAACTTAAATTAGACCACGGCACGACAACTACAGGCAGAAGATGTTGATCGATCGACCAACGAGATGGTTTTTAGGGGGGTTTTCCGGTATTGACTAAGCTGTATTAAAATCTCGGGCTTGTGCCGGTGTAGCTCAGACGGTAGAGCAGCGCATTCGTAATGCGAAGGTCGAGGGTTCGATTCCTTTCACCGGCACCATCACCATACGCAATGGCCTGAAGAACAGACCACCTCAGTAGTTAATCAAAGATCTCATGGAGCCACGATTTTGGCTTCTTGTGGTGGCTGTATCGTGGATCTGGGTAAGGTCTCGTATCTTGACGCAGTTGGGCAGGGGGCGCAGGCGCAGTAGCTTTGTCAATGCGCTTGTCGAGTTCGCCTCGATCAAGCCAGACACCACGAACAAGAAAAGCTCCGATGCCTGCCCAGATCACTGAACGACTGCTCACCCTACCAGACGGCGTTACCCTCATGACCTACGCGGTCGGTCAGGGGCCGCCCCTACTCTTTCTACCTGGCTCAAGCGCCGACTTTCGGCTGCGCGGCACTGTATTTCAAAGCGCCTTGGTCGAACACTTTGCGCTTATCACCTTTGAGCACCGAGGCCTCGGGCGATCATCTGGCCCGCCAGTGCGCTGGACCATGCGAGACTTTGCCCTCGATAGCCTGGCCGTGCTCGATGCTTACGGGGTGACGTCTGCCTATGTGGTGGGTGAGTCGTTTGGTGCGATGGTTGCGCAGGTGCTACTTGTGCATGCGCCTCACCGCCTTAGGACCGCTGCCTTATGCGGCGGCTCCGCCGGCGGTAGCGCAGGGCAGTCGCTTGCCTTTCACCGCCTGATGCTGCTCGACCCACGACAGCGGGCCGAAATCTACCTCTTGCATCTCAACGCCCAGCATCAGGCCATCAAGCGCAGCGACCCGCATCGATTTGATGCCATGGTCGCCGCACGATGCGCTTTCGAGGCGTCGTTTCTCGGGGGTCTATGCCAGCCCGATGGATACCTACGACTCTTAGAGGCACGGGCAGCACACGACTGCGCGGAGGCACTCGCCTCGGTGAAACAATCGTTGGTACTGATCTTGGGGGGTGAAGATGACCGCATTGCCCCCCCAGAGAACCAGACCGCGCTGCATGGGCTTCTAAAGAATAGTCTTCTGAAGATGTTTGCCGGCGGACACGACTTTCTCTTTTCTACCCCTGCGCCGGTCGACTGGATTCTCGATCGCTGGGTTAGACCATCGACCCCGCAGGCGCCCGCCGGTTAACCCAGTAGACCAGTGAGAGCATGAGGGGCACCTCTACCAAGACCCCCACGACCGTGGCGAGCGATGCGGCAGACTGCATGCCAAAGAGACCAATCGCAACGGCTACGGCGAGTTCAAAAAAATTGGAGGTGCCAATAAGACAGGCCGGCCCCGCAATGGCGTGCGGCAGACGGAGCCACCGCGCAGCGATCCAGCTGAGGAAGAATATTCCGTAGGTCTGCAGAATGAGGGGAACTGCAATGAGGCCAATCAGCAGCGGCTGGGTCAGGATGGTCTCCGATTGCAGCCCAAACAAGATGAGTACCGTAGCAATCAGGCCAAGGATAGAGACCGGTTTGACGGCCGATAAGAACCGCGCGAGTGCGACTGACCCCCGACGCAGCAGGAGCCGACGCGTAAAGAGTCCTGCCAGCAGCGGCGCCACCACATAGAGCACAGTAGAGAAGACCAGGGTCTCCCAAGGAACTGTAATATCCGTCACTCCAAGCAAAAGCGCCGCCAGTGGCGCAAAGGCAAAGATGAGAATCACATCGTTGATTGACACCTGCACCAGCGTGTAGGCGGCATGCCCACGAACCAGCTGACTCCAGACAAAGACCATGGCGGTGCAGGGGGCCACGCCAAGAAGGATCATGCCGGCGATCACTGCCTCGGCCGTCTGCGTGGGCACTAGGTCGGCCCAAAAACCCTTGAAGAAGAGAACGGCAATGGCTGCCATGGTAAAGGGCTTGACAGCCCAGTTGATAACCACGGTAAGTAGGAGGCCCCTAGGCTCGCGGCTCGCATCGCGAATTGATGACCAGTCGATCTGGATCATCATCGGATAAATCATGGCCCAAATAAGCACCGCGACGATGAGGTTGACTTGAGCAACCGACTGGTCTGCCACCCAGACAAACACACTGGGAAAACCCACGCCAAGGCCTACCCCTAAGACCATGGCCAGACCGACCCATAGGGTGAGCCATCTCTCAAAGAGACCCATACGCTACTTCAGACGCTTTGGAAGCGCAGCGGTGGCGGTGAGTCCACAGGGCGTTCCACCGCAACAGTTCTCTGAGAGAAATGAGATGAGTGCATCGACAAATTCAAACTGCGGTCGATAGATGAGTTGCCGGCCATCACGCGTGGCATGAATCAGACCCGCGTGCGACAACTCCTTGAGGTGGAACGACAGGGTTGCTGCGGGCAGGCCGAGAAGCTCGGTGATCTCTGAAGGGGTCACCCCCTTATTCGCCCGCTGCACAATGAGCCGAAACACATTGAGCCGAGGCTCATGACCCAGCGCACTAAAGGCAGCGGTAGCTTGTGGATTTTTCATGCGTAGGCGGGACTAGCGCGTCTGCCCAATATCGCTGAGCGACTTCTGTAGGGCTAGGCGATCGAGTTTGTCGAGCGGCAATGCTAGCAGCAGTTCAATGCGCCTGCGCAGCAGCGCAACGGCCTCGAAGTACTTTTGCTCAAGGGTCTTGTTTTCACCGGGTTTGACGGCAGGCTGCTCCACGCCCCAATGGGCTGTGAGGGGCTGGCCCGGCCAGACAGGGCAGACCTCACCGGCTGCCTGGTCACAGACGGTGAAGACAAAATCCAAGGCAGGCGCATTGGGGCCAGAGAATTCATTCCAGTCTTTGCTGCGCAGGCCCTCCGTGGGCAGCCGATTCTCCTGGAGGATTTTGATGGCATAGAGATTGACTTCGCCTTTTGGGTGGCTGCCCGCCGAGAAGGCACGAAACCGAGGATCACGAAAGCCATTCAGAATGGACTCAGCCAAGATCGAACGCGAAGAGTTACTGGTGCAGATGAAAAGCACATTGAAAACGCGCGGGCTCGACATAAAGAGGTCTCCAGAGACAATCGAGAAAAAAGATTTGGGTAGGAAGAGGGATAATTATTACATTTCCAATATTATAGAATTATTACAGCGGCGCGGAAAAACGGGCCATAGTAGACCCGCACGAAAGACGTCGTGCGTTACCTAACGAAAGAGAACCCTGCGGCGCAGCGCAGGGTTTTCGGGAGCCTTCAACCGCAAGGCGCGAACAAGAGTCTTTCGGACTAGTGCACCGCGATACGCCGCCCCGCCGATGAGGCCTTCTTTGGCAGCGTGAGCGAGAGAATGCCTTCTTGGTAGTTGGCTTTACAGGTGGAGGGATCAATATCGAACTGCAATACAAAACGCCGTGAAACCGCACCGTAGTAGCGCTCGCTCTGCACGACGCGCTCATTCTCTACCTTTTGGTCGTGCTGTTTCACCTCCGCGCTGATGGTCACCTGAGGGCCATCAATATCGATCTGAATGTCGTCTTTTTTCAGGCCGGGCATCTCCGCCTCAATGTTGTAGGCGCGCTCATCTTCGCGAATCTCAACGGCAAACTCCTCGGGTAAAGGCCTGCCATGCAACGGCCGAATAACGACACCGGGGGAGGCCCAGTCGGTAAAAAAGTCGCGCATGAGATTATCCCGTATCTTCATTAGCCCACTCATCATCGTTCTCCTCTCTTCATAGAGATTATTTAGGGGAGGCCTACGATGTCACCGCGCAGACATCCCTAGTCCACGGAGCGGTTGGCTTTTTGCAGCATATGATTGGGCACTGTAAAAAAGCTGCCTGTCCGTCGTCTCCCCTATTACTGACCTTTTTTCTCCCGCGTGATGTATGCCACTGAGCCTTGACGCCACCACCCTCGCAACACAGAAGGCCCGCCCCCTTCCTCAAAAGCCTTTTTCATTCTTCTGGCAGATCATCTGGCGTGGCTTTAGATTTCGGGCGATGGGCCTAGCCCTCCTAGCAGCGGCGGGTATCGGGCTGATGGGATTTGAGCCCGTGCTCATGCGCGAACTCGTCGATGAGTTGGGCAAGCCAGATCCGAGTCCTGCGCGTGCCTGGTTGCTCTTTGCCCTGGTGGCAGGGGTCTGGTATCTCTCGTCTATCGCCAACCGACTGCGCGACTGGCTTGACCTACACACGGCACCGGAGCTTCGCAAGCAGGCGCAGCTCGAGGTTTATTGCTGGCTTGAGGGCCATGCAACCCAGTTTTTCCAAGACCACATGGCTGGCAGTCTGAGTCAGAAGGTCAAACAGGTGGGCACCGCCATGGTGAGTCTCTCAGAGATTGTCTTTAACGGCTTTGTACGGGTGATTCTCGCCATCGTGATTGCCGCTGTGGTCTTGGCCTCGGCCCCAGGCTACTTCTTCTACTCTTTTCTGGCCTGGCTTGTGATTTTCTTATGGCTCTCGGCCTGGTTTGCCAGACGATGCACACCCTACTTTCGCGCCTTTAGCGAGGAGGCCTCTGCCACCACAGGCATTCTGGTGGATGCGGTATCGCATATGGATCTGGTTCGGGCCCATGCAAAAAAGCCGTTCGAACGGCTACACCTCTTTGATGCGTTAACCAAGGAGAAGGCGGCCTCTATCAATACGCGCTGGTTTTTACTCTGGATGATGCTGGTCCTCTACTCGGCACTGCTGTTCTTCCAGGCCTTCTTCGTAGGTCTCTCGGTAGAGGCGTTTCTAGGCCAAACCATGACCCTTGGCGAGTTGGTGATGGTGATCTCCCTAGCCGCCATCCTGGTGGCGAATGTCTGGGGGCTTTCTACGCAACTCATCCAATACTTTGAACAGGTCGGAACACTCGAATCGGCCCTGGCCCAGATTGGCCAGGCACACGGGCTTCGCGAGTCGGAGAATGCCCAGCCGCTGGTGGTAAGACAAGGGGAAATCGTCTTTCAAGACCTCGACTATCGCCTCGCTGATGGTCGGTGGCTCTTTAAGAAATTCAACCTCAAGATTCATGCCTATGAGAAGGTGGGGCTTGTGGGCCCCTCCGGGGCGGGAAAGAGCACGCTAACCAAGCTGCTGCGCCGCCAATTCGACCTGCACGGCGGCGTGATCCGCATCGACGGGCAGGATATTGCCCAGGCCACACTCGATAGCCTGAACCTCGCGATTGGCGAAGTGCCGCAGGAGCCTGTGCTGTTTCACCGCAGCCTACGGGACAACATTGGTTACCCCTTGCGCGAACCCGACGAGGCTCGAGTTTTGCAGGCCATTGAACGGGCCCATTGCGCCGGTTTCATCTTTGCCCGGTCCGAGGGCCTCGATGCCCTTGTAGGCGAGGGTGGGGTCAAACTTTCCGGGGGCGAGCGTCAGCGGGTGGCCCTGGCGCGCGCCTTCGTGAAGGACGCGCCGATTCTCATTTTGGATGAGGCCACCTCCGCCCTGGACAGCGCTACTGAGGCCTTAATCCAAGACGCGCTAGAAAAGCTCTATGTAAACCGCACTGTGCTGGTCATCGCCCACCGACTCTCAACGCTCACACGCATGGACAGAATTGTGGTGCTCAAAGACGGGCAGATCTGCGAAGAGGGTACCCATGCCGCGCTACTGGCTGCAGGGGGTGTCTATGCTGAACTCTGGCAGACTCAGTCGGCGAGCTTTCTCAACGCGTGATTGGCACAGGATTGGGAAGAAACAGTGCCGGGTCTACCAAGACGGTATTCAGGGCCACGCTCCAATGCAGATGGGGCCCTGTGACCCGACCCGTAGCCCCGACCCGTCCCACCCGCTGCCCAGTAGGAATCGCCTCACCTTCCTGCACATCGATGGACTCGAGATGACAGAACATCGAGATCAGCCCCCGCCCATGGTCGAGGAAGACAGACTTCCCGTTGAAAAAATAATCACCAGTGTTTACAACGCGCCCCGGTGCCGGCGCAATAACAGGCGTACCCGTTGGTGCGGCGATATCCATGCCGGAATGTGGGCTGCGGGGCTGACTATTGAAAAAACGTCGCGAGCCAAAGGAACTCGACCGCACCCCCTCAACCGGTGAGACAAAGGCAAAGGTGGCGGGAAGCTCTGGACTGAAGACTGCAAAGGCCTCACGAATCTTGACCTGCTCTAGGCGAACCCGGGCAAGATCGGGCTCAGAGAGATCGACATGCTTCGGTGCCACCGTAAGAAACTGGGTGATGTAGTCTTTCGATACCACCTGAAAAGGCAGGGGCACCGGCACTCCTGCCGCCTGAAGCTCGGCCTGGGCCGTCCCAATCTTCTGACTCAGCGGGATGCCAATGATCGCGAGCCACCCCCCTGCGTGGGGCAAGGTAAGTACCGCATTTCCTTGAAAGGTGACCACCGGCGGCAGACCAGCGACGGACTGGGGAAGCGTCAAAACCGCAAGGCCTCCCGGCACCCGCTGCTCACGCGGAAGTTGCGGCGTGGGGACGACGGCAGTGCCCGAGGCATGGGCAGTGTTTGCTAGCCCCGCCCAGGCCCAAGGATTTACGAGGCCTAGGGCGAGCGTGGCAGCGAGGTGATCAGACGCCCCCCTAAGGAGACGCCGACGCAATAAGCAAAAAGACATGGCTCGCGTCGCTAGCGTGTGGCAAAAACAAACCCACGGTCGATGAGCTTCTGGCGCAACGCAGGAAGTACCTGTGCAACCGCTTCCTCACCACGAAGAATGGCAAGCTCACGGGTGTCAAAGTTTGTGAGGCTCAGCCCACGGGTGTCTGGCCGAATCAGAATGTCGGCCTGGGCGGCCTGGGTCTTCCCTATGACCTGCCCCATAATCGTAAAGGCCTGCAAGACCACGTCGATGGAGCCACTGGGCTTCTTGCCTTCGGGCTGTTCCCCGATATCGACCGCGATCACAAAATCGGCCTGCATCTCACGCGCAGCCTGAACCGGCAAGGGCATGGTGACGCCACCATCGACGTACAACCTGCCTGCGATTTCGGTGGGAATAAAGACGCCCGGTACCGAGGCTGAAGCCCGCACCGCCTGGCCTACGTTGCCAGTCTTAAAGACCACTGTCTGTCCGGTGGCGAGATCCGTCGTGACCACCCCCAGGGGCTTGCTGAGTTTATCGAAGCTGCGGCCCTGGATGCGGGTATTCACAAACCGCTCGAGTAACTCGCCCTTAATCCAGCCGCCTTTTCCAAGCACATCCCAGTCCATCACCTGTGACTCTTTGGTCTCCATCGCGAGTCGCTGCAACTGAAAGCCAGTCATGCCACTGGCATAGAGGGCCCCCACAACAGCGCCTGCACTCGTACCCGTTACGAGATCCACACGAATGCCCTGACTCTCCAGCGCCTTGATCACCCCGACGTGGGCAAAGCCGCGTGCCGCGCCGCCTCCCAAGGCAAGCGCCACTTTCGGGGCGGCCACAGGGGTTGGCGCAGGAGAGGTCGTCTGCGGGGGCGTGCTGGTCGAGCAGCCCACAAGCCAGCTGGTGAGCACGGCTGCCATTGCCTTGATTACTTGATTCATACGCTGCCACATACCCTAAGAAAAGTTGCCCATGAAGAGATGGTTATGGGAACATGCCGGCGATGCGCGCTACCAGAAGCCGAGTTTCTCCGCCTGACGCAAGGCCTTTATCTTGTCGTGGTGTGGGCTATCGAGATCAATAGGTGCCCAATCGGTCTCTTTCTCATCAGAGAGGACGACCTCTCCCCCGCCCATCGCTTCACTACAGGCCACCTTTCTGGTGACCTTGCGACGCATCGCGCGCAAATCAAATAACGCATAGAGACGCATCGACTGATACGTAAGCCCCTTGGCGGTAGCCTTTGGGCTCTCATAATCCTGGACTTCTTCGACAAAGACGATATCGGCCGACTGCTGCTGTATGGACTCGAAATCCAGGTATTCGGTAATGCCGCCTGCCTGGTGTACTTCGAAGATCATGAGTTCCCCCCGGGGGCCTTCGGTAGTGAGATCAACAAGATAACTGATCCGCGAGATCTTGGAAGTCGCGGGCATGAAAGTCAAACCGTGGCTCTCGGCGCAGATCGAGCGTTTTATTGGGACCAAATTCGTGCGGCCGTTCAACAAAAGCGGTACGGCACCCCAGGGCCTGGGCGGCATCGAGATCATCTTTGTGGGCCGCGACAAGCATCATGTCCTGCGGATCAATCTCAAAAAGACTACAGACACCCAGATAGGTCTCGGGGTCGGGCTTGTAATGACGGAAGACCTCGGCAGACAAAATACAGTCCCAAGGCAGGCGGGCACGCTTAGCCATTTCGGTGAGCAGAGAAATATTTCCGTTTGACAGTGTGGTAATCGTAAACCGCGACTTCAGGCGGGTAAGGCCCTCGACCGCATCAGGCCAGGGTGTCAGTCGATGCCAGACCAGGTTAAGCGACCGGCGGGCCGGTTCATCCATCTCGATCGCGTACTTCGCAAGCAGGTCGTTGAGGATGATGCGGTGCAGGTCGTCAATCCGCGTCCATCCGAGCTCTCCCGACCGCACACGTGCCATCGCGGGCTGATAACCCGCACGCCAGTCGAGCGCAAACTGCGCGGGGTCTACGGGGAGTCCAAGCTGCGTGACCTCCCGCAGGATCGATCCATACCAGTCGACGACAGTACCAAAGACATCGAAGGCAAGAATTTTCATCAGGTCGCTCCCAGACACCCGCAATAGCTCGCTATTATTCCCCAGAAGCGGTGCAAGCAGTTATGATCCCGGCATTGTCTGTGCGCCCGCAGACTGATCGTGCCCGCTCGCCATGCTCCTCCATCTGACACGACCCATGCAACCATGACCCGTATTCTTCTCGCAGTAACCGTTTTCCTCGCACTGAGCCCTAGCCTTCGGGCGCAATCTACAACGACCGGTACACCCCAGAGCTGCCCGGGCAGCTACAGCGCTTCCTGGTCTCAGTGTGTGGGCAGCTTTGAAACCGCAGAAGGCAACCGCTACGAGGGGCACTTTCAGCAGGGGCGACCGCAGGGATACGGCGTGTTCTTTTATTTGGCAGACGGGCCCACCCAGGGGGATGTCTATTCCGGTCAGTGGGAGAACGGACAGATGACTGGCATCGGAACCTACTTCTTCTCCTACGGTGCGCTCTACTCCGGCCAGTACCGCAATGGGCTTTACCACGGGCTTGGGCTTTTTTACTACAGCAATGGAGATCTCTATCGAGGGATGTTCCTTAAAGGGACCCCCCACGGTCAGGGCAAGCTCCTGCAATCTGGGAAGACCTTTGAGGGAGAGTTTGTCTCCGGTGTGCTCTCAGGCGGGCAGCTCACCGTCATTCCGGACCGTAATCCGGTGATTAACCTTGCTGCACTCCCCGCGCCGAAGGCGCCCCCCACCGCTGCACCCGCCGCCGCACCCACCGCGCTAGTGGCTGCACCCAGTGGCGCCACGACGGCTAGCCCATCAGTATCGGAGTCAAAAAAGACCGCAGAGACACGCGAGGCAGACAAGCCCGCCGCTGCCAAAGCCACTGCTGGCAAGGTAAAGAAGAAGGTGGCGAAGAAACTCCCCGCCTGTAAGGGACGCCAGAGCGCCAAGTGGACTGCCTGCCTCGGCAAGATCAGATTTGCCAGTAGCGGAGTGGAGTACGAAGGCGAATTTCTGGATGGCCGACCCCATGGCAAAGGCCGCTCTAAACTGCCCAACGGCGATGTTTACGTTGGGGAGTACCTAGATGGCAAGCGTCATGGGCAGGGCGAGATGCGCTCGGCTACAGACGGTAGCGTGCGCAAAGGACTCTGGGAGAACGGTGAGTTCGTCTCTGAATAGGTAAGGGCGATATGCAAGTACCCAGCGCCTACGAATACTAGGCGAGGGAGAGGCTCTGCAGGCCGCCTCAGGGGCCTATCGACGTGAAGGGCGGGCCCTGCGTACTGCCCAGAGCGATAGCCCCATAAGCGTGAGCAGGCCGAGCAGAGGGCGTTTGTTTGTAAACCCCTGTAGGGCTGACAGACACTGATCCCGCAGAGAGTTGTAGAGGCGGCGCATGACAAAAAAGTGGACTGCGAAGGCGATCAGGACCATCCCGGCAACCTGCAGGCTGGTCGTTCCCGCGAGCCCCTGCCACCCTGCAGCGTAATAAAAAAGTGTGAGCAGCGCCCAGAAGACTAGGCCTACCAACGCTGCAAAGCAGGCCGAGAGCGTTGTAAAGAAATAGAGTCTGATCATCACCCGGCCTGGATAGGCTAGCGCCGAGCGATCAACATGCCCACCAAGACACCCACACCCGTTGCCAGGCCCACGGCCACCCAGGGCTTCTCGTGTACATACTGATTTGTGCCGCTGGCAAACTCACGGCCAGCCCGCAGAGCCGTATGCTCAATCGTTGAGAGGCGATCAAGCGCCCGGTGCAGCAGCGAGGTGCCTTTTCGTCTGAGGTCTTCAGCCTCCTCGCTACCGAGCGCAGAGGCGTCATTAAAGAGAATCTTCGCGTCCTGAATAAGCGTCTGGACGTCGCGTCGTAGGGTTTCGGTAGTGTGGTCTGACATACGATCCTCATCGTTGGGGTGGAAAGGAGTCGCTAGTCTAGAAGTGGCGGGCTAGGCCGCTCCACGTGGGTCGTGCAAATCGAGAGAAAAATGGTGGGCCCCCCGAGAGTCGAACTCGGCACCAACGGATTATGAGTCCGCTGCTCTAACCAGGCATGAGCTAGAGGCCCGCTAAACCTTTACAGTGTATCGAGAAAGCTCTTGAGCTTGTCGCTACGGCTGGGGTGCCGAAGCTTTCGCAGGGCCTTGGCCTCGATCTGCCGAATACGCTCGCGGGTGACATCGAACTGCTTGCCCACCTCTTCGAGGGTGTGGTCGGTGGCCATCTCCACGCCGAACCGCATACGCAATACCTTGGCCTCACGCGGTGTGAGCGAATCGAGCACCTCTTTGACCACATCCCGCATCGAGTCTTGCAGCGCGGCTTCGTGGGGCTGCAGGGTGTTGGTGTCTTCGATGAAATCACCCAGATGGGAGTCGTCGTCATCACCGATGGGTGTCTCCATGGAGATCGGCTCTTTGGCAATCTTCAGAATCTTGCGAATCTTGTCTTCGGGCATCTCCATCTTGACTGCAAGCTCAGCCGGGTCAGGCTCTTTGCCGGTCTCCTGCAGCAACTGCCGCGAGATGCGATTCATCTTGTTGATCGTCTCGATCATGTGGACAGGAATACGGATCGTGCGGGCCTGATCGGCGATAGATCGGGTGATCGCCTGCCGAATCCACCAGGTGGCATAGGTGGAGAATTTGTAGCCCCGACGGTACTCAAATTTATCGACCGCCTTCATGAGGCCAATATTCCCCTCCTGAATGAGGTCGAGGAACTGCAGGCCACGGTTGGTGTACTTCTTGGCAATGGAGATCACCAGGCGCAGGTTGGCCTCGGTCATCTCGCGTTTGGCCTCGCGCGCCCGCTTCTCTCCTTCAATCATCTGTCGATTGATCTCACGCAGATCGGCCAGGGGCAGAACCACCTTGGTCTGAATCGCGATGAGTTTCTGCTGAAGTTCTTGAAGGGCAGGCAGGTTGCGCTCAAGAAGCGCAGCCTGGGACCCCGCCACGGCCATAGCCTTTTTACTGAAGAATTCGAGATTGGTCTCATTACCTCGGAAGTGCTTGATAAACCAGTCTACGCTGAGTCCCACACGCTCAACAGCAATATTGCGCATCGTACGCTCGGTGAGGCGCACGTCTTCTACCTGGGCACGCAGGGTGTCTGCCAATTTTTCGACCATCTTGGCAGTGAACCGAATACCCATGAGTTCGTTGATGACACTCGCCTGGGCCTTGTCGTAGGGGCCCGACTTGTAGCCATCGGTCTCGAAGGCCTTACGCATCTTCTCGAAATGCTTGGCAATGACATCGAACTTTTCGAGCGCGGCCTGCTTGCGCTCCTCAAGCCGTGCAGCACTCGCCTGGTCTTCTGCGGTGTCGTCATCTTCTTCGATGGCAATCTCGGCTTCTGCCGGCGACAGAAGATCTTCTTCCGGCGCATTCGGGTCTACGATGCCATCGACGACCTCGGCAACCGACACGGTTCCTGCTTGAATCTTGGTGGCCTGATCGAGAATCTCGTTAATCGTGGTGGGACAAGAGGCAATCGCAAGCACCATTTCACGCAGTCCGGCCTCAATACGCTTTGCGATGGCAATCTCGCCTTCGCGGGTGAGTAGTTCCACCGTTCCCATTTCGCGCATATACATACGCACAGGGTCGGTGGTGCGGCCAAACTCGGAATCCACAACAGTGGACAGGGCGGCTTCAGCCTCCTCTTCCGCATCGTCAGTGTCGGAGGCAGGCGTGTTACTTGCCAAGAGCAGGGTCTCGGTATCGGGCGTTGTCTCGTAGACCGCGATGTTCCATTCTTGAAAGGTCGCGACGATCGACTCCATCTGGTCGGAGTCGATCTGAATATCAGGCAGGTGATCGGTGATCTCTGCGTGGGTGAGGTAACCGCGCTCTTTGCCAAGAATAATGAGTGCCTTCAGTCGGGCCTTACGGGCCTCGATTTCTTCTGCCGACAAGGGGCCAGAGGGCATGAATTCCCAGATTTTTTTGTCTTTGGGCTTACGGCCGCCGCGACGGGGAGCGGCAACCTCGACTTCGACCTCAGGGACAGGCTCGTCAGCCTCGTCGTCGGCCTCGGGCAGAATTTCGTCGTCAGCCTCTTTGGCTTTTGCCGGGCGACCTGGTTTTTTTGTCGCCTTTGCGGGCGGCGCCTTAGCAGCCTTAGGCGCCTTGGAGCCAGCCGGCTTTCCGGTCTCGGCCTTCGGTGCCGGCGCCTTTGATGGCGCGGGCTTCGTTGCGACCGCAGATTTCTTGGTGGGTTCGCCCTTCTTGGCAGGTTCTGCCTTTTTCGAGGCCTCTGGTTTTTTGACAGGCTCTGCCTTCTGGGCTTGCAGCTTAGTGGGCGTGGGCTTACCCGTTGCCTTCTTGGAATTGACTGCCTTGGGCGCGGCTTCTTTAGAACCGGCTGACTTAGGTGCTGCTCCTTTCGGCGGGCTGGCCTTTGTGGAGGCGGGCGCCTTAGACGACGGGGGCGTAGGTTTTGGCAGGGCCTTAGCGGCGGTCTTCGCTGGGGTTTTGATCAGAGGGGGGGGCGCTGCCTTTTTGGCGGCGACCGGCTTAGCTACCGGTTCGCCCGCCGAGGCGCGAAGCTTTGCAATAACGGACTGCAAAGCCTTATCACCCGGGGATCCGGCGGATTTTGATTCGGAAGGCTTCACCGCACCAGACTTTGTGGCTGGCTTGACTGCCGGCTTGGCGGGGGCCTTACTAGGGGCCTTCGCTGACGCCTTCGCAGGTTTCTTTGCCGACGCCTTTGCGGGCGCAGGCTTTGCCGCAGGCGCCTTGGCTTGACTCTTGGCAGGACTTTTGGCTGCAGCCTTGTTTGGTGCCTTAGCGGCCGCCGCCGCCTTCACAGCGGGCTTAGCAGCCGGTAACGGGGCTGGTTTGGCCTTAGAAGACGCGGGTTTGGTGGCCGAGGCTTTAGGGGAAGTGGCCTTTTTCGTACTGTTCGTACTCTTGCTTGACACTTTTTTTACTGCCGCCATTCGGTACGCTCCTTCGCGCTAGGTAACCTTATATTTTAGTTCTTTCGTCTGAACCCATCAAGACAGACTTGGCCTGCGTAATTGCTTCTTGAATCCTTCTGAGCGCAAGGAGATCTTCGGGGGCCAGGAGCTGCTTTCTTGCCAAGTCGTTCGCCTGAGATTGCATCGTTCGGATCGCCAGCACGCGGATCGCGCGATCTAGCTCCCCATCTACCGCCACTTCAGGAGTATCGGACTGAAAAAGCGCTTCTAGAGCGGGGTCGGGTCGAGAAAGCCGACCAAAGGCGAGTACCGCCCCAGACTGCGGGTCTTCGCGCTGGGTGGCCTCAAAGAGGCCGGCCTGCCCTGCTGCCGTCTGATGCAGAGAAAGCCACATCAGCAACTGGTTCTGCTCGACGGAGAACTGTTGCTGCGCGAGGTCCCAGACGCTGTGGCCGACGATCTGCGGATATCGATGCGGATGTTGGATCAGAATCTGAAGAATCCGGTCGGCCTGGCGTCCGGGGGACGGCGCTGCTGGCGGGCTGGACAAGGCACGTGCGCCTCTAGCGAACGGCCCCTGAGACGACGGCGAATGAAGGGAGGTGACAGCGCCATGCGCTGATTTGACCGGCTTGGCGGAGTATGCCGATGGAGTTACGCGAAATCCGAGGCTCTGCAGGTCTGTCTGGAAGGCCTGTACCGCCTCCTGGGCAATCTGTGCCTTCAACGCAGAATCAGGCATCAGGGCAAGCAGGCGACGGGCCTCGGCCGTTGCCGCCGCCCGGCCCTCGGCCAAGGTCAGCGACTGGTCCTGGGCTGCCCGCTGAAGGACAAATCGCGACAACGCCGGCGCCTCAGAGACGAGGCCACGCAGTGCCTCTGGGCCATGGGCGCGCACGAAACTATCGGGGTCATGTTCGGGAGGCAGGAAGGCAAACCGAATCTGAAGCCGCTCATGGGCAAAAGGAAGGGCAATCTCGAGCGCGCGGGCGGCCGCCTTCTGGCCGGCGGTGTCCCCATCGAACATAAAGACAAGGCGGCTAGTCTGCCGCGAGAGCACCCGCAGGTGTTCGGCAGTGGTAGCGGTTCCCAGGGTTGCCACCGCATGCCCAAGCCCATATTGGGCGAGCACCACCACATCCATATAGCCCTCGACCACCCAGATCTCACCGGCCTGTCGGATGGCCTGGCGCGCCTCAAAAAGACCATAGAGGCCACTGCCCTTGGTAAAGATCGGCGTCTCGGGGGAATTGAGGTATTTGGGCGTTTCGTCTCCCAGTGCACGGGCACCGAATCCCAAGACTTCACCCCGACTACCGAGGATGGGGAACATGATGCGGTTACGGAATCGGTCATAGCGCCGCGCCTCTCGGCTGGATTCTTGGGGGGCTTCAGTCATGTCCGCTGCGGATTCTGGTGCCCCCGAGGTAATGACAAGCCCAGCCTGCACCAGTTCGGCGTCGTGGTAATCACCAAAGACGGCCTGTAGCGACTGCCACCCTTCAGGCGCATATCCCAGGTGATATCGGGCTGCGCTTTCCCCTGAAATCCCGCGGTTCTTCAGGTAAGCAATCGCATGGGGGGCATCTTTGAGCCGTCTCTGATAGAACTTTGCGGCTTCTAGGAGCCGGGCCTCAAGCCGCGCTTTGAGGTCGGCCTGGGTCTTGCGGTGGGTCTGGGCATCCGCCGACGTCTCCTGAGTCTGGGGGACCTCCAGTCCGTGACGACGGGCGAGTTCCTCGACCGCCTGCGGAAAACTCAGTCCCAGGTGTTCAATCAAAAAACCAATGGCAGTGCCATGGGCACCGCAGCCAAAGCAGTGATAAAACTGCTTGGCTGGGCTGACCGAGAATGAGGGGGATTTCTCCGTATGAAAGGGGCAAAGCCCACTGTAGTTCGTGCCCGCTTTTTTCAGCGGGACATGCTGACCCACCAGATCGACGATGTCGACCCGTCGCAGCAGATCGTCAATAAACGACTGAGGAATCACAACAGGCGCGTACCGTCTGCTTACCGGCTGGTTAAGGCCTCTTTGATCAGCCGTGAGACGGTCCCCATGTCGGCCCGCCCTGCCAGGCGAGGCTTGAGCTGCGCCATGACCTTGCCCATCAAGGCCGGGGAGACTGCCTCTCCAGCCGTAATCAGAGCATCAAGCCCGGCTCGCACCTCTGCACGGATCTCCTCCTCGGAGAGCTGTGCGGGCAGGTACGACTGCAGCAGCACGAGCTCGGCAGATTCTTTGTCCACGAGATCTTGGCGCCCGCCGGCCTGAAACTGTGCGATGGAATCCTTACGTTGCTTCACCATCTTCTCAATGACTGACAGCACCTGCCCATCGTCTAGGCTTACCCGCTCATCCACCTCTTTTTGTTTGATTGCCGAGGTAATGAGCCTTAGGGTTGTCAGCTGGTCTGCGGCCTTGGCCCGCATCGCTGCCTTGATATCTTCTTGTAGCCGATCTTTCAGGGACATGGCTATGGGTCTCCAGTAAAAAACAAAAGGCCCGCAAGATGCGAGCCTAGGGGCCCTGCACCCATGAGAGGGTGCAGGCAAATCGGGATGCTAATGCGTCGTTAGTACTTGCGCACTGGAAGCATCTGGCTACGCACCCGCTTGTAATGACGCTTTACGGCCGCTGCTTTTTTACGCTTGCGCTCGGCCGTGGGCTTTTCGTAGAACTCACGAGCGCGCAGCTCGGTGAGCAGGCCGATCTTCTCGATCGTACGCTTGAAGCGCCGCATCGCGGCTTCGAAGGGCTCGTTTTCTTTAACTCGTACAAGAGGCATAAAAAATTGGGCTCAAAAAAAGATTGCGCAATAAACCAAACGGTAATCCGTAAGTATGCGCTATTTGGACGACCTACGCAAGGACTGCATCGGAATCCAGCGCCTCCAGAGGCCACCGTGGCCTGACCGCAAACACGCCCGGAGCCTTACCAGGGTCACCACGCAAAGCACGAAGGCCCCCCGCCCAGGCGATCATGACCCCGTTATCGGTACACAAAGAGGCCGGGGGGTAGAGCACCGAGGCCCCTTGGGCTGCAGCCCGCCCACTGAGCTGGGCCCGTAAGAGTTTGTTCGCACTCACCCCTCCTGCCACCACCAGGCTCTGGAGCCCCGTCGCAGAAAGAGCATCCATGGCCTTGGCGACCAGTACGTCAACAATGGCCTGCTGGGTCTCGGCAGCCAGATCTGCACGGTCTTGGTCAGCGAGTGCGCCAATACCACCCGCCTTCTTCACGTGGGTGAGGACTGCCGTCTTTAAGCCTGCAAAACTAAAATCGAGGGTCTGTCGGTTCAGGAGCGGCCGCGGCAGAGGAAATCGACCCAGACGGCCCGTCTCGGCCAACCGCGCGATCTCCGGCCCACCGGGGTAGCCCAGGCCAAGCAGCTGGGCCGACTTGTCAAATGCCTCACCACAGGCGTCATCAATGGTTTCCCCTAAAAGCGTGTATTTACCAATATCAACCACTTCCAGCAATTGGGTGTGTCCTCCCGAGACCAAAAGGGCGACAAATGGGAAGCCCAACCCGTGCGCCTCGAGCAGAGGGGACAGCAGGTGTCCCTCGAGATGATGCACCGACATGACCGGCCGTTTTAGTGCCGCGGCGAGTCCATACGCAAAGCCCGTACCCACAAGAAGCGCCCCGGCGAGCCCCGGCCCCTGCGTTACCGCCACGCGATCGATCTCCTCAGGCCGACAGCCTGCCTCATGGAGCGTCTGCTCCAGCAAAGGCAACAGGCGCAGCAGGTGATCGCGCGATGCCAACTCGGGTACTACGCCGCCATAGAGTCGATGCAGGTCCACCTGGGAATGCAATGCCTGGCCCCGAATGATGCCGCGCGGGATTTCGTCGCGGGATGCCCCAGGCGCGACCTCCAATAACGCAACCCCGGTTTCATCACAGGAGGTCTCTACGCCGAGGACTAACACGGCGGCTTATCGGCGGGCGTGGACGATGCGCGACCCATCGGCTTTTCTCGCCCTGAGAGAAGGCCACGAATATTGCTTTGGTGACGGGCCAGCAGCAGAAGCGTCATGACGAGAATTGCCCACCAGACGGGGTCATGCAGCAGCGAGGTCACGGCGGTGGGGTCTCCCTGCAGAGGGCTGCCAGAGCCCACCCAGCCCAGCGCAGCGAGCACCGGGGCGGATACCGCTGCGCCCAGGGCCGACAAAGAAGAGATGCGGGTCAGGGCGAAAATCGCAATCCAGACCGCCAGGACCACCAGGCCCAAGACAGGCGAGAGGCCCAACAGGGCCCCAAGCGCAGTGGCCACCCCCTTCCCCCCCTGAAACCTGAAGAAAAGTGGAAACAGATGGCCCAGAAAAACACCGAGGGCAGAAGCGGCAAGCCAGCCAGCGGCTTGGACCGCATCGACGGCCAGCGGCAGCATGAGGCTCTTGATAAGCACCACCGCCACAACGCCCTTTAGCGCGTCGCCCAGTAGCGTGAGGGCGGCGGCCCATCGATCGCCACTACGCAGCATATTGGTGGCGCCCGGATTGCCGGATCCATAGCTGCGGGGATCGGCAAGACCGCGAAAGCGGCTCACGAGGATCGCAAATGAGACCGATCCGATCAGATAACTGAGAAAGAGTGCGACAAGAAGACCAATCATGGGCCAAATTATGCGCCCGAGGCTCGCGGATGATGCCGCTGAACCATCTCTTTTAAGCGCGCCTGGGCAACATGGGTATAGATCTGGGTGGTGGAGATATCGGCGTGTCCAAGAAGCATCTGTACCGCGCGCAGGTCTGCGCCATGGTCCAGGAGATGGGTCGCAAAGGCATGGCGTAGCCCATGGGGGGATAAAGTGAGGCTCAGTCCTGCCCGGGCGGCATAGCGTTTAATCAGCATCCAGAAGTACTGCCGGGTCATGGGCCCACCCCGATCGGTCACAAAGACGGCCTCAGACAGACGCGGTCCAAGAATGATGGGGCGCGACTGGCCCAGGTAACGGCCAAGCCAGTCTGCAGCCTCGGCCCCGTAAGGCACCAGACGCTCCTTATTGCCCTTCCCGACCACGCGCACCACCCCTTCCGAGAGGCCCAGAGACTGCATCGGAAGGCTGACGAGCTCGGTCACCCGAAGTCCCGTGGCATACAGCAACTCCAACATGGCCCGATCACGCAGTCCGTAGGGGGTAGCCAGGTCTGGGGCCAAAAGCAGGGCCTCCACCTGGCCTTCGCCCGGCGCCTTGGGAAACCGCGCGGGTTGTCGGGCCGCCTGCAAGAGCCGGGTGGGGTCATCGGTGCGCATCCCCTGGCGGACGAGCCAGCCATAAAACCGCCGCAGACAAGACAACCGCCGATTCATCGTAGAGGGGCGTTGGACGGCGTATGTCTGGGCGAGGTAGGCAAGCAGATCCGCAGAGATCAGCGCGTCAATCGTCTTTCGGAAAGGGTCCTCTTGTGCGGTGGTCGCCCAGCTTTGTAGGTGTCTGAGGTCGCGCCGATAGGCCTGCTGGGTGTTGGGTGACAACCCATCTTCGAGCCAGAGGGCCTGACAAAAAGACTCTATAAGATCTGCGCCGGGAGAAGCGTGCGTGTTCATGCAACAGACCCCTGCTTGAGGGCCCAGGCCACATGACGGGCCACCAGGCCATCGGAGGTGTCTGCACGGGCGAGAAGGGCTGCGCGAATCTCCTCCGCCTGGGCGCGACTTCCGTTACGGCAGGCCGCAGCAAGCGCATTACCTAATCCCACGGCGATATTCCTGAGCCAGCGGCTATAGCCAATGCGCAGAATCGCGCTGCCACGGTGGCGCGCAGAGAACTCTTCCTCAGTCCAGGAAAAGAGGGCGATGAGTCCTGCCCGGTCCAGCCCATGGCGCACATCAAAATCGGGCACTGTCGCCCGCTTCGCGTAGCGGTTCCATGGGCAGACCCGCTGGCAGTCGTCACAGCCATAGACCCGGTTACCGATGCCGGGCCGCAGAGACTCCGGAATATCACCGGGATGTTCAATGGTGAGATAAGAAATACATTTCCGTGCATCGAGCCGATACGGGCCGATAAAGGCCTGCGTGGGGCAGAGGTCGAGACAGGCGGTACAGCTTCCGCAGTGGTGTGACCTCTCTGCAGGGATAGACGGAAAGACCAGATCCGTGACGAGGGCTCCGAGAAAGAACATCGAGCCTTCCGCCTGATTGAGAAGCAGCGTGTTCTTGCCGCGCCATCCCAGCCCTGCCTGCTCCGCGTAGTCCACCTCACGGATTGGGGCGGAGTCGACGCAGGCGCGAAACTGCGCAGGGCCGTAGGCGCCCCCAAGCTGTTCTGCCAGGCGCACCAGTCGCTGGCGAAGCACCTTGTGGTAATCGCGGCCCCGCGCATAGACAGAGACGACCGCACGGACAGGGTCGTTGGTTGCGCGCGACTCCTCTTCCCGCCAGTCTGCCGGGCTACTGGCAGGAAGATAGGGCATGGTAACCATCAGGACCGACCGCGCCCCAGGCAAGAGTGCCTCGGGCTGTTCGCGGATATCGAGATGACGATGCAGATAGGCCATATCTCCCGCGTATCCTTGGGCCAGCCAGTCGCGATAGCCCTGCATAGAGGCCGCGCTGTCGGGCGCGGGAAGGGGAACTACCGAAAGGCCTGAGAATCCCAAAGCCTGAGCCCAAGACCGGGCCTGATCCAGGCTCGGGGTAGGATGTTGCAAATCAACTGCGTGGCCTGTGAGAGACATTTCGTGATTGTTGACCGACACCGCCAAGACTTCAATTCGGTGACCGAAGACCAGATGG
>JBDLQX010000103.1:0-4583 GCA_039800345.1 Pseudomonadota bacterium | reverse complement strand
CCTTTTAATCGTCTGGCTATAATCGCGGTCTTTGCTGAATGACGTTCGTCATTCGTTTTACCGGGTCGGTAGCTCAGCCGGTAGAGCAGCGGACTTTTAATCCGTTGGTCGCGAGTTCGAGTCTCGCCCGACCCACCAAGATATATAAGGCTTTGAAGGCGTAATGCTTTTGAAGCCTTTTTTCTTTTATAGCTTCATGTAATGACCCAGCGGTTTCTGCACAGGTCAGGCTGCTATTTTCCATGATTGATAGGTTTGTACCGGTGTGATCACTATCGATGGGCAGTGGTCCACTGGGGCTCGCGCTTTTCAATAAACGCCAAGACGCCCTCTAAGGCTTCCAGGTCCATCATATTGCAGGCCATGGTCTGACCGGCCTTGAGATACGCGTCTTCAATACCCGACTCAAGCTGGGAATAAAAAAGTCTCTTTCCGAGCCGAATTGCCGCCTCCGGCTTGGCCAGGATCTTTGCAGCCAGAGCCTCGGTTTCAGAGCTTAAATCGGCAGCTGCTACAACGCGGTTAATTAAACCTCGCGTAAGCGCCTCGTGTGCCGAGATGAAGTCTCCAGTGAGCAGCATTTCCATCGCCTGCTTACGCAAGAGATTACGCGAAAGACCGACACCCGGCGTGGAGCAGAAAAGGCCCAGATTGACACCGGATACGGCAAACTTTGCATGGTCTGCGGCGACGGCCAGGTCACACATAGATACGAGCTGGCAGCCCGCCGCGGTGGCAATTCCCTGTACCTCAGCAATCACGGGCTGGGGCAGCCGCTGAAGCGACAACATAAGATCAGTACACTGACCAAATAGCTTTTTATAGTAGTCCTCTGAGGGCTGCGACCGCATCTCTTTCAGATCATGGCCCGCACAAAAAGCACGGCCTGCAGCCGCCAGAATCACTACACGAATAGAGCGGTCTTGAGCAATCTGATCGCACTGTGCCTGCAGCGCGGTGAGCATAGCCTCACTGAGTGCGTTAAATGCTGCGGGTCGGTTTAAGGTCAGTCGTACCAGGCCTGGTCGCACAACAGATCGCAGCACAGGTAAATCGTCAGAGGATTGATGACCTGAAAACCTGTCGGCGGGTCGATCAAACGGTGCATTCATCGTAGTCTCCTTTTTTTGTTAGACATCGATTGCTGCAACTGATCCCACCTGGTTGCGCAACTCGAATTTTTGAATCTTGCCGGTCGAGGTTTTAGGAAGTTCCCCAAAGTGGACGCCTCTGGGCACTTTAAACCCTGCAAGGTACTTCTTACAAAAATCAACAATCTCCTGCGCCGTAACAAGAGCCCCTGGCTTTAACTCGATGAAGGCGCACGGGGTCTCCCCCCACCTTGCGTCAGGCTTAGCCACCACTGCCGCCGCGAGTACCGCGGGATGCCGATAGAGGACATCTTCTACTTCAATAGAAGAGATATTTTCGCCACCGGAGATGATGATGTCTTTACTGCGGTCTTTGATCTTGAGATAGCCATCGGGATACTGCACCGCCAGATCACCCGAGTGAAACCACCCCCCACGAAAGGCCTCCGCCGTTGCTTTTTCGTTTTTCAGGTAGCCCTTCATCGCGATATTGCCCCGAAACATGATTTCACCCATAGACTCTCCGTCCCAGGCAACCGGTGCCATGGTCTCCGGGTCAAGCACCTGGGCGAGACGCTCGAGGTGATAAGGAAGACCCTGCCGGGAATTGAGCCTGGCACGTTCGGAAATATCGAGGCTGTTCCATTCGTCGCGCTTGACACATACAGTCGCTGGCCCATAGACCTCGGTTAGGCCATAGACATGGGTGATCTCAAAGCCCATGGTTTCCATTCCTTCGATCATAGTGGCGGGCGGTGCCGCTCCCGCCACCATTGCCTTTACCCCCCCAGGCAGGTCATCCTTAAATTCATTTGGGGCGTTGATCAAGAGGTTATGGACAATGGGGGCTGCGCAATAATGGGTCACACCGTGGGCACGGATAAGATCGAAGATAGCGCGTGCCTCGACTTTACGCAGACAGACATTCACCCCTGCCCGGGCAGCCACCGTCCACGGAAAACACCAGCCATTGCAATGGAACATCGGTAGTGTCCAGAGATAGACCGGGTGCTTTGGCATGTCCCACTCCAGGATATTCGACAGCGCATTAATGGCTGCCCCGCGATGGCTGTAGACCACGCCCTTGGGGTCACCCGTGGTCCCGGAGGTGTAGTTCAAGCAGATACTTTGCCACTCGTCCTCAGGTAGCAGAACAGGAAAGTCGGCGGCGCCTGAAGCAACAAAATCCTCGTAGGAAGCCTCTCCCAGTCGCAGGCCTGTGCCTTCAAAGGCGGGATCGACCGCATCGATAACCATGGGGGACCGACCATAATTCGTGCGCAGAATAGCGAGAGCCTGCTGCATCACCGGAGCAAACTCCGTGTCAGTGATTACCAGCTTGGCCTCACCGTGGTGCAACATAAATGCAATCGCCGTTGGGTCGAGGCGGGTATTCAGGCTATTGAGAATCGCCCCCGACATAGAAACCCCAAAATGGGCCTCGACCATCGGTGGCGTATTGGGCAGCATAACCGCCACCGTATCTCCCACACCAAGGCCGCGTAACCGAATGGCAGAGGCCAGTCGACGGCATCGCTGCAGAGTCTCCGCCCAGGTCTGCCGGAGCGAACCATGCACTATGGCTATCCGTTCTGGGTAGACAAGCGCGGAACGTTCAAGAAAAGCGATTGGGGAGAGGGCAACATGATTCGCTGGGTTGCGGTCCAACCCCTGAACAAACATGTGATCGCTTGGTAAAGGCGGTATAGATGTCAGGCTTGACGGCATTTTTTTCGCCTCCAATCACTCGTCTTCTAGAATCATAGCCGCTATAGTCAAAAAGCACCCCGGATATTGATCGACGCCCAGTGTACGTACCAAGGGCAAAAAACCTCGGGAGAGTATCTACAGCCCCGCCAACCGCACTCCTTCGGCCACGTACTGCCGCACCTCGTCCAGAGACCCTGGGTAGCGGGTGAACGCCTTATCACGACGGGCCCCCATCTTCACAATGACCAGCTGTGCCTCCGGCACGACAATCACGTATTGGCCCAGATGGCCCTGCATAAAGTAAAAACCGGGGCGATGGTCAGGGTCGCGCCAGACGCCATGGCCATAAAACGGCACATGCCCGTTGCTCTGGGTCATGGTCTCTACAAACGATTCGGGCAGAAGCTGTTGCCCCTGCCAGTTCCCTTTCTGAAGCAGCAACTGACCAAGCCGCGCCAGTTGCCGTGCAGTAGCATTTAGACAGCAGTAAGTCATCTCCATACCACCTGCCGCCCGTGCGCGGTCTAGGCTCCAAGAGGCGCCACCCTCCATACCCAAGGGCTGCCAGAGTCGCGTAGAAAGATAGTCGGAGAGCGTGACTCCTGGTAGCTTCTCCGCGAGAACGTTCTTTAGTGCCACCCCGAGCACCTGGGTGGAACCACTGCTGTACTCGTATCGGCTACCGGGTTCGGCCTCAAAGCCCATGCGCAGCACCGTACCGGCAGCGTCGCCCCCAAAATAGAGCTCGGTGGTCTCGTTTAAGGGCAGGTAGTAGTTCTCGTTCCAGGCATGGCCTGAGGTCATGCCTGAGAGCTGCAAGAGAGTCGCCTTCTGACCCAGCGGATGTTGCGCATAGCTTTTTACCCAACGACCTAGCGGCTCCTCAGCAGAAGAAATCAGCCCCTCTTGTACGGCCCGCCCCAGCAGCATGGTAGTGACCGTCTTGGTCACCGAGAATACATTCGTGCGGCTTTCTGCGGAATACGGAGCGAAATACGCTTCATGCACCAATGCTCCCTGATGGGCCACGAGAAATGCCGTGGCCTTCTGCGAGGCAAGCAGTGAAGCGGTCTGCGCCGATACCGGCTGACCCGAAGCCCGAAGCGTCCACGGGGTCGGGCTGCCCGCGACAATCTGAGCCTGCGCAAAATTACGGGCATCGTCGATATGGGCGGTCGTATGGCCCTGCAGATAGGTGTAGCGCAACGCTGTCCAGAAGTAGCTGTGTCCGGTGAGCTGTAAGGCAACAACAGCCACAACGAATAGCACCCCAAGGGACACCGCACCGCGATGCAGCCAACGACGCGACCCTGATCCTCTGCTCATGATTTCTGTTTTCCTTCTATGGAATGCTTCGAAAGATGTCGCAACGGGCCTCGTGCCGAGGGAGGCTGGCCATCTACCCAGACGGGAAATACCGCCTGGGTTGCACCCTCTGCAGTACGCTGGACAATCCCTCGTGCCTTTGCGTGGGGCGTTTCGGCAGCCGATGCAATATCCAACACCGGCGAGAGGCAGCAGTCAGCCTGGGCAAAGCGCGTAAGAATAGTCTCTCGCGGCTCTGCCCCAAAGAACGCCGCAACCTCTTTCTTTAAGGCCTGCTGGGGCAGCTTTTCCTGCTGACGCGCCACCCAATCTAGATGCCCTGCTGCTGCACAGAAGGCGGCCCAAAACTTCGGCTCAATGGCACCCAGGGCCACCTCGCGGCCATCGGCGCATCGGTAGATGCCATAGCAGGCCCAGCCGCCTGACAAGAAATCCTCAGCACGTGCCGCCCGCGGT
>JBDLQX010000102.1:0-12053 GCA_039800345.1 Pseudomonadota bacterium | reverse complement strand
TGCTTGAGGGAATGCGGATGCACGACCCCGAGGCTGCCCGGCAAGGGGTACACATCTGGCTTGGGCCCTGCATCGGGCCCACCCGATTTGAGGTGGGGCCTGAAGTACAGGCCGCCTTTGCGCACTCGCCCGCCTTTTACGGGATGGATGTGAGGCCCTATTTTCAGCCAGGGCAGGGGGACCGACTGCTTGCCGACCTCTCGGGCCTAGCGCGCGCCCAGTGCCTGGCCTGGGCGGGGCATGTTACGGTGCCGGTCCGCCAGATTCAGCAAGATCCCCGCTGTACCGCCACCGATCCCACCCGTTTCTACTCGTACCGCCGCGAGGGCCGCACGGGGCGGATGGCCGCCATGATCTGGCGAAAATCTGAGGATTCCAGTCGAGTCTTCATTTGACGCGGGTAATCCCCCGTCTCAGAATGCTGAACGAAAGGCTACAGTCTTCACGACTGATTCTTATAGAAGATGTCGCGTGAGCGACCCAATACAAAGGTAAGGAGAAGTCGGTATGTCACGGCCCTTGGCCCATATTCCCCCAGAGCGGTTGTCGGCGATTCAGATGGACTATCTGAAGCGGCTCAGTGAGGTGCTCGGTTCTGAGGCGGGCGCCCAGAAAACCGCCGCCCAAGACCGCCGGTTTGCAGCGGGCGAATGGCAGAGGTCCTCTCCGTACTCCATGATGGCCGCGCTCTATGTATTGAATAGCCAGGCACTCATGTCGATGGCCGAGGCCGTGCAGGCCGACACCAAGACTCGAAACAAGATCAAGTTTCTTGCGCAGCACTGGCTTGATGCCGCCTCACCCAGTAACTACCTCGCCACAAATCCCGAGGCGCAAAAAAAGCTTTTTGACTCCAAAGGCGAGAGCCTGCGCAAGGGCATCGATAACTTGATGGCCGATATGCAGAAGGGCCGCATCTCCCAGAGCGATGAGTCGGGCTTTGAACTTGGCAGGAATCTCGCCATCACCCCAGGCGCTGTGGTCTTCCAAAACGCGCTCTTCCAACTCATTCAATACGAGCCCACCACACCAAAGGTGGGTAGCGTACCGCTCCTCATGGTGCCGCCGAGCATTAACAAGTTCTACATCATGGATCTCACCCCCGAGAGCTCTCTGGTGCGCTTTGCGGTCGAGAACGGACACACGGTTTTCATGGTCTCCTGGAAGAATCCCGGCCATGAGAGTGCCCATCTCAGCTGGGATGACTACATCGGTGATGGCGTATTGCGTGCCATTGAGGTGGTCAAAGACATCATGTCGGTCCCCAAGATCAACCTCTTGGCCTTCTGCGTGGGGGGCACTATGGCCAGTACGGCACTGGCCGTCTTGGCAGCCCGTAAAGACACCTCGGTGCAGACCCTCACGCTCATGACCACGCTCGTGGACTTCTCCGACACAGGCGTACTTGACGTCTTTATCGACGAGGCCCAGGTGGCGATGCGCGAGACCACCATTGGGGAAGGGGGTCTACTACCGGGGAAAGAGCTGGCGACGACCTTCTCCTTCCTGCGGCCCAATGACCTCGTCTGGAACTATGTCGAGAAGAACTACCTGAAGGGGGAGACCCCACCAGCCTTTGACATCCTCTACTGGAATGCTGACAGCACCAACCTGCCGGGCCCCTTCTTTTCCTGGTATCTGCGTAACACCTATCTAGAGAACAACTTCGTCAAGCCCAACCGCGTCACGGTCTGTGGCGAGAAAATCGACCTGCGTAAGATTGATCTGCCTGTCTATGCCTTCGGCGCCCGGGAAGACCACATCGTGCCCTGGCAGTCTGCCTGGGCCTCGGCAAAAGTCATGGGGCCAAAGGCGCGGTTTGTTCTCGGCGCCAGTGGCCATATCGCAGGCAGTATCAACCCCGCCTCAAAGAACAAGCGGAGCTACTGGACGGGGACAGCCATCGGTGCCGCAGCCGACACCTGGCTCGAGAAGGCTAAAGAGCATCCTGGAAGCTGGTGGAATGACTGGGTCTCCTGGATTTCAGGGTATAAGGGAAAAGATATTGTTCCGCCAAAGAAACTGGGCAAGGCCAAGAGCTACCCGAAGATCGAGGCAGCACCCGGCAGCTATGTAAAAGAAAAGGCCGAGGTCTTGCTGCAACAAAAGTAGTCACAAAAACAAACGCATCAGAAGAACAGGTTTTTATAAGACAACCATCGAAGGAGACAGGATGAGCAATCGCATCGCATACGTGACAGGCGGCATGGGCGGTATTGGAACGTCTATCTGCAGAAGGCTGCACCAGGCCGGCTTTAAGGTAATTGCTGGCTGTGGCCCGAGCAGAGACCACGAGAAATGGATTGCTGAACAGAAGGCGGACGGTTACACCTTCTACGCCTCCGTAGGCAACGTGGCCGACTGGTCCTCTACCGTGACCGCCTTTGAGAAGGTCAAGGCGGAGCATGGCAATCCCGATATCTTGGTCAATAACGCTGGCATTACCAAAGACGGCCTCTTCGTGCGCATGACGCGTGAGCAGTGGGATGCCGTGATCGAGACAAACCTCACGAGTCTCTTTAACGTGACCAAGCAGGTAGTCGAGGGCATGATGGCTAAGGGCTGGGGCCGCATTATCAACATCTCTTCTGTCAATGGCCAAAAGGGTCAGTTTGGCCAGACCAACTACTCCACCGCGAAGGCAGGGCTCCACGGGTTCACCATGGCACTAGCCCAAGAATTGGCATCAAAGGGCGTGACGGTCAATACCGTTTCGCCGGGGTATATCGGTACCGACATGGTGCGGGCCATTAAGCCCGAGGTGCTCGAAAAAATCGTGGCCACGATTCCCGTCAAGCGCCTAGGCGAGCCTGAAGAAATTGGGTCCATCGTGTCGTGGATTGCTTCTGAAGACAGTGGGTTTGCCACGGGGGCAGATTTCTCCCTCAACGGCGGCCTGCATATGAGCTAATCGGAACCTACCATGGCCTCCCCCGATCTTCGGCTGATAAAAAAATACCCCAACCGCCGGCTCTACGACACCCGTACCAGCAGCTACATCACGCTGGTCGATGTCAAGGAGCTCGTGTTGGCCCATGAAGAGTTTCAGGTGGTCGATGCCAAATCGGCCGAAGATCTCACCCGAAGTATTCTTCTTCAAATCATTCTCGAGGAAGAGTCCGGCGGCATGCCGATCTTTACCGCAAAAATGCTCTCACAGATCATCCGGTTCTATGGCCATGCGCTGCAGGGTGTGATGGGCTCTTATCTCGAGAAGAATATTCAGACGTTTATGGAGATGCAGAACAAGGTGCAGGAGCAGTCTCAGGCCTTTATAGGTGGAAAGGGCTTTAGCAACCAGGAGGCCTGGAGTCAGTTTCTGGCGGGCCAGGCACCTGTGATGCAAAAGATTATGAGTAATTACATGGAGCAGAGCCAGAAGGTGTTTCTGCAGATGGAAGAGCAGATGCAGAACAATGCGCGATCGATGATGTCCAGCTTTGGTTTTCCCGGCAGCGACGCAGAGTCGGGAACAGACCCCCGTGACAAGTCGGGCAGGAGCTAGTCGCGGGCATGGCTACCCCTACCGTTGGATTTGTTTCGCTTGGCTGTCCGAAAGCACTTGTTGATTCTGAAAGAATTCTGACCCAGCTCCGGGCGGAGGGCTATCAAGTCAGTAGCAGCTACGAGGGGGCAGATCTTGTCGTCGTCAACACCTGTGGATTTATCGATGAAGCAGTAGAAGAGAGCCTCGATGCCATCGGCGAGGCCCTGGAAGAAAACGGGAAAGTCATCGTCACGGGCTGCCTAGGCGCCAAACGGGGGGCCAACGGACAGCGGTCTATGGTGTCAGAGGTGCACCCCAAGGTACTCGCGGTCACCGGGCCCCATGCCACCGCCGAGGTGATGCAGGCCATTCATCAGCATCTGCCAAAGCCGCACGATCCCTTCACCGACCTCGTACCGCCACAGGGTATTCGGCTCACACCGGGCCACTATGCCTACCTAAAGATTTCTGAGGGCTGCAATCACCGCTGTAGCTTCTGCATCATTCCCTCGATGCGCGGCGACCTCGTTTCGCGACCTATCGGAGAGGTGATGCGCGAGGCCGAGGCCCTGGTCAAGGCCGGTGTGCAAGAACTCCTGGTGGTGTCGCAAGATACTAGCGCCTATGGCGTTGACCTGAAGTACCGTACCGATTTCGTTGACGGCCGGCCTGTGCGCACGCGCTTTACCGAGTTGGTGGAAGAACTCTCTCGGCTCGGCGTCTGGGTAAGACTGCACTATGTCTACCCCTATCCGCATATCGATGAGATTCTGCCGCTCATGGCCGAGGGAAAGGTCCTCCCGTATCTCGATGTGCCGTTTCAGCATGCCCACCCCGATGTCTTAAAGCGTATGAAGCGCCCAGCCTCGGGAGAAAAGAATCTCGAACGTATTCAGCAATGGCGAAAGGCGGTACCCGACCTCACCGTGCGCAGCACCTTTATCGCAGGGTTTCCGGGAGAGACCGAGGCCGAATTTCACGATCTGCTCCAGTTCCTGTCGGAGGCCCAGATCGATCGCCTCGGATGCTTTGCGTATAGCCCCGTGCAGGGCGCTACAGCCAACGACCTACCCGGTGCACTGGCGCCCGAAGTGCGCCGGGAGCGGGCGGACCAAGTCATGGCGCACCAGCAGCCCATCTCCGCGCAGCGTCTTGCTCGCTGGGTCGGACGCCGGGCGCAGGTGTTGATCGATGGGGTCGATGAAGAGGAGGGCGTGTTGATTGGCCGTACCTGTGGCGATGCCCCCGACATTGACGGTGTGGTGCGCATTCGCCCCGACCCAAACTCGCGGCATCCTGTGCCGGTTGGGGTCGGGCGGTTTGCCACGGTCGATATCGTTGACAGCGATGACTACGACCTTGAGGCCGTGATCGTGAAGGCCTAAGAGGGTTCTGTTCAGCGCAAATATTTTTTGTAAATCAGAGAGGAGAAGACAATGCGTGAAGTGATGGTATTAAGTGCGGTGCGTTCTGCAGTCGGCGGATTCGGCGGCAGCCTGGCGAGCCTTGAGCCCTGCGAACTCGGCGGGTTGGTCATGAAAGAGGCCATCGCCCGATCCAAAGTGAACCCCGAGCAGATCAACTACACCGTGGTGGGCAACTGTATTCCCACCGAGTCACGATCGCCCTATGTATCCCGGGTGGCCAGTATTCAGGCGGGTCTGCCCATGAGTTCGGTCGCTCTCACCATAAACCGGCTCTGTGGATCGGCGCTTCAGGCCGTTGTCTCCACCAGCCAGAACATTCTCTTAGGCGACAGCGACTTTGGCGTCGGGGGTGGGGTGGAAGTCATGAGCCGGGGAGGGTACCTAAGCCCTGCGATGCGTTCGGGCGCCCGCATGGGCGACACCAAGATGATAGACATGATGGTGGCCACCCTCACCGACCCCTTCGGAGTCGGTCATATGGGCATCACCGCAGAAAACCTCGCTACCAAGCACAGCCTTACTCGTGAGATGCAGGACGCCTTTGCGTTGGAGTCACAGAATCGGGCCGCAAAGGCGATCGCCGAGGGGCGATTCAAGGGCCAGATCGCACCGATTACCCTCAGTGGCAAAAAAGGAGATGTCATCTTTGATACCGACGAGCACCCCCGCGCGACCACCATGGAGGCGCTCGCAAAGATGAAGCCCGCATTCAAGAAAGACGGCTCGGTCACGGCCGGCAACGCCTCGGGTATTAACGATGCCGCGGCCTTTCTCGTACTCGGCGAGGCGGCCGCTGCCGCCAAGGCAGGATGCACGCCCTTAGCCCGCGTCGTCAGTTATGCGGTGGCCGGTGTACCCAACGAGATCATGGGGGAGGGCCCCATTCCCGCCACCACCATTGCCCTGCAGCGCGCGGGCCTCAAGATCGACCAACTCGATGTCATCGAGTCGAACGAGGCCTTTGCAGCCCAGGCGCTCACGGTAACAAAGGTGCTGGGTCTCGATCCTGCCAAGGTCAACGTCAATGGGGGGGCAATCGCGCTGGGCCACCCAGTAGGCGCCACGGGCTCGATCATCGCCACCAAGTGCATTCATGAACTCCACCGCGTTAAGGGCAAATATGGACTCACCACCATGTGTATTGGTGGCGGCCAGGGAATTGCGGTGATTTTTGAGCGGCTGTAACGCCGATGGGCAACGCTGGTTCGGCGGAGGTCTGTAGCACCCCCACTGCGTGCGCAGTACATTAGCAAGAACCAGGGCCAAGGACGAGAGCCGATAGCGGGAAAGGGAGCCCGTTCCTCGGGAGGGAGATCGAGGGCGGGCTTTTCTCTCTGCCGCATAGTTTACATAATAAACATTATGCGACGTTAGCTAAGCAGGAAACCATTCGCACAAAAGCCCCGGCCAACCCAATGCAACACGCTCAAACAGCAAGCTGTGACAACTGACCGCCTCGGCGTGACACAAATCGCACAAAGTTCTCAGTCGTTGCCTTGGCGACTTCCGCCACAGATACCCCCTTAAGCGCTGCAACACGAGCCGCCACATGCACCACCCAGGCGGGCTCATTGACCTTACCCCGATGCGGAACCGGGGCCAGAAACGGTGCATCCGTTTCGATCATGAGATGGTCCAGCGATACCTGGGTCGCCACCTCATGCACCTGATGTGCATTTTTAAATGTGACGATTCCCGAAAGCGAAATTAAAAAGCCCAGATCAATGGCCTCCCGCGCGACCGCCAGGCTCTCGGTAAAACAATGCATCACCCCCCCCACCGCGTCGGCTTTTTCTTCACGAAGAATACGCAGCGTGTCTTCGGGGGCTGATCGCGTATGAATAATGAGGGGAAGCCCAAGTTCGCGTGCCGCCCGAATGTGTGTGCGAAAACGCGCGCGCTGCCATTCGAGATCGCCCTGTAGGCGGTAGTAATCGAGCCCCGTCTCTCCAATAGCGACGATCTTGGCATCCTGCGCATGGTGTATCAGGTCGTCTACGGTGGGTTCGGCTGCCACCTCGTCGTAATCGGGATGCACGCCCACCGACGCCCAGACCTGTTCATAGCCTCGTGCCTGTTCCAACACGGTCTGCGCCTCTTCCATGGTGGTGCAGATATTCAGCGCGCGGGTCACCCCCGCAGCCCGCATCGCCTGCACAATCTCATCCGCGCGGCCCGCGAGGCCTTCGTAGTTCAGATGGCAATGGGAATCGGCAAACTCCAATGCAGGGTGACTCACGCAAGTACTCCGGAATAAGGAATGGAATGCGGCACGCGCCTAACGCGAATCCGCTATGGGTCTTGGACCAACGCCTGCCGCAGGTCCTCGAAGATGGTCTCATAGAAGAGCTGAGGGTTTAACGGATGGTCTGCCACGCGGGCATGCTGCTGCATCTGCGCCAGACCACGAGAAAGCCGCTGTAACCCCTCCGGATGCGCCCGTATCGGACGGCTTAGCGCTGTAAACGCACCCTCTTCATCCGGAAACCGTAGGGGGCTCAGCCCATGACTCACACGCGACAGATCGACAAGCCAGAGCCCGAGCAGGTCTAAGACCTCCTGCGGGAGGGTCTTTCCCGCGGTCTGGGCCCAGACCGAAGGCTGCACCCGCGGCTGTCGTAGCAGAGGCAGCAGCCAGGTACTCGCCTGCAGCTGGGCAAGCCTCTGGGCGGAGGCCGTGGTGGCATCCACCGTAAGCGACAGGCGCCGACACCGCGACAGAATGGTGGGAGGAACGCCCTGCAGCCGCTCCCCGTAGAGCACAAACCGCATCGACGGATGGGGCTCTTCAAGCCCTTTAAGCAAGGCATTGGCCGCAGCGTAATGCAGCGACTCAATCGGGCCAATCAGCGCCCAACGACTGCCCCCGCGGTGCGAACTCAGCTGGCTGAAGTCTAGGAGCGCCCGAATCTGATCAATGCGCAGCGTGCGGCTGGGCTTTTTCCCTGCGCCTCCCCCACCGCCGCTGTCTTGCTCGGTCTCGCCCCCGCTCGCGGCGTCGGCCTCGGCCTCCTCGGCCTCATCGGCCGCAGGCCGCAGCCAGCGAAAATCTGGATGCTGCTGCTCCTGCACCCAGCGACAACTCGCACACTGGCCACAGGCGGAGGCATCCGGCAGGGGGCTCTGGCAGAGGTCTGCCGCGATCAGTTCGAGCCCAAACTGATCGACCCGCATGGCCGGCGGCGCGACCAAGAGGCTTGCCGTCGCAGGACGACTACGCAGGCTCGCAGACTGTTGCCACCAGGCCGAAAACCAGGAGAGTTCTCTATTGATCAAGGGATAACAAGGTCTTGTCTAAACGGGACTGAATCTGCCCAATCGTCTCACGGGCATCAATCCACTGACAGGCACCCGACCGTTGGGCCGCAGCCGCCTGGTACCCGGCACGCACGCGACCGAAGAAGGCCAGGTCTTCGACATCAAAACGATCCTCCGTGAGCAGTTGGCCGCTTGATCGCTGTCGGCGTCGTTGGGCGGCCTCCTCGGGTGGGAGATCAAAGTAGAAGACAAAGTCGGGGCCCTGCCCCCCCTGCTCCACCTCTTTCGCAAGCGTCTCAATGAGCGGGCTGGAGAGCCCGCGGCCCGCACCTTGGTAGGCGCGGGTGGAGTCGGTAAACCGGTCACAGACCACCCAATGGCCGCGCGCCAGTGCGGGACGGATGGTCTTCACCAGATGGTCGCGCCGGGCGGCAAAGATCAGCAGAAGCTCGGTAAGCGCATCCATGGGCCCCTGCAGCACCATGGACCGCAGGTCTTCGGCCAGCGGGCTGCCGCCGGGCTCACGGGTCTGCACCACGACATGGCCACGGTCTCGCAGCCACTGGCAGATAAAGGCCAGGTGCGTGCTCTTGCCCGCACCATCAATCCCTTCGAGAACCAGAAACCGACCGGCCATAGCTTCTCCTAGACCCCGTCCGGTGGCGGAGGCCCAATTCGACGCTGGAAATAGTTCACCGCCCAATTGTGGCGATCGAGGGTCTCACTGAAATAGGACCGGCCGTTGCCCTGGGCCACAAAATAGAGTGCCTGCTCTGACGCAGGATTCAGAGCCGCAAGAATGGCCTGCCGCCCCGGGTTCGCGATCGGGCTCGGCGGAAGTCCAGCCCACCGGTATGTGTTGTAGGGAGAGGTATCCTGGAGGTCGTCGCGGCGCAGATTGCCATCAAAACGCGCACCGAGCCCATAGATCGTGGTCGGATCGGACTGCAGGCGCATGCCGCGGGCAAGGCGATTGTGAAAGACCGCAGAAACACGCGGCCGATCAGGCCCATGCTGGGTCTCCTTCTCTATGATCGAAGCCAGGGCAAGCGCCTCCTGCGGGGTCTTTAACGCAATAGCTGCAGACCGCTTCGCCCAGGCCTCCTCCAACACCCGCTGTTGCAGACGAAAGGCCCGCGTCAGAATCGAGATGTCGGTCTGGCCGCGATGAAACAAGTAGGTATCGGGATAGATCCAGCCCTCAATCGGACTACCCGGGTAGCCCAGTTCCTGCGCAAGCAGCACAGCCGCCTTCTCCGGCTCGCGCGGCAAGGTCGCACGAATCTGCGGGTGGCTGTGCAGCGCTGCCAGAATCTGCGCAAACGTCCAGCCCTCAATAAGGGTGATCGGCTCTTGCAGCGCGTCCCCACGGGAGACCTGCCGTACCACCCCGAGAAACGAGCTCCCCGCAGGAATGGAATAGACCCCCGCCTGCAGCCGGTGAGAAACACCAAGCAGACGCGTCGCAAGCGCGAACGAGTCTTCGGAGACATCGAGCCCCGCGTCTTCTAATAACTGCCCGATCGACCGGGCCGAGCTGCCAGCTGGAACCACAACCTCAATTGCCGCACCCTGCGGAGCCACCGTGCGGTCAAACCAGACCCAGGTCGCTGCGGCCAGAGCCCCTGCGGTCAGTACCAGAACGAGCAATAACGCGGATAGAAGTCGCTTCAAGACGGTTATAGTGAAAAAGTCGTGATTCTCAGAGAGGTACTATTTTTTCTATGCTGACGCATGCAGTCGAAAATCTGAATCAGTTTGCCGTTATTGTCGCAGAAGGCCCTGACGCACAGACGTTTCTCCAGGGCCAGCTCACCAATAGCCTGCTCAGCCTCGGGCCCGAGCATCATCAGCTCACTGGGTACTGCTCGGCCAAGGGCCGCCTCCTCGCCATCGCACAGGCCTGGCGCATGGCGCCTGACGCATACGCTTTGCTGCTGCCAGCAGAGATCGCCCCTGCGATTTGCAAGCGGCTCGGCATGTTTGTATTGCGGGCCAAGGCGCGGCTCTCCTTGGTGCCCGCAGACATCGCTGGCATCTGGAATGACGCGGATGCGCCCGCAGACGGCCTGCTGCGGCAACCCGACGCCAACACCTTCTGGCTGGGCATGCCCGCCTGCCCGCAGCACGGCCCGCGAGCCCTGCGGGTGCGCCTCGATGGAGTCTCTCCGGCTACCGCAGGAGAATCGGGGGCAGAAAGCCCCCCGACACCATATCCAGCTGAGCAAGACCAAAACGCCGCAGACGCCCGATGGCGCCTTGCGGATGTGCGCTCGGGTACCCCCTGGATCTGGGCTGCGACCCAAGACCTCTTTGTTCCGCAGATGGTGAATCTTGAGTTGCTGTCGGGCGTCGACTTCAAGAAAGGCTGCTATCCGGGCCAGGAGGTTGTGGCACGAAGCCAGTATCTGGGTAAGCTCAACCGGCGCATGTTCGGCCTCGCATGGCCTGCTGGGCCCGAACTCACCCCTCCGGGAGGCGCGGTCTTCTCCCCCACCGACCCCGAGCAGCCCTGTGGTACGCTCGTTTCCGTGGCGGATGATCCTGCGAATGGCACGCGATATGGGCTTGTCTCGATATCGCTCGATGCCTGGGCCGAAGGCGCTGGGCAGACCGCTGTGCAGCCCCTACGCATCGGGTCAGCCCAAGGCCCGAACGCAACGCCCGTTCCACTGCCCTACCCTGTGCCGACTAGTCCCCAGACACCGAACCGCCCGAAGCTCTAACCTCGAGGCCCTTCGCCACCATGCGGCGGTAGGTGCCCATGGCCTGGGCGAGCAGTCGGTCGCGCGGATCACGAATTTCTCCGCGACAAAACGACATGCTGGTGGAACGATGATCGCAAAAGCCCAGGGCCACCAGTTCGCCCTTCGCCGGCCGAAGGAAGCTTGTTTTCATTTCGATGGTGACAACCCAGTACCCTTCTGGGTCTGCAGACTTAGCGGCCATGGCCATCACGGCATCTAATAGGGTCATGAGCACGCCCCCATGGGCCACGCCAAACCCATTACGCTGCCAGTCGGTCATCGTAAGTTCAATTCGGGCCCTGCCCGCCTCAGCCGACGCATGGTGCGGGCCAAGGTGGGCCAAAAATGGGGTAATCGTGGGCGAGAACGCAGCGCTCATGGCCCGAACGATAGCAAGACTTGGGGCGGCTTGGCCGAAAACCGCGGCATAATTCAGCGCTATGACTGCCCCTCTTGAAAAGCCAGATGCGGACTACCGCGCAGCGCTCACCGATATGCAATACGCGGTGACCCGAAAGAAGCACACCGAACCCCCTTTTACCGGTGCCTACTGGGACCATTGGGCAGAGGGCCGGTATCTCTGCGTCTGTTGCAAGACGCCTTTATTCGCTTCGTCGCATAAGTTTGATGCTGGCTGCGGCTGGCCAAGCTACTTCAAAGCCCTCGACGATCAGCAGGTACGTGAGACCCGAGACCTAAGCCACGGCATGGTGCGCACTGAGATTCTCTGTGCCCAATGCAACGCCCACCTAGGTCACGTCTTTGAAGACGGCCCTGCACCCACAGGCCTGCGCTACTGCGTGAATTCCGCATCCGTAAGCTTCGAGCCCAGCAAATGAAACTGCTTGCCGACTGGGCGCCGCTGATTGTCTTTTTCGCGGCCTACAAGCTCACAGACATTTATGTGGCCACGGGGCTGGCCATTGTTGCCAGTATCGTATTTATGCTGGCGATGCGGCTCAAAAAGATGCCCATCGACAAGATGCAGTGGATCAGCCTTGGGCTGATTGTTATCTTTGGCGGGGCCACGCTTTTTCTGCAAGATGAACGGTTTATCAAGGCCAAGCCAAGCCTGCTCTACGGCATTTTCGCGATTGCGCTGCTGGGCCCGCAGATCATTTCCAAGGTCTACCT